>DASUWP010000142.1:0-3588 GCA_036378335.1 Acidobacteriaceae bacterium | reverse complement strand
AGCAACAGGCCGTCCCTGGCTCTGACAAGCTTCTCGATCCACCGGCTGACCATGGTGAAACCAGCTACACCGGCCGCGGCAGGCTCGATGGACGGATCGCCATTGTGACCGGAGCAGACAGCGGGATCGGCAGAGCCGTTGCCATTGCGTTTGCGAAGGAGGGCGCGAACATCGTGATGTCCTACCTCCCCGAAGAGGAGGCCGACGCCGCCGACGCCGCGGCGGTCATCGAACAAGCAGGCAAGGTTGCCTTGCGCCGCCCGGGAGACATCCGAGACCCAGCCTATGCGAAGCAACTCGTCGAGACGGCTACGCAGGAATTCAACAAGCTCGATGTCGTGGTCAACGTCGCCGGAGTGCAGATGTCCCATGACTCGATTGAAGAAATTTCACCCGAAGAGCTCGACCGCACATTTCGGACGAACGTCTTCGGAACGTTTTTCCTCACACAAGCGGCATTGCCACACCTGAAGCCCGGCGCGGTCATTCTTAACACCACATCCATCCAGGCATATGAGCCAAGCGAAAAGCTGGTGGCCTATGCTGCATCGAAGGCGGCGGATCTGAGTATGACAAAGAGCTTTGCGAAATTAGCGGCGAAGCAAGGAGTGCGCGTCAACGGAGTTGCGCCTGGGCCGGTGTGGACGCCTCTGATTCCCTCCACCATGCCGCCGGAGAAAGTGAGCAACTTTGGCGAGAACACCGCGTTCGGCCGGCCTGCGCAGCCCATCGAACTCGCGAAGGTATTCGTCTTTCTCGCTTCAGACGATGCGTCCTATGTCACCGGAGAAATCTACGAAGCGACTGGCGGCCGCACTCCGTACTAGGAAACGGCTGCTTGGCAAGGCTGGAAGTGAATCGAGCAGACGCTTCCGCATTCGCAGGTCACACGCTCTTCGCATGGCGCATGGAATCGGATCGCAGGAGCAGCGGCTATGATGCGGGCTTCCGCCGAGGAGAATCCATGATTGCCCGTATCGCGCTGGAGGCTAGCGGGGCTCTCCGGGCCCTGTTCGGGCTCCGCGAAGTCTTCCGCGATATCTTTCATCCAACCCTGTCCGGCAGCCTCAGCGATTTTGTGGGACGCTTCATGTCGTTCCTGATGTGGTTCTTCAAGGCCGGGGAGTCCGTCCCATCGTTCTCGAGAGCAAAGATCCAGGAGGAATTACCGTCGAATTCTTGAGGCAGCTTTCCACCGCAGTCGCTTCCAGGCGAAAGGCGACCCATAAATCGCAACGTCGGAGACCGAATCCAACATAAGATCCTCAAGAACCATCCGCGACTCACACACGGCAAGAGAAAATCCAAGATGCTGATACGATGGGCCCTTCCGCTCGGCTATACGTAGTAGCCTTCTGTGGTATTCATGGACGGCGCTAAGCCTGAGCAAGGGGCTTCGTGTGTGGCAGAAGGGGCTGGAATGAAAGGGAAGTGCTCAGCAGTAAAGATCATATCCTCCGCAATACTTTTAGGCGCGGTGGCTCTGCCGGCCGTTATCTGCTTTGCCGCGGAGAGCTCTACGTCGATGCCGGAAATGCACTGGCGCATGATCGGCCCTTTTCGCGGAGGCCGGGCGCGAGCAGCCGCAGGCGTTCCGGATCAACCGAACCTCTTCTACGTGGGCCAGGTAGACGGTGGAGTCTGGAAATCGACCGATTACGGCCGCACATGGAATCCCATCTTCGACGGACAGGATACGCAGTCTATAGGAGCCATTGCTGTCGCACCATCCGACAGCAACGTGATCTATGTTGCGAGTGGCGAGGGCCTGCATCGCCCGGATCTCTCCGTCGGCGACGGCATCTACCGCTCCGCGGATGCGGGCAAGACCTGGACGCATCTCGGTCTTCGTAATGGACAACAGATCCCGACGCTCGCCGTAGACCCATCCGATCCCAATCGGCTCTTCGCCGCCGTGCTCGGCCACCCCTATGGTCCGAACGCGGAACGTGGCATCTTTCGCTCGCAGGATGGCGGCAAGAGTTGGGAGAAGGTCCTCTACAAGGACGAAAATACCGGCGGCTCCGATATCGCAATCGATCCGAAGAACCCGCAAATCATCTATGCGTCGATGTGGGATGCGCGACTCGGACCCTGGGAAGACAAGAACGCCTACGAAGGCACGCATGGCGGGCTTTTCAAATCCACAGACGGAGGCAGCACCTGGAAGCAGCTCACCGATGGCCTGCCCAAGGATCTGGTGCAGATCAACATAGCCATCGCAGCCAGCGACCCCAATCGCATCTACGCAACGCTCTCTACAAAAGAGGAGGGCGCGTACGCATCCAGCAAGGGATTGGGTGTCTATCGTTCCGATGATGCCGGCATGAGTTGGCGCAAGATTACGGACGACCCACGTCCGGCGATGAAGATCGGTGGGGGCGATCTGCCCGTTCCCAGAGTCGATCCACAAAATCCAGATATCGTTTATAGCACCAGCATTGTGACGTGTAAGTCGACGGATGGCGGCAAGAGCTGGATCAGCTTGCGCGGCGCCCCGGGCGGCGACGATTACCAGAACTTGTGGATCAACCCGCGGAATCCCAGGATCCTGCTGCTCGTCAGCGATCAGGGAGCGGTCGTCAGTGTGAATGGCGGCGAAAGCTGGAGCTCCTGGTACAACCAGCCCACAGCCCAGCTTTATCATGTCGCGGCAACGAACGACTTCCCTTATCAGGTGTGTGCGGGCCAACAGGAGAGTGGCTCAGTTTGCACCTCGACCCGCGGCAATGACGGCCAGATCACCTTTCGCGAGTGGCATCCGGTCGGCATCATTGAGTACGGCTACGCTGCTCCTGATCCGCTGCATTCCGACATCATCTACGGCGCCGGCCGCACCGAGGTCTCGCGTTACGACTCCGTTACCGGTCAGGTCCAGAACGTGACGCCCGTTCCCATGCGCAAGAAGGGATTTCGCGCAGACCGCACCGAGCCAATTCTGTTCTCGCCGGTCGACCCGCACACGATGTACTACGCTGCCAACCATCTCTTTGCCACGACAGATGGAGGGTCTACGTGGAAGATAATCAGCCCCGATCTCAGCCAGGAGATGACTGGTCAACTATCCACGCTGCCAACCCTTACCCCCGATCAGTTAGCGGATCGCCGCGGCGTCATCTATTCCGTCGCCGCTTCCTACAAGAACGGGCAAACCATCTGGGCCGGGACAGACGACGGCCTCGTCTGGCTCACCAGGGACGCCGGCGCGAACTGGACAAAAATCACTCCGGCCGGTGTCGCACCGTGGAGCAAGATCGCGCAGATCGACGCATCGCGTTTCGACGACGACTCGGCTTATGTTGCGGTGAACCGCATGCGTGTTGACGATCTGCACCCATACGCATATCGCACTCACGACGGTGGCAAAACCTGGGAAAGCATCAGTGCCGGCCTTCCTGACGATGCGCCGGTGAACGCAGTTCGTGCCGATCCACTACGGCCCGGTTTGTTGTACGCCGCCACTGAGCATGGTGTGCGGGTATCGTTCGATGACGGAGCACACTGGCGTCCGCTACAGTACAACCTGCCATCCACCTCGATGCGTGACCTCCTCGTTAAAGACGATGACCTGATCGTTGCGACGCATGG
>DASUWP010000141.1:0-7811 GCA_036378335.1 Acidobacteriaceae bacterium | reverse complement strand
CGCTCAGGTTTTCAGGCTGGACTGCGGAAGGGTGAGATCACACTGTTCACGCAGCCTTCCGTCGTAAAGTCACACCAGGCACAAGTTCCCCGGTACGCAGCTTCAGCTCTGCCCCCGCACTCCCGGACCTGCATTTCCCGCCGCCGCATTTCCTGCTGTAGACCAGTGACCGGTATCTGCCGGCGAAGACCCCGGTGGCGCGGGAATCGGTTGCGGCTTCGTCTCCGGCTGTCCGGCTTTCGTATTCACCGGCTGCATCGTTCCAGGCAGTTCCTCACCCGGCAATCGCAGCGAAGGCGCCGTCCGCTTGTGGTTGCCGTCCGCGTCGGTCGCGGGCGCGGCATCGCCCATCTGCACTTCATGGCTATCTCCGCTGCCCACATAACCGCCGGTCTCATCCTGGTTGCGCACAATCAGGTCCTGACCGACATTCGCGACTTCCACGCGCACCACGCGGGTGCCTTCAAAGCGGACAAACTGCGTCGCCTGCGGCGCCTCGCCATAGACCCATTCCTCGAACGGAACGCCATTGTTATCTTCCCGCACCTTATCGTGCGGCTGCCCCAGCGCGTAGATCACCATCTTGCGATCCATGCCCACCAGCACATGGTGGTTCAGAATCGCTTCTTTCAGCTTGGGCGGCAGCGTGTCCACGTAGGCTTCGAGCGGCGTCTTCACGTTGAAGTCCATCACCGGCTGGATCAGCGCGCGCAACTGGTCCGGCGTCATATCCGGGACGTATTTATCAAAGGTCAACGTAAGCCGCGACCCCACCGGCTCCTGGCCATTGTCCTGCACCAGCGGACCGGTGCCCATTCCCCCGCCAACTTCAATGTGGCGCAGGAACTTGTGCTTGTGGTCCGGACCGCCGTTGAACTCGAGCACAATCTTGTCTGACTCGATCTTGATATCCGAAATGACCAGCCTGTCCCCGGCCTTGGAGCTGATGCCATGCTTCTGCAACGCCGCTTCGTAATCCAGCCCGTCCGGCTTGAGTTCACCATTTGCATGCAGCACCACTCCATGCGAATCCAGCGGCAGCGGGCGGCGGGCAAAACCCTGCTCCGCAGTGAAGGCCACGATCAGCTCGCGGCGCGCCCGGGGTGTCAGCTTGCGCTGATCCAGCTTGACGTTTGTTGGGTGGAATGGAGGCAGATTCGACTGGTGCTCGGTCTGCACAATGAAGACCTGCGTCTGCCCCAATGCAGCGGAAGCGGAGAGCGCAAACGCGAGGGCGGAACCAGCCAGCGCGACTGACTGAGCAGCCTTGCGCAAACTGTGCCGATTGCCCATAACAAGCCTCGTATGCCCGAATGATGCGCCTCTCCGGGTGCCTCTGACAAGGCGAGAGTGATGAACCTGTGGGCAAAGTCGAAACGACTGCTGGAAGCCGGAGCTATCTATTAGCCTTTTGGCGGCATCTGCGGCTGTTCCGGGATCGTCGTCGGGTTTGTCGGCGGCGGTGCTGCCGCTGGAGGCAAATCGCCGATCTGCACCAGTTTCGGCCCCGCCGGTTCACTTGGTCCCATGGCAGCTTCGTGCTGCCGCCGGGCAGCTGCGTCAATATCCACCGGAATGCCTCCGGGGATGATCTCCGGGTATCCATAGCGGCTGGCATACTCGCGCGTGACCCGTAGGATGAGCCACAACCCGAAACACAGCACCAGCACCGCGATCACACTGCCTTCCGGTCCATAATCGGCGCCCGTCAGCCACTCCGGTCCCGGCGGCGTGCTTTGCACTACCGGCGAGAAGCCGTTCGCAAAACCGCCGTAGCCGCTGAGCGGCAAACCGAAAAGCGGCCCCATCGCCGCGTTCCATGCAAAGTGCAATCCCCAGGGCAGCCATACGGCACGCGTCCGCACGTACGCGATGCACAGGATCACGCTGAGCAGGAACAATGCGAAGACCGCCGCGTGCGGCATATCAGGCTGGTAATGCACCACCACGAAGCAAATGGAGATCAACACGGAAGCCAGTGTCGTTCCCATCGCGTCCATCAGCCGCTGGAAGGGATACCCGCGGAAGATCAGCTCCTCGCACAACGCCGCGATCGCCAGCACCAGCAGGTCGAGGATGAGCAGGAACCACTGGCGCGCGCCGGTCCACAGCGTCGCACCCAGCCCGCCGATAAAGACCGAGGGGACAATCGTCAGCAGCAGCAGCCCCCACCCGACTGCTGTGCCCGTGCCGAACTCGTGCAGCAGCCCAGGACGCGACACCAGCCCCATGGCCTTTCGCGGCTCCTGCTGACGGGAAAAGCCGATGCCCAACCCGCTGAAGCCCACCAGCAGAAGGAAGAGCATCACCAGCCGGTCGACCAGCGGCAGCCAATCCCCGGAGCTCAGCCCGTTTGCCGCGCGGTGCGCGATCGCCTCTGCGACAAACGCCCACACCAGCGCCACCACGAAGACGCAGAAGGAGCGCAGACGCGAGGGCCTTTGTGGATGCGGGGGCAGAATTGGCGGCGGAGTGACCAAGTAACTCTTTACGTGGTGTAGAACTGCGCAATATTGCGGAACTTCTCGCGCCGGGCAGCCAGGCGAGCTTCCGTGGACATGGACCGCAATTCATTCAGATGCCATGTCAGCTTTGCATCGAGCATGCCAGCCGCCGCCTCTGGATCCAGATGTGCGCCACCCGGCGGCTCCGGAACCACGTCATCGACGCATCCCATCGCCAGTACGTCATCGGAAGTCGTCTTCAGCGCCTCCGCCGCCTTCGCGCGTTTGGCGGCATCGCGCCACATGATCGACGCGCAGCCCTCAGGCGAGATCACCGAATAGACCGCGTTCTCGAGCATCAGCACGCGGTCTGCAACCGCCAGCGCCAGCGCGCCGCCAGAACCACCCTCACCCGTAACCGTCGCGATCGTCGGTACTGTCAGGCGTGACATCTCCAGCAGGTTGCGCGCAATCGCCTCACCCTGCCCGCGCTCTTCCGCGCCCAGCCCCGGATTCGCGCCCAGAAGGTCGATAAAGGTGAAGATCGGCCGGCCGAACTTCTCCGCGATCTTCATCGCGCGCAGCGCCTTGCGATAGCCCTCGGGATTCGGCAGCCCGAAGTTGAACTTCACGTTGTCCTTCGTCGTCCGGCCCTTCACATTCGAAACAACCAGCACCTCTTCGCCGTGAAACCGCGCCATGCTGCACTGCATCGCCGGATCGTCGGCGAAGTTGCGATCGCCGTGGATCTCACTCAGGTCGGTGAAGATCATCCCGATAAAGTCCATAGGGTATGGCCGTTGTGCATTCCGCGCCAGCTCCGTCTTCAGCCATGCATCCGGCTGAGGCTCCGGAGCAGATGTCTGCTGCGGCTCTGCCTTTCCTTCCGGCTGATCACTGGGGGACTGTGTCGTCAACGGTATCAGGGTTCCCTGGGCCACGATCCGATTGTATGGAACCGGAGATGCTGAGACAAATCAGATGCAGAGACAAATTATCAGAGAGCTGCGTGCTTAGGAAGCTACCGTTTCCGCGGAACGCGCCGCCGGCATGCGGTCCCCGGGTATAAACCAGTCACGCAGCCGGCGACGCATGGCATCCTTCAGCCGGTTAGTGGGGAATGCGAGCACCACGCCCAAGGCAATCGCGGCCAGCAGCATTCCGATCTTCGCCATCGCGTTCGCGTGATCGTATGGAATCAGGGACGCCATCACCACATAAAACGGAAAATGGAAGACGTACAGAGGAAAGGTGCCCTCGGCCAAAACCCGCAAGGCGCGCACGCTGGACGAATGCGTATCGACGCGCAAACCGTCTACGACAATCAGCAGCCACAGCATGAGGAACGCCGCCGGAATGCTGACGCGATAGTAAATCAGCATCATCGAAAAAACGCTCGTGGCTGGGTGGTGGCTCCTGGTCGCCAGATAGTCCACCGTGTTCCCAAAGAGCGACAAGAATCTCCCCACCGCATGCGACAGCATCCCGGCCAGGCCAACCGCTGCGAAAGCGGCATGCACTCCCACGCGGCGGAACCAGACCGCCCGTCGCGGAGAAACCAGCCACTCGTAGAGCTCATAAAGCGCGCAGCCCAGCAGCCACAGCGGGAACAGAAAAACAATATGGGGGCCGGCAAGCGCCAGGAGTGCGATGGCAGCAATCCAGCGCCAGACGCCGCGCAAATAAAATGCGCAGCCATAGACCGCGTAATAGAGGCACTCGTACGAGAGAGACCACAGCGGAGTATTGGAAAAAAATTGTGTATCCCTCGACCAGAATTGTGAAGTGAAGGTAAGGTTCTGGAGCAGGCGCGACCCAGGGTGATCCATGTACTTGCCCCAGTGTGCAAGGTAAAAGGCCGAATTCGCATGCAGGGCAATCCAATCGGCAAGCAGCGTAAACAGAACTGCCGGAATGATCACTGAGTAAATACGCGACGCGCGATCAATCCAATACTCCCCGATTCGGGCATACTTCTGCCGCGTGACATAGCGGATCACAAAACCGGAAAGCACGAAGAAAATCCCGACCGCTTCGACCGCGTTGTCCGTCAGGTCGGGCCAGCCGGTGGAGAAGAAGCCTTGCGTCACATGTCCTATCGCCACCATGACGGCAGCGCCGAATCGAACGACGTCAAGCAGCAGGGACGACGCGACCGGCAGTCTGCGTGGCTTTGAAGGTTGTTCCTCGTGCGGCATGGCGTCAGTCTACGCTACAACTTTTTAGTCAATCGCCGTCACCGCGTTCCGGCCCAACAGACCCTCCGCGCGCTCGATGAAGATCCGGTCCGCACCCACCGTCACCCCTTCCGGTTCGAGCATCACGATGAACTCGCCGGGCTGTTCCAGGTTGATCATCAGCTTGCCTGGTCCGGGCGCCTCCTGAATCATCGCCTGCAATGACAGCAGCGTCTGGTCCGTCGCGCGGTCAAGCGTAACCTTGATGCGCACATTCTGCGGCAGCTTGACCCGCACATCTTCGAGCGCCTGGATCGACGAGATGGCTAGCTTCGGCGCGCCATCTTCCTCTGCTCGCAACTGCCCGCGCACCAGCACCGGCACATCGATCTTCAGCGACTCCGCCAACCGCGGATAGTCCTTCGGAAAAGCAATGAGCTCGATCTTACCCACCGTGTCCTCAAGCGCAGCCTGCGCATAGAGCTCGCCGGAGCGTTTCGACTTTGCCACCTTCAGCCCCACGATTACCCCTGCAATGCCGATATCGTTCTCCGGCCGCTGCTCTCCCCGCCGCGTCGGGGGCGCCGGCTTCATCTCCAGCGCATCCAAAGTGCTCACTGCCTTCAAGTTTTTGATCTTGTCTGCGTACTTATCCATCGGGTGCCCGGAGACGAAGAACCCCAGCACTTCTTTCTCCGATTGCAGCCGCAGATTCTCATCCCACTCCGGCACATCGGGCAGCGGATCGTTCCCGTGCATCCCATTCACCGGCGTATCGTCGAAGATCGCGCCCAGCCCGCCGAACAGCCCGGATTGCCCCGCAGCCATGTCGCGCTGCGACTTCTGCGCGCGCTCCATCGCTTTGTCCACGGCAGCCATCAGCCGCGCCCGCGATCCAAAACTGTCCAGCGCACCCGCCTTGATCAGCGACTCGATCACGCGCTTATTCAGAAGGCGAAGGTCCACCTGCTCACAGAACTCCCACAACGACGCAAAGCGTTTCTGCTCCTCGGCAAGCTTCGCGCGCGCCGCGATGATCGAATCGATCGCGTTGCGTCCCACGTTCTTGATCGCCGTCAGGCCGAAGCGGATCACATCGCCATCCGGCGTGAAGTCGGCATCCGACACCTGCACATTCGGCGGCTCCACCGCAATCTCCATCTCGCGGCACTCGCTGATGTACTTCACCACGTTCTCCGGCTTGGAGATTTCGCTGGTCAGCAGCGCCGCCATGAACTCGACCGGATAGTGGGTCTTCAGATAGGCCGTGTGATACGCCAGCAACGCATAGGCTGCGGAGTGCGACTTGTTGAAGCCGTAGCCGGCAAACTTCTCCATCTGGTCGAAGATGTGCGTCGCCTTGTCCTTGGGATGTTTGTTTCTGGCGGCGCCGGCCGCGAAGCGCTCGCGCTGCTTCGCCATCTCCTCGGCATTCTTCTTGCCCATGGCGCGGCGCAGCAGATCGGCTTCACCCAGCGAGTAGCCCGCCAGCGCGTTGGCGATCTGCATCACCTGCTCCTGGTAAACGATCACGCCCAGCGTTTCCTTCAGGATCCTTTCCAACTCGGGAAGCTCGTACTCCACCTTGCGGCGGCCGTGCTTGCGCTCGATGAAGTCGTCGATCATGCCGCCCTGGATCGGCCCTGGCCTGTACAGCGCGTTCAGCGCTGTCAGGTCTTCTACCGTCGTTGGACGATAGCGCCGCAGCACATCGCGCATGCCGCCGGACTCAAACTGAAAAACACCGGAGGTCAGCGCCTTGTGAAACACATGCTCATAGGTCCTCTGGTCATCGAGCGGCACCTTCGCCATGTCGATCTCGACATTCCGGTTGCGCCGGATCAGCTTCAGGCAATCATCGATCACCGTCAGCGTGGTTAGCCCAAGAAAATCCATCTTGAGCAGACCCATCTTCTCCACTGCCTTCATGTCATAGGCGGTGACGATTTCATCGTTCTTGGAGCGGCTGACCGGCACCAGTTCGGTGAGCGGCTTGGGCGCAATGACCACGCCGGCTGCGTGCACGCCAGCGCCGCGTACCAGCCCTTCGAGCTTGCGCGCCGTGTCCACCAGCTCGCGGACAGCAGTATCCGCCTCGTACGCCGCCTGCAATTGGTGCGAGTCCTTCAGCGCCTGCTCGATCGTGATGCCGATCGTCGCCGGCACCAGCTTCGCGATGCGGTCCACATCGCCATACGGCATATCCAGCGCGCGGCCCACGTCCTTGATCGCCGCCTTCGCCGCCATCGTGTTGAAGGTGATGATTTGCGCCACCTGCTCGCGGCCGTACTTGCGCGTGACGTACTCGATGACCTCGCCGCGCCGGTTCATGCAGAAGTCGATATCGATATCCGGCATCGACACGCGCTCCGGATTAAGAAAGCGCTCGAACAGCAGCTCGTTCTGCAGCGGATCGATATCCGTGATCTCCATCACGTACGCAACCAGAGATCCTGCCGCCGATCCGCGCCCCGGTCCCACCGGAATATCGTGCTCCTTCGCATAGCGGATGAAATCCCAGACGATCAGGAAGTACCCGGGGAATTTCATCTGCTTGATGCAGTCGATCTCGCGCTCCAGCCGCTCGCGGTAGTCTGATTCCGTTTTGCGCAACAGGCCGCGATCCTTCAGGTGCTGGATCGCTGTCTGCAGCCGCTTCTCAAATCCCGCGCGGCATACCTCTTCGAAGTAGCTGTCGATCGAGTGGCCCACCGGCACCGCAAACTCGGGGAACGGATTGTCCACCTTGTTCAGCTTCAGCTGGCAGCGCTCGGCAAACTGCATGGTGCGGCTGACCACTTCCGGAGCATGCGAGAAGAGCCGCTCCATCTCCTCGGCGGACTTCACATAGAACTGATCGGAGTCGAACTTGAAGCGCTTCGGATCATGGATCGATCCCGCGGTCTGCACGCACAGCAGCACCTCATGCGCATGATGATCGTCCTCGCAGAGATAGTGGCTGTCATTGGTCGCCACCAGCGGAATGCCTAGTTCCTTCTCCATGCGGAACATATCCGCGTGGATCTTCTTTTCCAGATCGAGCCCCTGATCCTGGATCTCGAGAAAGAAGTTCCCTTTCCCGAAGATGTCCTGATACCCGGAGGCAACATCGCGCGCAGCCTCATACTTTCCTGCCATCAGGTTTTCGCAGAACTCACCCGCCAGGCATCCGGAAAATCCAATCAAACCG
>DASUWP010000140.1:0-10204 GCA_036378335.1 Acidobacteriaceae bacterium | reverse complement strand
ATACCGCGCCGGCAAGTATCCGGAAGAGGACTACACCGCGCAGCGCGCAGCGCTCGAAGCCGAAGCGGCGCAGGTCCTGGCGGAGATCGAGCGTCCGCAGCAACCCCTAGTTCGCCGCGCGTGAGGTCGCCAACCCCGCGCGCACCGGGCGGGCCAGGGATGCGGCTAGGCAGAGATGGGATGAGTCCCGCGCAAATCATCCGCAATTCCGGAAGTTGGCAGTATCCTAGAGGCAAAAGCACAGATATCGAGACGTAGGAGAGATCCGCCCTGTGCAGCTGTTCCTTGAGAGAGCGGCTGCGTTCGCAGTGGCGTCGTACCTTACACTGTCTGTGCTTTTGCTGAGTCGCCAGATTCCAACATGAGACGCTTGCTGCAGATTTCTCTCTCGCTCGCCCTTGTCCTTCCTGCGTTCGCGGTTCCGTCGGCTCTAGCCGCCGCTATCACCGGCACGGTCACCAATGGCACGAACAACAAGCCGTCGCCGGGCGACGATGTCATCCTCATCTCCTTGCAGCAGCGTATGCAGGAAACGGCGCGCACCAAGACGGATGCGCGCGGCCACTACTCGATCGAACTGCCCGATCAGGGCATGCACCTCATCCGCGTCGATCACCAGAAGGCCTCGTACTTCCAGCCCGCGCCGCCCAATACCAACACTGTCGATGTACAGGTCTTCGACGTGGCCGCCGCCGTGCCGGGCATCACCACGGAGGCCAACGTTTTGCGCATTGAGACGGACCCGCAGGGACTGCACGTTACGCAAAGCTACTTCGTCAAGAATGACTCCACTCCGCCCCGGACGCAGTTCTCCAGCCACTCCTACGAAATCTATTTGCCTCCCGACGCGAAGATCGAAGGCGCCGCTGCGATGGGACCAGGTGGCATGCCGGTAGCCTCCTCGCCCGCTCCTATGGGGGAAAAGGGGCACTACGCCTATCTATTCCCGCTCCGCCCCGGCGAGACGCAGTTCCAGGTCACCTACAGCCTGCCCTATTCCGGATCGGCGGCCTTCGCGCCAAAGCTGGCAGGCACAGCCGATAACGTCGTCATCATGGTTCCGAAGAGCATGACCTTCACGCCGGATCCGTCGGCGCACTATCAGCCGATCAATGACGACATCAACGCACAGACCTTTGTCGCCAAGAACGTCAGCCCCACCCAGGCACTGGGCTTTTCCGTCTCCGGTTCAGGCGCCCTGCCGCGCGATGTGCAGACAGCGCAGGCAGCCGCAGGCAATGGCCAGGCCGGCGCTGCCGCTGCGGCCGACAACCGGCCCGGAGGCGGCTTGGGCAATCCCATCGACACTCCCGACCCGCTCAGCAAGTACAAGTGGTGGATCCTTTCCGGTGTCGGGCTGATACTGGCGATCGCTGCGGCCTTCTTCCTTCGCCGCCCCGCTCAGCAGGAGAATGTGGCCATGGCCGAAGTCTCCGCCGCTCCGGCTCCTGAGCAATATGCAGCCCCGCTGACCTGGACCCAGGGCTCCCCGCCACCTGCAACGGTGGCCCCCATACCTACGCCACCTGTGTCGCAGCCGTTGCCTCCTGCACCGGATCCAGAGGACCACACCCGCAGCCTGCTGAACTCGCTGAAGGAAGAGCTCTTCGCGTTGGAGGCCGACCGCGCACGAGGCAATGTGGGCGAGGTGGAATATGCCGCCCACAAGCAGGCG
Source organism: Acidobacteriaceae bacterium (assembly GCA_036378335.1). Taxonomy (GTDB): domain Bacteria; phylum Acidobacteriota; class Terriglobia; order Terriglobales; family Acidobacteriaceae; genus KBS-83. The sequence continues at coordinate 8,529 of DASUWP010000140.1, read as the reverse complement.
CTCGAAGCCATCATCCGGCGCGCCCTGAACCGCTAGGTGGGGATTATGGGCCAGATTGCGAGATTCCAAGGGTTACGAGCGAGGGTTCCCAGCCCAGCGATCAAGCTTCACCGGCAGTGCAGTCAGAGACAGCGCTCACCTGCCGCCTGGGGCAAAGCTTCCCCGTTTCAGCAACACGCATCTGATCCAAGTAGACTCGTACCGTTTCTACGTATTTCTGTATCAGGCTCCATGAATCCAGAACCATTCTCTGGTATTTGGCACCTAAATCTCTGATTTGCAAAGAGAACCCAGGCTCTTAGTGACTGGTATGCAACGTGCCTCTAAAGTTGCATCGTCATCAGGAGGAGTTCTCCTTTGGATTCGTATTCGTTTAAAAAAAGTGGTTTTCGGAAGGCAGGGGCGAGCAGCATCCTCGCCTTGGCATCGTTGATTCTCGGCTCGGCCACACTCCCCACCCCCGCCGCGTTCGCTCAGGCCGTCTCCGTCAATGGTGGATCTATTCAAGGCACTATCACAGATAACTCGGGCGCCGTGGTCCCAGGGGCAACTGTCATTGTGACCGGTATCGACACAGGTTCCAAAGCTTCGATCACGACGGATTCAAGGGGATACTGGAGTCTCGGACCTCTCAATCCCGGCAATTACGAGGTGGCTGTAACCGCAGCGGGCTTCCAGAAGACGGATGTGAAGACGGTCATCCACACTGGAACTGCCACCTCGGGCAATTTCAAGCTGACCGTTGGCTCCTCGGCTCAGACCGTTGAAGTCAATGCGGGCGCAGTCCAACTCAATACCGATCAAGCTGGCGTGAGTGACGTCATCACCGCACAGCAGATCAAGAATCTGCCAGTGAATGGCCGTAACTTCCTCGATCTGGCCCAGATTGAGCCGGGCGTCATCCTGCAGAGCGGCGAGTCCTTCGACCCAACGAAAGCGGGGTACTCGGCCATCTCCGTCGGAGGCGTCTCCGGCCGCACCACCCGCATTCTTCTGGATGGCCAGGACATCACCGACGAGACGGTCGGAACGACCATCTTCAACGTCTCGCAGGGCGCGATCAATGAGTTTCAGTTGAACCGCTCCACTCAGGACGTCTCGGGCGAAGTCACCTCGACTGGCCAGGTGCTGGTCTCCACTAACTCGGGCACGAACGCCTTCCACGGACAGGTCTTCTATCAGTTCCAGGACGCCCGCGCCGGATTTGCGAACCTGACTGGCGGTATCTCGGCGCCCTTCCAGCGTAACCAGTTTGGCGGCAGCATCGGCGGCCCCATCATCAAGGACAAACTCTTCTTCTTCGCCAACTCCGAGCGCATCAAGCAGATCAACCTGAGCGCGGCCACCACCAGCCCGACCTTTGCCGCCATCACCAGCCAACATCCATCGATTCCCTTTGGCTATAAGGAGACCTACTCGACGGCGCGCCTGGACTACAGCGGATGGCACGGAATCCATTTCTTTGGTCGCGTGAACCTTGACATCAACGCGGTCGGTGGAAATTTTGGCTTCCTGTATTCCATTTACAACAACCGTGACAACACCCCGGGCTTCGCCGGCGGCGCCGATTTCGTCACCGGGCACTTTACCCATTCGTTCCGCGGCAGCTATGAAAAGTTCCATAACCTCATCAGCGATGCGGTCACCGGGAATACCTCCCTGTACAATCCAATTCCCGGGCTTACGCTCTACGACTCACAAGATGGCTTCTTTGCAGGCGTCAACTATCTTTCTCCTCAGGAAACCTTCCAGTCGGACAAGCAGTTCCGATATGACGGTACTTGGACTAAGGCCTCTCACACGTTCAAGTACGGCTACAGCCTGAACCGGATCCTGGGAGGCGGCGGCGCGGAGTTCTTCGGCGCATCGCTCTTCACAGAGTTCGGCCAAGGCAGCCAGTTGGCAAACTGCGGCGGCGTTGCCGGCGCAGCGCCTTGCCCCGGAGACCCGGTCAACGGGTATTCAACCTCGGGAATCATTCTCGGCAATGGAAACCAGGTGTTCACCGAGAAGCCTGGATTTAATCTTCCTGGCGGCGGCACCTTCGACTGGCGCGAAGGCGCTTACTTTGCGGATACTTGGAAGATTAAGCCGACCTTCACTCTCAATGCCGGCCTCCGCTGGAGTGTTGATACCGACCGCGCAAATCAGGACCTGCCAACACCACCCTGCAGCAGCGTAGATGCGGCTATCAATCCCTGCACTGGTGGACAAACGAACCTGTTCGATGTCTATCAACCCGGCTTAGGCAAGAGGACCCATCAGCCCTACGCCAACTTCGGCCCGCAGCTGGGCTTCGCGTATAACCCGGCAGCTGCTCCGAATACAGTGCTCCGGGCTGGCATCGGCATCTTCTATGAGAGCGATGTCTTCAACAACACCTCGAATGCCCGCAGCTCCGTCATCAATGCGTCGGGTCCCTTCTTCAACAGCACTGGGGTCTGCGGTGGAACAAATTCCGTGGCGGCTCCTGGTGGCATAACGATCACGGAAGGCGCCGGAGTTCCCATCTCGACCCTCTGCTCGGAATCGATCGCCCAGGCTGCTCCTGGCCTGCTCGACGTTCTCCATCAGTATCAGGCGGCAACCCAGGCCAACAATACGGCCTCCAATCCGTCCTACATCGGCCACTTCTTGAATTCGGGCGGCGTGTATGCGGCTCCGTATAAGACGCCCTACTCGATTCAGTATAACTTCGGCATCCAGCAACAGATCGGCAGGGGCACCGTCATCAGCGGAGATTACGTCCATAACTCCACGCTGAAGATTCCGCTGGTCATCGATGTGAATCGCGTCGGCGCTGCCCGCACTCTGAACGTGGCTGCAGCACAGAATGCGATTGCAGCCACGCTGGCGGCTTGCGGCTCGCCGAGTGTGGACGCGGCGATTGCCGCGTGCCCGGGCCTTCATACGAACGCTGACGGCTCCATCGGCGGCGCCGTGATCCAGGACTTTGCCAGCAACGGGCTCGACTCCGGAAATGCACTTTTCGGCGGATATCCGGCCTCTGTGATTGGCACAACACCGGATGCGGGCGCGGCCTTCCCGGGACTCAATCCCGCTCTTGGTTTTGGCAAGTTCATCCTACCGACCGGGCAGTCTGGTTATGACGCACTCCAGATCGTCTTCAAGCAGGTCAGGCAGCATCCCGCACCTGGTCTAGATAACGCCAACTTCCAGGTCTCCTACAATCTGTCAAGAATTGTAGGAGATGTATCGACGACCGGTAACACGGGAAATAGCGGAGACAACTTCTTCAACAGTCCTGCCTATGATAACGACAATCCCTCGGCCTACATGGGCCGATTGGGGTTGGATCACAAGCACGAGCTCTCTTTCGGCGGCTCCTTCACGTTCAAGTATGGTCCGCAACTGGGCTTAACCGGTCACTTCTTCTCAGCACTTCCGACGAGCTTGACTATGGACAATAGCGCCGGTGAGACGGCTCAGATCTTCCAGACCGACGTAACTGGAGATGGCACCACCGCCGATCTGATACCGGGAACCCGTCCGGGCGCGTACATGCACGACTACAAGGCCAATACGCTGCAGTCGCTCATTACCAACTACAACAGCAGGTTCGCCAACACGCTGACTCCAGCTGGACAGGCATTGGTCAGCGCTGGTCTGCTCACCGGTCCTGAACTCGTGGCCATGCAGGGAGCGCAGCAACCCATCGCCAATATTCCGGGAGGCCACGCCATCAACAACCCCGCCTTCCGCACGATTGATGCCAACCTTTCCTACCCGATTCGCCTGTATCGGTTCCACGAAGGGATGAGCCTTGAGCCCGCAATCGCGTTCTACAACGTCGGAAACTTCTCTAACTTTGGAACCGTTTCTGGACAGCTGCTTACCCAGACGAATGTCGGTCCGACCGGTGCTCCGGGCTTCCTCAACGGCCCAAACACTCCCGCTGTGGCAGATGGCAACCGTACACAGCGCGGCTCGGGCACATTCGATGCGGGCGGTCCACGCTCGATCGAATACCAGCTCAAGTTCAACTTCTAACTTGCACCATCCTTCACAAAAGCCCTGCTTCGGCAGGGCTTTTGCTTGGTCTATGCCAGCAGCACCCTTCCCCATCTTCCGCGTCTAATCTGTGAGTCCCGCATCTCTGGAGTACCGTAGATGCAGGACCGGTACTACTATGAACACCCTCAAGACCGCGCTGCTGCTGACCTCGCTGACTCTCTTTCTTCTCTTCCTCGGCCAGTACTTTGGCGGCCGCAATGGAATGCTGATCGCTCTGGCCATTGCTGTGGTGATGAACTTCTTCAGTTACTTTTACTCGGACAAGCTTGCGCTCTCGATGTATCGCGCGCAGCCCGCGACGCGCGAGCAGCTCCCCCGCGTCTACAGCGTCGTCGAGCAGATGACGCAGCGCATCGGCCTGCCAATGCCGAAGATCTACGTCATTCCCAGCGAATCGCCAAACGCTTTCGCCACCGGGCGCAACCCGCAGCATGCCTCGGTCGCGGTCACGCAGGGCATCCTCAATCTGTTGAACGATGAAGAACTGGCCGGCGTGCTTGCCCACGAGCTTGGCCATGTGCGCAACCGCGACATCCTCACCAGCTCTATCGCCGCCACGCTGGCTGGGGCGATCACCATCCTCGCGCAGACCGGTCGCTTCGCCATGATCTTCGGAGGCGGCGGTAGCAATCGCGACCGCGAAGGCGGTGGCATGGCCGCGCTCTTCATGCTGATTCTGGCGCCGATCGCCGCTACGCTGATCCAGTTGGCCGTCTCGCGTGCGCGCGAATACGAAGCCGATGCCACCGGCGCTCACATGACCGGCAATCCTTACGCGCTCGCCAGCGCGCTGGAAAAGCTCGATGCTTACTCGAAGCGGCTCCCGCTGGGCGCTACGCCCTCGACCGCGCACCTGTTCATCGTGCAGCCGCTGATCTCCGGCGCGAGCTTTGCCAACCTCTTCTCCACCCATCCTCCCATCGCCAAGCGCATCGAGCGACTGGTTGGCCGGCCATCGCAGACGCAGCAGCAATAAGTGCTTCCCCTCGTGGCATGAATGCGGCATCCTTAACATGCCATGCGAAGCGTTCTGACCACACTCTCATTTCTCGTGCTGGGCATCTGGCTGGGCGCCCTCCTGCTGTTTGTCCAGGTCGCCGCTGTCGCCTTCGGATTGCTGCCGCCGCTCTTTCTCAACCCTGCCGAAGGGATCCACGGCGCTGGACTGGTGGTCGGCGGGACGCTCCGCCATCTGCACTACATGGGCCTGATCTGCGGGGTCCTGTTTCTGGCCTTCAGCTTTCTGCTGCGGGGACGCGTGCGCTGGCACTCGGTGGTGCCGCAGGCAGTGCTGGTGTTCTGCATGGTGTTGCTGACCGCCTATTCGCAGTTTTCGATCATTCCGCGGATGGATACGGCGCAGGAATCCGTCGGCGGCACGGTGGGCATCGCCGCGCTGCCGGAATCCAGCCCCGCTCGCGAGTTGTTTGACAAGCTACACCGCGAATCGGTGCATGTGGAGGGCCTAGTGCTGATCCTCGGCTTTGCCGCATTCGCCTTTGCCGGGCGCCCCCACTCGATTCGCGACTAGTCCCGCCTATGGAAGATCGTGCAACGCCCGCACCTGATCGTGCGACCTCTGGATATGTGCGAGCTGCCGGTCCAGCATCTCGCGCAATGGCAGCGGCAGCTCCTGCTTGAGCGCGTTCTTGTACGCCTTTTCGGCTTTGTCATCGCTCTTCTCCGCCGCCGACAGAAACGCCTTCTGGTCGCCGGCCAAATGGGCCTGCACCTCTCCCCAGAAGTGACGAAGCTTTGCGGCGCGGGACACGCCTGCTTTCACGTCGTGCACACCCATGCGATGCAATTCGTTTTCCAGCTCCGCGGCATACTCCGCTCGCCGCTGCGTCTCTTCGAGGAAGAGCCGCTTTGCCCGGGCATCGTGCAGACGGGCTCCAAACTCCTGAAATCCCTCCTGGTCAGCTCGCAGGCTCTCGATCAGGTCGGTCAGTGCCGACTCCACCTTCTCCAGCTCTATGTGTTCTGGCATGCTCGATCACGCTCCTTGCTTGGTGGGATGAACATCGCCGCAGCCGGTTTGTCTTCCGCCACGATCGTGCAGAGGGACGCCCTGTATAGTGACCCTTGCTGAAGCATTTTTTCGGTATTCGTCTAGACCATCTCTTCCCTCGGAACTTTCATGAAGGTCATCGTTTTTGGTGCTACTGGAGGAATTGGCCGGCTGCTAGTTGCCGGCGCGCTCGAGCTCGGACACAGCGTGACCGCGTTTGTGCGCAACGAGCAATCACTGGAGCCCCGGGATGGATTGCGCGTGGTCCAGGGAGATTTGTTCGATCCGCAATCGGTAGGCGATGCGATTGACGGTCACCGCGCGGTCTTCTCCGCACTGGGCGCGCGCACGCTCAAGGCCGATCCGGTCCTCAGCCGCGCCGTGCCTCTCCTCATCAACGGCATGCATTTTCATCGGGTAGACCGGATCATCACGGTTGGCGCGGCGGGCGCACTCTACCCGGCGGCTAAGTACCAGCCGCCCATAGCGGGCTTCCTCTTCGCCATCGCACGAGCGACGCTTCTCCGGCATCCGATGGCGGACCAGCGCGCGCAGGAGCGCTTTCTGGCGGCAAGCGATCTGGACTACACCATCGTGCGGCCGCCGCGCCTGACCGATGACCCGCCCACTGGAACCTACCGCGTGCTGCCCGATGCGCTTCCGTCGAGCAGCCGTCGCATTCCCCGCGCCGACGTGGCCGACTTCATGCTGCAACAGCTGACTGATCCGCGATTCCATCGCCGCGGCGTGTATCTGGCGAGCTGAACTGGTCTTAGCGGAAAAAAATCCTACCGGCGCGGAAGTAAAACACGACGCCCTCCGATTGCGTTGCGGGGGATGGCGCCGCAGCCGGATGCTTGCTGCATTCTCCAAAAGCTTTGTTGATCCTGCTTACGGTGCCAGGGAATAACAAAGCACTGACAATTCTGTGACAAGCGATCTGGCGGGCGGCCCGTATGCTCGCAGGCGAATACGAGTGCCCATTTGGCGCACGCGGAGCCAGATTTTTCCTACCGACGTTTCCACCGATAAGCAAGGGGAGAAGCCATGTATAAGCCAGTCAGACGCAGTTTCCTTCGCGTCCTCACCGCACTTTCGCTCACCGCAGCATCATCCGGTATCACTTACGCGCAGCAGCACTATACGCAAACCAACCTAGTTGCCGATACGCCCGGCGCCGCCAAGATCACAGACCCCAATCTGGTCAATTCTTGGGGATTGGCGCGCAGTTCCACCAGCCCCTGGTGGGTGGCGGATAACGGTACCGGCCTTTCGACTCTGTATGACGGCACCGGCAAGGTCGTGAAGCTTGTGGTCACGATCCCTCCCGGAAGCAGCAGCAGCCAAACCGGAACGCCTACAGGCATGATTTTCAACGGAACACCCGGTTTCGAACTTGCTCCAACGAAGCCCGCCATTTTTCTATGGGTCACCGAGGACGGCACCATTTCCGGATGGAATCCCGGCGTGCAGCCGACCACGGCGGTGATCAAAGTAAATAACAAAGAAAAATCAGTCTTCAAGGGCGCAACCATCGCCACGGTCAATGTGCCTGTTCTCGGAGCGCAGAGTTTCTTGTATGTGGCGGACTTCCGTAAAGGGCGCGTGCAAGTCTATGACTCCAACTTCCACCAGGTCCCGATCTCGGAAGAGCTCTTCGATGACGACCAACTCCCGCACGGCTTTGCGCCTTTCAATGTCCAGAATATCGGGGGAAACATCTTTGTTTCCTTTGCGCAGCAGGACGCTGCCAAGCACGATGAGGTTGACGGAGCAGGTTTAGGTTACGTCGATGCGTTCTCGCCTGCCGGCAAGCTGCTGCTTCGCCTGCAACATGGGAACTGGTTTAACGCGCCTTGGGGCATGGTGCAGGCATCGAGCGATTTCGGCGCCTTCAGTCATGACATCCTCATAGGGCAATTTGGCAGCGGAGAGATTCTGGCCTTTAACCCGGTGACTGGTCATTTCAAGGGGAAGCTTCTCGATGCGAAGAACCAGCCGATCACCATTGACGGCCTGTGGGCATTGTCCTTCGGCAACGACGCAGGCGCCGGCCCAGCCACCACTCTCTACTTCGCCTCCGGTCCGGACGGCGAGCAGCACGGCCTGTTCGGCAGCCTCACGGCGGTCGAAAATCCACAAGGCAATGATCAGTAGGAATACTTCGATTGCGTGACCAGTGCAGTTTTTTTCCGAGAAAGGGCACAAACGAAAAGGCGCGCAACCGTCCGGCTGCGCGCCTTCTCTGTCGAATCGGCTACTGCGGATGCGGTTCGGTTTTGTCTTCGACCTTGTCTGCGCCGCGCTCGGTCGCATGTGCAGTCTTGTGGACCACATGCTTAGTGCCGCTCTTGGTCTTGTGGTAGCCCTTCTCCGTACCTTCCTTGGTCTTCTCGTAGCCCTTCTTTGTGCCTTTGGCAATGCCGCGGCCGGTATCCTTTGCGGCGGCCTTCGTGTCGTGGCCGGCGTTCTTGATGTCCTGC
>DASUWP010000139.1:0-9668 GCA_036378335.1 Acidobacteriaceae bacterium | reverse complement strand
TTCCGGCTTGGACGAGCGTCCGACAGCCCGGCAGAGCGCACGCTGGCGCTTGAATTGAGCGAAGCCTTCGCGCCAGTGGTGGAGGAGCAGAAGGAAGGCCTCGCCGCCTATCTGCAGCACGCCGCGAAGCGGCTGCGCAATCCCAATCCAAACGCGATGGTCTCGCTGGCAGGACTGCCGCTGGTCTTCCGCGATTTCAAGTGGCCATTCCATCTTTCGACCTCGGGTGCGGACACGTACCTGGTGCATGGCATTGTCGGGCTGGAGGACGGCAGTGGATCGCCGTTGCACGCGAAGGTGGCTGCGAGCATGACAGTGACGTTCGCGGAGGTGGTGCCGGCGCCGGAACAGCCCTACGCGGAAGCATTCATCTACAACGCGGTGCGGAAGACGCTGGACCAGGGCCAGTTGGAGATGTTGAAGTCAGGCAACCGCCAGCCGGTGCCGGTGACCACGCGCTATTACAGCCGCTGGCAGAAGCGGTTTGTCTTTTCTGACACTACTCAGACGTCGCGGCGTGAGTTCCTGGCGATGAAGGTGTATTGGCTCTCTGCAGCGCTAGGCGGCCATCAGCCGGTATGGATCGCCGACCCTTACGATGCGCAGTATCTGAACACGACGCCGGAAGAATTGCAGAAGGACGCGGCGCATCTGGCGACGGATGGGCTTCTGGTACTCGACGGCGACTTTGCCGTCCCAACCGCGAAGCTGGCCGAGGGGGCTGAGCATTATCGCGCGCTGCTGGCCCATGCCCTCTCGCTGACCAAGCCCGAGTTCAACGAAGAGATGCGGCAAGGCCACACCAATATGTAACCGGCGCGGCACCATTTGCATTCGTAGCAGCCGCCGATCCGATCAATGCGATGCAGCACTTGGTGTTGTGATCGCTTCGCGGATTTTCGCGTAAGGCGCGGATGCGGAGAACTCAATTCCCGCTCCGCTGCGATGGACACCTAACTGCTCCCATAATTTGTCGAGATCGACTCTCATCGGCGACGTGCTCCAGCTGCGGTACTGCTCTGTGAGCACGCGCGTGCCCGTAACGGCATCGCCGGTATCCAGCGCACGTGAGATCGGCCAATCGTGATCTATCGTGCCTCCAGCAGTTACGATTCCGCGCAGCGCATCTTCGAGGCCTTTCCGATTGTGTGTCACGACGCGAATCTGCACATCCGCCACCAGGCAGAAGAGCGCTCCGCCCCAGTAAGTGCGACCCCAGGTATGCGTGCGGTCCATCCCTTCATCGCCGGTCTGCGGCTCGCCCTTGGGCATGCCATCGAGCATGTCGTGCCAGATTTGCCTTGCAGGCATCTCTCCAGCCTGCACGCGCGCAATGGGCTCGATGTAGGTTGCGAGCCCCTCTTCCATCCAGTGCTGATCATCGGGCAGCGAAGGGAAAGCCATGTGCACCAGCTCATGCGTGATGGTCCAATCCGCGGAGAGTTCCTGAGCGGTTGTGTGCTGACCCAGGCGGATGCGTGTAAATCCAGCCCAGCCGCCGACATCGCCCCATGTGGTTCCCTGCACGACTCCCCTGCGATCCGCGACCGGAACGATGAGTATGCGGGCGCGCGGCACGGGAAACCGTCCATAGTATGTGACAACGGCATGAGCTGCCATCTCGATTCGCTTCAGGACGACATCGTCAGAAAGATCGAGCGGACCGTCGGCGCAGTCAACCTGCAATGTGGCGCCGCCAATCTGCAGACGACGGGTTGTACGCGGCGGGCCATAGCGTCGCGCAGGATCCCATTGCGCATGCAGGATCGCCCCTGATGCTGCGAGCGACGCCAGCATTTGGAGAGTTCTCCGCCGGCTCAGATTGGCGATCATCCCTGTTTGACAGCGAAATCGCAGTGAGGTAACAACATGGGAATTCGCTCGGCCTCAGGGTGTGGTGATGCCGAGCGTGCGCAGCCAGGTAGCTGCAAGGTCCGGCCAGTGAGTAACGGGAAGCTTGGTAGGCCGCAGGCCATAGCCATGACCACCGTTCGCGAAAAGATGCATCTCCGCAGGCACCTTCGCCTGCTTCAGCGCTTCGTAATATGACAGCGCATTCTCCACTTTTACCGGATCATCCTCAGCTTGGATGAGAAAGCTGGGCGGCGTCAGCGCAATCGGCTTCACTTCTGGGTGGACGGTAAGGGGATCATCGTCCAGCTCGATATAACCGGGGTAGATGAGCAGTGTAAAATCCGGGCGCGCGCTGAGCTTGTCCGCATCGTCGATAGCGGGATAGATCGCATCGGACGGATGTGCGCCAAGCACTGCGACCAGATGGCCGCCCGCAGAGAAACCCAGCACGCCGACGCGATTGGCATCCAGCTGCCAATCCGACGCATGCTGCCGAACAATGCGCACGGCACGCTGCGCATCGGCGAGGTCCTGCGTGTATTTGGGGAATGGACCGGCATTCGGCACGCGATACTTCACCAGCGCACAGTTCACGCCGATGCCATTGAGCCACTCGCAGACCTCCGTGCCTTCGAGGTCGTAGGCGATTATCCGATACGCGCCCCCAGGGAACACGACGACGGTGGCGCCGGTATTTTTGCCGTTGGGCGCGGGATAGAACGCGAGCGTCGGCTGACTGACGAACCCGATACGCGCGACACGCTTCCCGGCGATCATGTTGTCCGCGGACGTGGTTGTATCGTGCTCCTGTTCGCCGGGGGCGACATTGGGTGCACCCGGCGGTGTGCCGGGCCACAGTGGCGTGGTGGTCTGGGCGAAGGCCGGTGTGATGAGAGCGAGTGTTAGCAGAAGCGGCAGGCTGGCGATACGCACGCGATGAGTGTACCGCGGGATTCCGAATCAGTATTCGAGATAGGCGGCGCGGCGCTGCATGAATGCTTCGAGCTGCAGCCGCCAGTCGCCCGCCACCCGCTGCGGGTCTTCACCGGAACGCAGCGCGGCGAGTACGGATTTGTTCACCAGCAGGCGATCGATCTGGTCAATCTTGTAGTCGTTTGGATAAAGCTTCCAAAGCGCGGATGCGATCTCCAGACCAAGTTCCGGTCCATCGAGCGCATTGCGATCCATCACTATCAGCGACACACCATGGCAAAGCTGCCCAGCATACGGATAAGGGGCGGCGGGCGTGAAATCGACGGGCACAAAGCGCATACCTGGCAGGAGACGCGCATTGAGCGTGCGGGCGAAGGTGCGGGCGTCGATCCACGGGGCGCCGAGCAATTCGAACGGAGTGTCCGTGCCGCGACCCACAGAGATGTTGCTGGTCTCGATGAGTCCGATGCCGGTGTAGAGTTCGGCCGCGCGCTGGCTGCGCAGGTTTGGCGAGGGATTGATCCAGGTGAGCCCGGTGGAGTCGAACCAGTCGCCCCGTTCCCAGCCTTTCATCTTGACTACGGTGAGTGCCGCGTTGAGATGGCGCTCGCCGTTGTAGTAGCGCGCAAGCTCGCCTATGGTCATGCCGTGGCGCACCGGTACGGGCATATAGTTGGTGTAGCTGTCGCGACCGATATCCGAGACTGGCCCCTGCACGAAGGAACCGGTGACCGGGTTTGGACGATCGAGCACGATGATGTCGATGCCAGCTTTTGCCGCGGCTTCGAGAAAATAGCCCATCGCCGCGTCATAGGTCCAGTAGCGCACGCCAACATCCTGCAGATCGATGACCACCGCATCGAGTTGGCTCAACGATGCCTGCGATGGCCGGCGCTGTTCCTCCTTTGAGCCGTAGAGGCTGATGATGGGCAGACCAGTCGCAGTGTCGGTTGCATTTCGGATATTGGACTGATCCTGATTGCCCTGAAGGCCATGCTCCGGGCTGAAAAGGGTCGTCAGACTAAGGCTGGGATCGGTGGCACGGGCATCATGTGCCAATACATCGACGGTACGGCGGCCAGCACGATCCACTCCAACTGCGCTGGTGAGCAGGCCCATGCGCAGATGGCCGCCGTGTTTCTTTGCGAGCGCTTGAAGAGTAAGAAACTTCTCTGACTCTAGGACGTCGATGCCGGTCATCACGTCGCCATTGCGTGCCTGCCAGCGGCGCGCGCCAGTAAGCGATTCGTTGTAGCCGGTGAGTTGCGTGAGTTGGCCGTCCTGCTGCGTCGTGATGCCGATGGCCTGCGCGACGGCGTCCGCGATGCGTGAGCGCAACACTACGGTATGGCCACCGCCTGCAGGATGCACAGCATTCGTCAGAATGATGACGTAGCTGTCGCTCTCGGGATCCATCCACAAGGAAGTCCCGGTAAAGCCGGTGTGCCCGAAGGACCCGACTGGAAAGAGCGTGCCGCGATTCGATGAGAAAGCTGAATCGATATCCCACCCAAATCCGCGCAATGCTGTGCCGGTGGCGGGCTGTTCGGGTTCCGTCATTTTAGCGAGCGTAAGCTGATTCAATGGGAAATTGCTCGGACGGCCGGCTAGCCGGTCGAGCAGCGCCTGCGCGTAGGTGGAAACATCTGCCGCTGTGCTGAAGAATCCAGCGTGACCGGCGACACCTTCCATGCGCCGCGCGGTTGGGTCATGCACGACACCGCGCAGCATGGAACCTGCGCTGGATAATGTGCCGTCGGCGGCGACGTATTGGGTAGGCGCAATTCGATTGCGCTTGTCGGCAGGTGGCAGATAGCCGGAGTCGGCAAGCCCGATCGGCGCAACAATATTGCGCTGCGCGTATACTTCGAGCGGCAGGCCGGAGACGCGCTCCACCAAGGCACCTAGCGCGATGAAGTTCTCGTCGGAATAGCGGAAGACGACGCCGGGTGGGGCAATCGGCGCCGACTCATAAAGGCGCCGTAGGCCTTCCTCGCGGCCATGCCAGGGACCGGTAAGGTCGAGGTCAGGCGCCAGACCGGAGTAATGCGTGAGACACTGGCGGATGGTGATGTCCTGCTTCCCGTTTGCGCCAAACTCAGTGACATAGTGCGCGACGGGATCGTCGATGCGAATTTTTCCCTGCTCATACAGCTGCATCACTGCGGTAGCGGTGACCAGGTCCTTGGTGAGCGAGGCCATATCGAAGATCGTGTCTTCCGTCATGGCTTCGCGCGTGGGCTCGAGCGAACGCATGCCGTAAGTGCGATGAAAGACAATGTGGCCATTGTGACCAACGACGACAACGGCGCCGGGAAGCTCGTGACGCGCGACCGCTTCATTCACGATTGCATCCACCGGTGCGAATGCTGCGGGCGTCACCAGCGGCGATGTCGCGGGAGCGGCAGGGGTTTGGGCGAATGCAACCGCGGTCGCAGTGAACGCCAGGACCAGAGTCGACAGCGCGTTTCGCCAAAGGCGGATCATGCGATGGCCCTTTCTGTTTGCGGCAGCAGCAGGCTGGCGGTGTAGCCGACAAAGCAGGTGATGAGCGCGCCAATGAGCACGTACCAGATGAACGCAATTTTCGGCAGGGCCCATGCATGGCCCGCGGCAAAGGGCCCGGGCTGCTGCCAGAGAATCAAATTGACGATAAGCCCAATCACCATTCCGAATATGGTGCCATTCTGTGTGGCGCGGCGGGTGAGCGTGCCGAGCAGGAAAGCGCCCAGCATCTCGCCCCAGGTGACAGAGGCAATGGAGAGGCCGATCTCCACCACATGACCTCCTGTGCGCGAGAGTATGGCGAGCACCAGCAAAACTCCTGCCCACACTGCAGTGAGTATCCGTGAGAGGCGTGTGCGGGCGCGCTCCTCCATTTCCGGATGGCGAGGCAAATAGAAATCCACCATCGTCGTCGACGAGAGCGAGTTGAGCGCAGCGCTCATGTTCGACATAGCGGCCGCGAGAATCGCAGCGATCACCAGTCCGGAGATACCATGCGGCATCACCTGCACAATGAACAGCGGGAAGAGGCGATCCGCAGTGCCCACATGGGCCAGCGCGCCCGCCGGATAGAAGACGTAGAGCCCTGCGCCGATGAGCAGAAAGAGTGAGAACTGCACAAAGACGATAATGCCGCTGGCAAGCAGCGCGAGCTGCGACTGCGCCAGATTCTTCGCAGCCAGCAGGCGCTGGACGACAAGCTGATCCGTGCCGTGGCTGGCCATCGTCAGAAAGCATCCGCCGATGAGCCCGCCCCAGAAGGTGTAGGTCTGGGTGAGCGAGAAGGCGAAGTGAAAGATGGTGAACTTGTGCGCGGCGGCAGCGGTGTGATGAATCGCGCTCCAGCCACCCACGGTTTTTGTGCCCAGCGTCCAGAGCGCAAGCACGGTGCCGACGAAGTAGATGATCATCTGCACGACGTCGGTCCAGATGACGGCGGAGAAGCCACCCTCGAAGGTGTAGATCAGAGTCAGGATCGTCAGAATGATGATGGAGGCATTCGTCCCAGTGCCGAAAGCCACTGTAATGACGATAGAGACGGCGAAGATGCGGACGCCTTCCGCCGCGGCGCGTGTGGCGAGGAAAAGACCTGCGGTAAAGCAATGGAGGCCCTTGCCAAAACGCGCACCGATGAGCTGATAGGCCGTCATGAGCTGGCCTTCGAAATAACGCGGCAGAAACAGCAGACAGATCACGATGCGGCCCAGCAGATAGCCCAGCGCAATCTGTAGGAATCCGAAATCGCCGGTAAAGGCAAGCCCCGGAATGCTGATGATGGTAAGAGTACTGGTTTCCGCAGCGACTATGGAGAGCGCGATGGCCCACCATGGGATGTCGCGGTCGGCAAGAAAATACGAGCGCAGCGAGCGCTCCCCGTTGCGAAAGCGGAGACCGAACCAGGTGATGCCCAGCAGATACAGGACAATCGCGAGGACGTCGATGAGGTGAAGCTGCACTGGACGCGGGATCTCCTCGTCGTTTTCTAGTGGGGCACGGTGAGCGTTTTCAGAAAGTCGTAATAGAAATCCACGCCGCGATCATAGGACGCGCTCGGCAGACGCTCATCTTTGCCGTGGGCGCGCACGTCATCGCTCTCGAGCGCGATCCCGGAGACACCGTAGGTGGACATGCCTGCTGCATTCGTGTAGATGCCGTCGGAGGCGCCGTCCGCCATGGTGGAGACAACCGGCACGCCGGGCCACATCTTTCCGGCGACCTGCTCCAGCGCCTGCATCACCTCGGGCCTGATTGCAGCAGGCGGCAGCGCTTTTTTGTCCGGCGCCCTATCGAAGATCACGCCCTGGCCTTCCCCGCCATCGCCGACATACTGCACCGTGATCTTTGGGCTGTCGAGCACGCGGATGAGGTCCTGACGGACCTCCTCCTTGGAATGCCCGGGCAGGATGCGGCAGTTCACGATGGCTTGCGCGCGCTGCGGCAGCGCATTGTTGGCGTGACCGGCATCGAGCCGCGTGGCGACGCAGGTGGTGCGCAGCGTGGAGTTGTACTCCGGCGTCTGGCTGAGGCGCTTTATTGCCTCAGGATCAGGAGGCGTTTTCAGAATCGCACGCATATCGGCAGCCGTCTGGCCAGACATGATCTTCGATTCGTTCTGGAAGTAATCGCGGGTGACGCGGTTCAGCTCGACGGGAAAGCTGTAATGTGCAAGGCGCTCCAGGCCATCAGCAAGCTGGTAGATGGCATTGTCTGGCACCGGCAGGGAGCTGTGGCCGCCGGGATTGGTGACCGTGAGCTGATAGTCAGCGTAGAGCTTCTCGCTGGCGTCGACGGAGAAGATGGTCGCCTTGCCGTGGTGTAGCTCCACACCACCGCCGTCCGGATTGAGGACGTATTCGGCATCGATGAGATCGCGGTGATTCTTGATGAGCCAATCAACGCCGTTGGATTTGCCGCCCTCCTCATCCGCAGTCAGCGCGAGGATGATGTCGCGGTCGGGACGAAGGCCTTCACGGTGCAAGCGCAGAAGTGTTTCCACCAGGATCGCGTCAGACTCCTTCATGTCTTGAGTGCCGCGGCCGTAGTAGTAGCCATTTTGGGTTACGAATTGGAAGGGGTCGGTGGTCCAGTCCTCGCGGCGCGCCTCGACCACATCGAGATGGCCGATGAGCAGGATGGGCTTCATTCCGCTCGCTCCGTGATAGCGGAGGACAAGATTTTGCTTGCGGTCATTTGGACCGAGCAGCTGCATGTCCGACGGGGGAAACCCTGCATCGAGAAAGCGTTGCTGCATTGCCTTGGCCGCTGCGGTCACGCTTCCGACAGAATCCGTCGTGTTGATCTCAATGAGCTGGCGGAAGATATCCACGGCTTCCTTGTGGCTAGCGTCGTCAGCCTTGGCACGAGCGGATGATCCAAGAAGCGAAAAGGTCAGGAGCAGAAAACAGAAGCGAGGAAGACGGGAGGCGCATCGAATCATCAGGAATCTGAGGGTATCAGATCAAGATACCCGGATTTGCTGGGAACAACTTACCAGTAACTGGGTAAATAGCACTCCCGGCATGTACATGCGACGCAGATTGTTTGCGCGCCATTCACCGAATCCGGGTTAGACTATCCGGTCGAGCAAAGGATTTTGGGTCGACCCTCCGGTGGGCGGCCAGATGGCATTCAACGGCGAATGCAACCCCGATGCATCGGAAAGAGTCTCACAGAAGTTACCCATTCAACCCAGGAAGTCAGGTCTATGCCAAGGGAAACGACTCGCTATTCGCTCCAGATGCGCCCCGTAGAACTCTGCAACCAGTCGGAATACGGTGTGCTGGAAATGGAGATCGTCGCGCAGCCGAATGGGCCGGGCGAGGCGATCCGCACGCGCTCGCGGCAGTGGCTGCCGATCTTTGAGCGCATCTGCACCTTATTGAGCAGTTCGCCCTTCCACCGCAAAGCGATGCACCGCACCTTGACCGCAGGTGTGCCAATGCACGTTCTGGATCGCACGAATGGCGAGAAACTGCTGTTTACCGAAGAAGAGATCGCCGCCCTGGCACTGGATAAGCCCAACGCGGCATAGCTGGCGAACCGCGAAACGAGGGCAGAGCTGGTTGGCTCTGCCCTCTTTGCTTTCCCGGAATTTTTTCGCGGAGGCCCAATTTCTAACTCATAGGGGAGAGGCGTAGAGAACTAACGTTCCCGCCTGGCCTCGTCCGCATCCTCAGCCAGATCGCGCAGGTACGCGAAGAATGCAGGCGATTGTCCGATGAAAAGCCCATCAGCGACGAAGGCGTTCACCGTTGCCATTGCCGCGCCTTTGGTAGCTGTGGGACGAATAATCGAGCACGGTCCAAACTTGCTGTTCAGGAACAGAGTGGGCTCCGGCATGATCAGGTTTCCTTGCAAATCTTCATTGCCAACGAAAGTGCTTATGTCCGGAAAATCGACGGTATCGCCGCTGACTGGATCGAGCACACCGGTCAACGGAGGAGCATTCCCTGCCTTGTCATGCCAGGTCTGGAAATGCATGATTTCTGTCCCTCCGATGCTCAGCAGAATTCGCAGGACTTCGGTATTGGTGACTCGCTGCGCCAGTTGGGCATAAAGACTGGTCCCACCCTGTTCGATAAACGCAAAGTGAAAGCCCGCGGTATTGGCGATGTATTGGGTAAGATCGGTGACGCCATTTGGAGAGCTTGCATCCAGTTGCGCCTCACTGTCGTTCCTCGGAATCGCAGTGTGCTTCTTTGTCCCCAGTACCTTGATCGCATTCGGAAATGAATCACCAAGGTCAGGATTTTGCGTGCGACTGCGATACCTGGTCCACCATGAAGTATCGACTGTCAGCTCCATCAGATTGGTGAGCCGTCCGATCTGCTGTGCTCCCGTTGCTGTGCTGCTGGGCAAGGTATGAAAGCCGCTCA
>DASUWP010000138.1:0-2645 GCA_036378335.1 Acidobacteriaceae bacterium | reverse complement strand
ACTGGCCGCGCCTGACGTTTTCGAGGGCAACCCGGTCAGGTCGCATAGCCGCTGCTCCGTAGAAATAGACCGGAATGCCGAGTTCGTGAGCGATACGCTTGCCGGCCAGATGCGCTAGCGCGACGCAATCTTCTAGCGGAGAGCTGCCAAGCGGGACGAAGGGCAGTACGTCGAGCGCGCCGAGCCTTGGATGGATGCCGCGGTGCCTGGTGAGGTCGATGGAGCTGGCCGCCTGAGCCGCGGCGCGCAAGGCAGCTTCGACGATTACATCGCGCCGCCCTGCGAAGGTGATAACGCTGCGGTGATGGTCCCAGTCGCTCGTCCGGTCAAGAACACGCACTCCCTGCACCGACGCAATGGCAGAGACGATGGCATCCACACAAGCGGGGTTGCGGCCTTCCGAAAAGTTCGGCACGCACTCTATGAGAGGATCTCTCAGGCGGCGCTCACTTTCCAGCCGGGACGGTTAAAGGCAATTTTTCCTTCGCGAATCACCATGCCAACGTGATTTGTCCCGAAACGCCGGGGAATCTCGCGGTAATCAGGCAAATTCATGATGATCAGGTCCGCTCGCTTTCCAGCTTCCAAACTTCCCAACACATGACCGAGGCCGACGGCATGCGCTCCATTAATGGTAGCGGCAGTTATGGCCTGCTCGGTGCTGAGTTGGAAGCGTAGTACGGCGAGAGCGATCGCAATCTGCATATTAAACACCGGCATCTCGCGAGCATCATATCCACTCGAGAGAGCGATGGCCGCTCCACACGCCGCGAGGCTCCGCAGGGCGTCGCTGAGCTTGGCTTCGGTGAGAGACTTGGGCGTGGAGAAGACGACCGGAACAGATCTCTGCGAAAGCGCCGCGCACTCGTCCGTTGTCAGATCGGCGTTACAGATGACCGCTCGCGGACGAATGCGATCGAGAGTCTCCGACAACCTTTCCGCAGAACCGCCCGCCCACGACAAATTTATGGCGAGCCCGCTACTGCGCGCGGCAGCGCACAGGACTTCGCCGGCTGTATCGCTCAGGGCCGCATCGATTTCGACGGTCTGGACCAGTTTGTTTTTTGCAAATAGCGGGAAATTGGCGCCGTAGTCATCGCCGCCGGTAGAGATCGGGCAAACCTGTGAGCTGACTTGCCAGGATCGCGTCATGCCGATCGGATGATTGCCGATGCGAGCGAGCTGCCTGAGCAGAGTCATATCAGAGCCGATTCCCGCTTGCCCTCTGGCCCGTACCTGCGCGTTCAAGGTGCCGTGATGGAGAAAGGAACGCAGGAGCAGGAGACTTTCCTCGAAAAATGCGGAGGCTTTCTGTCGCTTGCCCGACGCGAGTGAAGCGGCTGGTCCGAGTTGGATAGTCGCATCCACGAAACCGGGCAGCACGATCGCGCCGTTAACCGCAATTTCCGCAGCGCCCCTCACCTCCTTCAGATTCTCGATGCGTCTCGTGGAACCCACTTGAGCGATCAGGCCATCACGGATCAGGAGAGATCCATCCTCGATTATCGAAAGCTCATCAAGAGCTGAACCCCGGCGAACGCCATTCGGTCCTCGCAACGTCAGCAGTTGCTTTGCCCCCCGAATCAGGAGTAGCTGTGCCACGAACAGTTGCAATGATGATAGCGAAGCTTCGTGGCAGCGCAGTGAGCGGAAGACAGCCGGCTATGCGTTGCCAAGGCTCCGGACGAGCATGTGGTACGACCGGAAATCCTGCATCCAGGCATATAGGGTTACGGCTATGGCTACTCCTGCCAGCACTCTCCAGAGCGTCTCGCGCGGGGTGTTTGGGAGGCCGGGCAGTCCAGCCAGCCAGCCGACCAGAAATCCACCGATTAAGCCGCCGACATGCGCGGCCATGTCGATCCCGGGCATCAGGCTAAGCACGAGTCCAATCACGAGCCACTGGCCATAATGCGCCTTGACCGCTTGCACCAATGGATCGGAACGATGCCGCAGCCCCATTGCAAGCATGATTCCGAACATCCCGAAACAGGCGGCCGAAGCGCCCAACGAAAGGCTACCCGGAGACCAAAATAGACTGCACAAGAACCCGGTAAACGTCGAAAATACATAGGCGCATATCAGCCGGCTGGTGCCATAGAACTGCTCTACTTCCCGAACCAGAATGAACAGCGACCAGGAATTCATCGCGATGTGCATGAAGCCCCCATGCAAAAAACCGGCGGTGATGAGTCGCCAAAACTGGCCGGCATGAATAAGCGGACCATATTTGGCTCCCATCAAAACCGCAACCTGGCCGCTGATGTCAGTAGATCTGGTTAGTTTGTAGCTAACCAACATCTCCGCCAGATAGAAGGCAACATTGATGATCAAAATAATAACGGTGGTCGAATTGGCGTGTGGGATAAAGGACGCCGCAAACTGCGTGGCACGCAGATCCACTGCACGCGGTCCCAACTGAACACCGCAATACGGGCAGACCCGATCCGAAGTCGTGACGAAAGCCCGGCAACTCGGGCACATGCGGCGTTTATCCACGGCTTTCATTGTAGCGGTGCTAAACACATTCCCCTGATAAAATCGGATTCGCATGAGCAAGACCGAGCAGGAGCATCGCCAGGATCTCCTTCGTATCTGCCGTCTCGTCTACGACAAAGGATGGGTGGCGATGAACGATGGGAACA
>DASUWP010000137.1:0-3740 GCA_036378335.1 Acidobacteriaceae bacterium | reverse complement strand
GTGCTCTTCTTCTGATCCCCAAAGCGCGACGTGGAGGCGGGCTTCTGGCCGAAGCACCTGTCGGATGCGCGCGAGAGCGGAACGAGGGTCATCGAAGAATTGCAGCGCCTGCTGGCAGAAGGCTGCGTCAAACGCGGCGTTGGGAAGTGCGGCGTCTTCGATGGCGGATTGGAAGTATTCGATCGGCGCAGCATCGGGTTGGGCGGGCTGACTGCGTGCGACATCGAGCATGGTGCCCGTCGTGTCGATCGCCGTGACCCGGCCGTTGCTGCCGATAGTTACCGCTGCTTCACGGGCGACGACCCCGGTGCCGGTGGCGACGTCGAGCACCTGCGCGCCGACGGGAAGTTTTGCGTTCGCAACCAGCTGCCGTGCAGAGGGTGCGAACATGAGCGGCACCAGGATCTCCTGGTAGCGGCGGGCGCCTTCTTCCGATGTGAATTGCATGGAATCTCCCGAAACACAATGCGGGGAAATGCAACAGCAGATCCCTGCGTTTTGCTGGTCACTTACGAAGTGAGTGAACCGCGACCGCCGGGACGAATCAAGCTGACATCAGTCTAGCTGGTGGCTGCGCTTGTTACCTTCGAAGCATCTTCGGCTGTCGAGGGCGATACGCCGATGAGCTGCGGCGGGGCATGCAGGATGCCAAGCAGGCGCTGGTTGAGACGTGAGCGCATCTCGAAGCGGTCCTGTGCGCGGGTGAGATAGCGGATCACAACCTCCAGGCCGCCGGTGGGACGCAGCTCTACGGTTGGTTGTGCAGAGATCGTCGTGAGGCTGCCGTGTAACTGGCTGAGACGGCGCCACTCGCGGCTGGCGAGCTCGACGTCATCGTGGGTGATCTCCTGCACCGCGCTGCGGATCGCGTCACACAGCGCATACGGATCTTTGCCGGAAGGCAGCGCGACGTGCAGCTCCTCCCACAGCCACTGGCCGCTCGTGGAGAAGTTGAAGTAGTGCTCCTCGATGGCGTAGCTGTTCATGAAGGCAACGCGGCGACCGGTGGGACGGCCGCTCTCTGACCAGTTGCCGGTTTCAAGCAGCGTGGTGCGGAGCAGGCCGACCTCGACGACCTCGCCGCCGACGCCGTTGATCTCGACCCAATCACCGACGCGCACGCCGTTCTTGCCCATCAGGATGAACCAGCCGAAGAAGGCAACGATGAAATCTTTGAGCACGACAGTGAGACCCGCGGTGGTGAGGCCGATGACCGTGGGAGTCTGGCGCGGTGTGCCGAAGATGACAATGAGGATGAGGAGCGCCCCGACGAGCTGCACGCTAAAGGAGAGAACGAATTGAAGCGTCTGCTGGCGCCGGCGATCGAGCAGAGCGCGGCTGGTGAGCAGGCGATGGAGCAGACGGCCGATCAGGATGGTGATGACGATGATAAGAACGATGAAGGCGAAGACGCGCAGGATGCGACGCGTGATGGTGCGCTCCTGCGCGCGGACCAGCGCGTCCCATTTGGTGTAGGTGTCGGCAAGACTTTCAAGATCATGGATGCGACGTTCGTATTGCGTGAGAGACTCGCGACTGGCGGCGAGGGCGCGGAGATGGGCGGCGGTGGCACCCGTGGTGTCGGGTGCGGCCGCGGCGCCGTTTGCGGCCGGTGAAGCTGCATTCTCTGTCTCTTTCGACAGGGCATTCCGCTGCTGAAGGAGCTGCGCGGCATACGACTCCGCTGCGTTGCGTGCCTCGATCAGCTGCTGATGTCGGCTGCGCAGCGAGCTGAGCGCGCGGAACTTTCCGATGAGTGACCTGAGGGCTGCCGGAGCCTCCAGCGCCTCGGTTTGCGACACAGCAGCGCCGGTCTCCTCTTTGTGCACGGCTTCGTGCTCGTCGAGCGCCTGCTGGATGAGGGCGTGGCGATCGCCGCCGAGGCGGATGAGGGTCTGGTGCAACTCATCGGCTTCATCGGTATCGAGCGCGAGCTGCGCCTGGGCGAGCTGGAGCTGCGGGTCGTCGTCTGCGGCGCCGGGACCGTGCTGGCGCGCGGCCACCTCGGCCTGCTCGGACTTGATCCGCGCATCGAGCATGTTGAGCCGCTGCGAGATCTTCAGCGCCTGGCCGGTGAGCGGCGGGGCGTGCTGGGTAGCATTGCGGAGCGCGCTGGCGAATGCCTGATCGACCTCGCTGTCGGCCAGGCGGAGTGCCTCCTGAGCATATTGGCGCTCCTGCGGCACGGCAGCCTGGGGGGCCAGTTGGCGGGCGAGACGGAGCGGGGACTGGTCCACCAGGCCGCTGGCGGGCGGCAGGGCCGGGGGAGCATTGAACTCCAGCGAGGGATCGCCGCCGGAGACGAGGTGCTGGCCGATGACCAGTGCAATGAAAAGCAAAGCCAACAGCCCGGGCAGGCCGAAGCGGCGGAAGTTACGGAATCGGGAGAAGCGCGGGTGGGGGAGCTGGGTCATCTTTCATCCAGGATGCGGCACTGCAAAATGTGCATCCGTTTCGAAATTTCGGTAACTGGTGGAGGTTCCCTTGATTGTAATGAAGCGGCGCCGAGACGGGTTGTAACCGGGTCCAACGAATGCCGCATTGACTCTTATGGAGACGTGGGTACAATTTCCTGCATACCGGCCCTACTGGCAGTCACTGTGGGCGCCGGCCAAAACCATCCGAAAACCCCCAATACTGATCATGCAACGAGTCTGCAAGCATCCCAAGGTGCGCGTGGTAGCGCGCGAAGACGATGTGGAGTACGTCGAGTGCGAAGAGTGCGGCGAGGTGTTCGACGCCGACGAGTACCAGGAGATGTCGCAGGACGGCGGCGAGGAGACGCTTGCCGAGACTGACGACGCCTGATCCCCCTGGTGCGGCCTGCATCTAGACGGACGTGCGCGACTCCTCTGAGCCCAGTCGCCGCGTCTCGCGCAAGGTGTAGTGGAACCACGAAATCAGAGTGAGCGCGAAGGTCGCAATGAGCGACAGCTTGCGCACGAGCAAGAGAACCGGCGGA
The DNA here is from genome assembly GCA_036378335.1 of Acidobacteriaceae bacterium. Taxonomy (GTDB): domain Bacteria; phylum Acidobacteriota; class Terriglobia; order Terriglobales; family Acidobacteriaceae; genus KBS-83. Next base: position 778 of record DASUWP010000137.1, on the reverse strand, counting down.
GCGTAGAAGGCCGTCCATAGTGTGCTGGCCACGGCGATGATCTGCGCGACGGTGTTGGATTTGCCCCACAGGCTGGGGCGAAAATCGCGCGCACCATTGGTGGCGAAAAGCAGCGCTCCCACAATTACTATGCCGACGTCGCGGCTGAAAACAAGGATCGTGACCCGGCGCGGGATGAGCCCCTGATGCATGAGCACAAGAAAGAGCGTGCTGAGCAGCAGCTTATCCGCGATGGGGTCTAGGTATTCGCCCAGGCGGGTGCGCTGTTGCAGAATGCGCGCGAGCAGGCCATCGAGCCCATCGCTGATACCGGCAAGAATGAAAAGCGCAAACGCAGTGCGGTAGCGCCCATCGAGCACTGCAGTAACCAGGAAGGGGATGATGCAGAGCCGCAGAAACGTCAATTGATTGGGCGCGGCGCGAAGGTCTTTCAGCACTGGCGGCGTGTCATGTCGTCAAGTAGGGACGCGTGCGAGGGAAGTTCGTCCTTCTAGAATTCCATGGTACCGCAGCGGCAGTAAACGCTTCCAGCGCGGCCGGAGGATGCGCCCAGCGCGCGCGCCGAATTGGTATACTGACTGCGCTGTTCCCACCAGGCGCAGGCGCGTAGCTCAGTTGGTTAGAGCGCTACCTTGACACGGTAGAGGTCAGGAGTTCGAGTCTCCTCGTGCCTACCATTCCTTTCAAATACTTACAGCAACTTGCTCAGAAGCGTTTGCGGCTTTTTGTGGCAAACGCTCGAAACTCTCTTGCGACTCCCCTCCTTTCGTGAGCATGG
>DASUWP010000136.1:0-9188 GCA_036378335.1 Acidobacteriaceae bacterium | reverse complement strand
GAACGGGCAATATCCCTGGGCGAGCAGATTGCGCATATCCACGACAGCCTGCGTGCCCTTGGGAAAAATACGGCCAACGCGAATTGGTTGGCGCAGCAGCAGGCTCAGGTATGCGTCGCTGGCCGGCGACGCATAAGAATTTACCGTGGTGACCGTGTTGGTCGGTTGCCAGCGATACGATGTGCGCCAGGATGTCTGCGTCTTGTGCAGACTGCCCTCAGCAGCTACTGTAACCGCGGGTGTGAGCGCCGGACGCAGCCCGGACAGCATCTGTTCGATGGATCGTTCCTCGGACGCCAGCTCTGAGTTGACGTACGGATCTTCGAGCGCGGACCCGGCTTCCATCTCCGCTGAGATCGCAATGGCAGTTCCAAGGGGAATGGTCGTTCCTGCAGAAAATCCATAGCCGCCGAAGGTATTCGCCGCAGTGCGGAACACTCCAGAGACCGGATCGACAAGTAGATCACCCGCTGCAGCATCCGTATCGCTGATGGAACCACTTCCCTGGACCAGCGGATTGACCGTGCGGTCGTGAAATGCGGAGACTTGGACAACTGCGCCATGCTCTGACTTGTGGCGTAGACGAATCTCCTGATGCAGGCCATGCTCCAGAGTCGCATTCCCTGCCCTCTGGGCAACGGCAGGAAGCAGAGTGTCGTCATCCGCGAGGGCCGCTGCATCCTGCGCAGTTCGGGAGGTGGAGACACGATACGCGAGTGTGGTATCGCCGAAATGCAGGATGACTGAACCGAACGGGCGGCCTACGACCTCCGTTCCGCCGTGCGCGCCCACGAGCCGCATGGCGAGAAGCTCGTTGCCGATCTCTGTGCGCAGGATTGGACTGAGTTCCGTGGTCTCGGCAGTGCGAAGTGTCGCAGCCTGATAGCGGCCCCCGCCGTATGGACCGCCGGTGAGGTCGGGCATATCGGTATATGCGGCAACCGTTCGCACCACGCGTCCCGCACCGATCTCATTTTCGTACGCGGCCATGTAGCCGGCCTGTAGCCCATCTGTGACGTTCAGGGAGGTTCGCAGCAGGGTGTGTTCCCCCTTGCTCCCCGTGCCTTCATATTCCATGCCGTGGCGCAGTCCGCCGTCGCCAAAGTCGCGTAGTCCGCCGCTCGTTGTAACGCGAGCGCGGCTCTGGACAGGACCGTTACCCTCCGACACCATAATCGGCCCCTCTTCGGAGAAGCGAAGCACTGGACGATTGGTCTCCGAGCGCAGCGTCCACTTCCAGTCGTCGGTCGGTTCGTCGGCCGAGCGACGCTGTGCCGGCAGCCACTGTACTGCATCAAACAGCGTGCTCAGCGTCACGTTAGCCACTGTTTTGTGGTGCGCCATCACCCGCAGATTCTCCCGCAGTGAGGGCATGAATGCCTCTTCCGACGCTTTGAGCTGATAAACGCCTGGAAGGAGGTCTTCCAGTAGAAAGACGCCGCGCGCATCGCTGTGAGCGATAGCTACGACAGAGGAATCCGGACGCATAAGCTGAATCAGCGCATCGATCTGCGGGGCGCCGTGGCGGTCGCGCACAATTCCAGTGACCGAGGCCGTCTCACTCTGCGCCAGCGCTGGCGTGGCCAGTGCGGCGGAGGCCAGAATCGAACAAGCGATTTGGACAAACTGCTGTCTCACTGCGAAGTCGCTGCCACCTCATCCGCGCAATTCGGGGCCGCACCGTCACCGGGGGAGCCCCGGTAGATCATGCGCTTAGTCTACCGTGAAGGGGGCCGATTCGGCTATTTGCTGCTTCGTAACGCTGTCATTCACTTTGATGGTTACCTTGTACTTACCAGGCACCAAGCTGGCCAGTGGAACGGTATGCTCCACCGTCACCTGGTCCGCGTTCGGAGAGATCGACTTGCTGTCCTCCGAGCTGTCAAGAACGGTTTTATTGCTGTCCAGGTCGACAATCTCATACTGAAGCTTGGCGTTATTTTGCTTGCTTTTGTCATCGATGCCCAGGTTATAGACCTGCATCCAGAAATTCAGGCTTTGATTGCGGTGAAAGCTGGCCGGAGTCGTCGTATTGTCCATGACCCGGGGGCGGACGAAGGTGTTCCCCAGGATGAATGGACCGGTCCCAATCTGTTTAGACGGCACACGTTGCATCTTGTCAGCCAGAATCAGTGACGACGTCTGTAAGGTCTCATCGTCATACTTCGGGACCAGGACGCCTTGAGCCCAGACCCCAACGTGGTCTGGATTGTTCACGTCCTTGATTGCGATATCGACGCGGTAACGGCCGGGACGAAGTGGCAGCGCCTTCCAGTAGACCTGCGAAGTCTCGAGCGTCTTCGGCATCAGTTCGCTCGGCTCCTCGACCTCCACCGTATCCTCAAAGGTCTGCGCGACACGGCCGGTAATTGTGGTCACTCGGCCAAGGATATTCACTACCCCTTTCGACACGCCATCCTTGGTGCTGAAGGTGATGTCCTTGTTCTTGATCTGCAGGGTGACCGGCACCAATACGGTGTCTTCTGTCACTTTGACGTAATCTGTGCGGACGTCGAATGGAAACACCGGTCCGGTCAGGACCTTGTGCTCCGTCATGAACGCCTCAAGATCCTTGAACTTGATCGTTGGCGCCGCCTGCAATTTTGCGAACTGCTCGAGACGGTCAAATTCCTTGGTCGAATTCATCCCCGAAAGGGGGCCAGTGCCCAGAGCCTCCAGGCCACCGTTGAACCGATCAGCTTTCTTGGCCTGCCCCATCTGCTCGAACATGGTCAAACCTGCGCCGGGCACGTGGAGCAGCGCGTCCTTCTCGGAACGATCGATCGTCATGTGGTAGTCGCCACACTGGCACGTATCCACGAATTCGATGTCAATGTTGTCGCCAATGCCTTCGATATAGCGGTAATGCCAGGTCTCAAAGGGAAAGGTCGACGTCTCGCCACCACCCTCATCCATGGGCCGTTCATAGGTGCCGCCGGCAGGATGGGAATCGATGCTGTCCGGCTTGCCATAAGCAATATAGATGTGACCACGATCGGTCTTCCACCCCGGCTTGCCCGCAGCGAAATGCTCGTTGGCATAGGCGATCCGACGATAGTGTTCCTCTTTGAATTCGTTCTCAGGTGAGTCGGGATTCGGATTGCGGCGCAGCCAGAAGTTCTCAATGAAGGCTTCCCGCTCCTCGTCATTCGACAGGCTCTTGAACGCCTTCATCTCCTGGTCGGTGATGATCCAGCGCACATCCTCGTCCAGCCACTTCTTGTAGGGTCCCTTCAGCTCCTGCCTCAGTTCTTTTTGTTGTTTGAACTTCTCCTTATCGCTGAGCGGCCGATCGAGCGGATCCTGCGCCGGCTGTTCGACGTTGGCGCCTCCCTCCGCGGGCGAGGACTGCTGGCCATGCAATGAGGGGAGAAAGAGGGTGGATACGGCCAAGGCAAGGGAGCAAATTACGCGATGATGAACCGAATACATATGGTTCCAGTGGACTCCTAATCAGTGCCGTTATTCTATTGGTCCGCGAGGGGCAAGAACAACCAATGGAGCAGAAAAAGTCACCCCCGTCGATACCGGCCGGGAAATCCCCGCCGGATGCGGACTTGGTATCATTAGAGCGCACTTCCGAGCGCACTTCTCCTGCTGAACCGAATACCGCTCGAGGGTTGCGCAGCGGTTCCAGCGCGCTTCCCGCTTACGGGAACCATTCGCCACCGGGAATCGTAACTTTATCTACTTGTTTAGAAGACTTTGTCCAATTGACGAGGAGTGGGTCACCACAGATGAAACGCAAACGCCTCTTGTGGTTCGGGTTGGCTGCCGTGGTTGTGTTGCTCGTGGTAGTGGGAATCGTAGTGGCCCGCGCACAATCGGGCTACGCAAAGGTTGTTACCGGCAAGGCGGTTCGCGAGGACATCCTTTCTCAGGTGAGCGGCACCGGGCAGATCAAGCCCAAAGTCTACGCCAACGTCGGGGCGGAGACGATCGGACGCATCACGCACCTTTATGTCAAGGAGGGGGATCATGTGAAGCGCGGACAAGTTCTCGCCACGATGGAGAACGTGCAGCCCGCCGCCGATGTAGCGACGCAGGAAGCCACCATCCAATCCTCCAGGACCGACATGAACTCCTACATCGCTGCCGAGAAGACCGCGCAGGCCAACCTGGTCAGCGCGAAGGCTACGCTCGAGCAGAAGGAACTGGATTGGAAGCGGGGACAGTCACTTTACGCGGACAACCTTATCCCCAAGTCGGACTACGATACCCGCAAGGCCGCCTATGATGTAGCGGTGGCAGCGGTGGCGCAGAATCAGGCCGCGGTGGTGCAGGCGCGCGCACAGACTCAGTCCGCGTCCGGACGCATCGATCAAGCCACAGCCGCGCTGCGACGCTTCAAAGACGTGCTGAACCGTACCGTGGCGGTGGCGCCATTCGATGGTATCGTCACCAACCTCCCTGTACGTGAAGGCGAGACCGTAGTCATCGGAATCCAGAACGCCGAAGGCAGCACATTGATGACCATTGCGGACATGTCCGTAGTCACCGCAGAGGTGAAGGTGGACGAGACGGACATCGTAAACGTGAAAAACGGGCAGACCGCAGACATTACGATTGACGCGTTGCCGGGTAAGGTCTTCAAGGGGCACGTGACAACCGTGGGCGACCAGGCGATCCTGCGATCGACCGGCATTGCTACCAGCCAGAGCACGACCGGAACCGAAGAGGCCAAGGACTTCAAGGTGGTCGTCACGCTGGATAATCCGACCGACGATCTGCGCCCGGGACTCTCCTCCACTGCCAAAATCCTGACTGCCGAGAAGAAAGATGTGCTATCGATTCCCATTCAGGCGCTGACCATGCGCCGGCCGGGAGAAATGGTCGACGAGGGCAAGGTCAAGAAGGTCGACGCCGCGGTTATCAGCAAGGAACCGCAGGTGCAGGGTGTCTTCGTGTTGCAGCACGAGGGTAGAAAGCTGAAAGCGCACTTCGTCCCGGTGAGCACGGGAATTACCGGCACGACAGACATTGAGGTGACGAGCGGACTGAAGGCGGGCGATGAGATCGTCACCGGCTCGTACAAAACGCTGCGCGAGCTGAAGAGCGGTGCGTTGGTGAAGCCGATTGATGCCAACGCCGTAGTCACTGGTGCGTCCACTACATAACCAGCTTTCCGTGCGTGCGGGTGCAACCAAAGAGCCCCGGGAGGAAATCCAGATGGCGGCTGAAACAGTAACGGCCACAGAAACGACCACCGCGACTATGCCGCCTCGGGGCGATGTCATCGTTGTCGAGGATCTGTGGAAGACATACGACATGGGCTCCGAGCAGCAGGTTCACGCGCTACGCGGCGTAAGCCTGCGTATCCAGCACAACGAATACGTGGCCATCATGGGTCCATCTGGTTCCGGCAAATCCACCCTGATGAACCTGATCGGATGCCTCGACTCGCCGAGCCAGGGTACCTATACCCTGAACGGGCATCGCGTCAGCGACCTGAATGATGACGAGCTGGCGCGCATCCGCAATCGCGAGATCGGCTTCGTCTTTCAGACCTTCAACCTGCTGGCTCGCGCCACCGCGCTTCACAATGTAGAGCTGCCATTGATCTACAACGGCACACCATCAGCGGAGCGAATCGAGCGCGCGAAGGCGGCTCTGCGCGCCGTAAATCTGGAAGAGCGCATGAACCATAAGCCGAATGAGCTCTCCGGTGGACAGCGCCAGCGTGTTGCTATTGCACGTGCGCTCATTAACCGCCCATCGATCATCCTGGCCGACGAGCCGACCGGAAACCTGGACTCGAAGACCGGAGACGAAATCATGGCGCTGTTTGACGAGTTGCATGCGCGCGGCAACACCATCGTGCTGGTCACTCACGAGCCGGACATTGCCGAGTTCGCACATCGCATCGTGCACATACGCGATGGTGTCATCGACTCCGACTTGCAGTCCACGCGCGTCCGGAATCCACACACCAAGACGCACAGTTAGTCACTCTCAATCAGCAGAATTCCACATATCGGCCCTCCGCGAGGTATGGTTGACGGATACCCAATCGAGGACCCGTTTCATGCTTCTAATCGCGTGGCTGTTCGCAGCCGCAGCGGCCCTGCCGCAGACACTGCCGCAACAGCCCTCCGCTTCGACAACGTCCTCTACACCGGCCCAGCGCGAGAACGCGCTGAACGCGGTTTTCTCCGATTACTGGGAGCAGCAGCTTAAGGATTCGCCGGAACTCGCCTCCATACTTGGGGACAAGCGCTACGACGACCAGCTCAGCGACTACTCCGTCGCCGGGTACAACACGCACCTGGAGCATGACCGCGCATTCCTAGACCGGCTGGGCGCGATCGATACGGCAGGACTTCCCGCACAGCCGCAATTGAGCAAGGATCTGCTGGTACGCAGGCTGGTGGACGAGCAGGAGGAGGCACGCTTCAAGCCGTGGGAGATGCCCGTCACCCAATTCGGTGGACTACATCTGGACCTTCCGCAGCTGGTGCCGCAGTTAAGCTTCGACACCGCCGATGACTACGACCACTACATCAGCCGGCTCAGCAAGGTTCCCACAGCGTTCGCGCAAATCACCGACGGCATGATGACCGGGATGGACGACGGCCGCGAGCCGCCGAAGTACCTGCTCGAGAAGGTGCTGGTTCAGGTCAACACGCTCGCACAGCAGAAGCCGGAAGATTCGCCGTTCGCACTTCCGCTGAAGAAGTTCCCTGCCTCGATTCAGCCGGCGCAGCAGGCGGAGATTCGCCAGCAAATACTGAAGGCCATCGCGACGCAGGTACTGCCGGCCTATGCGCGTTTTGGGCGATTTCTCTCGGCGCAGTACATTCCGCACGGTCGCACGGAGCCGGGCATCTGGTCGCTGCTGGATGGCGACGCCTACTACAAATTCCTGGTGCAGCAGAGCACTACAACCAACCTGACACCGGAGCAGATCCACACGATGGGCGAGCAGCAGGTGGCGGAAGACGAGACGCAGATGACTGCGATCGCGAAGAAGCTTGGTTTCGCGGACCTGAAGGCCTTGCGCGCATCTGTGCCTAACAATCCCAAGCTGCACGCGACCTCGCCCGAGGCGCTGATTGCCGTGTATCGCGGCTATCTGGATGGCATGAAGCCAAAGCTGCCGCAGCTCTTCGGACGGCTGCCGAAGGCGCCGCTCGAGATCAAGCCGGTACCCGATTACCTGGCGAAAGACCAGGCGGCTGCGTATTACCAGCAGGGCACGCCCGACGGCAAGCGTCCGGGCTCCTTCTTCGTGAACACCTACAACTATGCGCAGCGCACTCTGACGACCGCGGAGGCGGTGGCTTACCACGAGGCGCTGCCGGGGCATCATCTGCAGATCTCTATTGCGCAGGAGCTGACCGGGATTCCGGAGTTCCGGAAACACAACTACTACACCGCGTACACCGAGGGCTGGGGCTTATACGCCGAGCACCTGGGCAAAGATGCGGAGTTCTACACCGACCCATACAGCGACTACGGCCGCTTGGAAGCGGACATTTGGCGCGCGATCCGGCTGGTAGTCGATACCGGTGTGCACTCCGAGCATTGGAACCGTCAGCAGATGGTGGACTACTTTCACCAGCACTCCGCCATTGACGATACGAATGTGCAGGCGGAAGTGGACCGCTACATCGCGTGGCCGGCCCAGGCGCTGGGCTACAAGGTGGGCCAACTCAAGTTCCTGGAGCTACGCGCAAAGGCGCAGCAGGCACTCGGACCGAAGTTTGACGTCCGCGGATTCCATGACACGATCCTCGATTCGGGCGCGCTGCCGCTGGACCTTGTGGAGCAGCGGGTGAATGCGTGGATTGCGTCGCAGCAGGGTGGCAAGGCACAGTAGATAGATGATGGACCGAACGCAGTCCTCTTCACAGCCAACCAATAGCAATAATCTAAACAAGCGCGTCGCCATGCTTGGCGCGGGCAAGATGGGCTCGATCCTGATCGAGGGTCTGATCCGCAGCGGGCGTTTCGCGCCTGAGCAGATCACCGCAACCGTGCAGCATGAGAACCGCGCAGCAGCGCTGGCGGAGCGGCTGAAGGTCCCGGTCACAACCAACAACGCGGCAGCGGCGCGCGATGCGGATCTGATCTTCATCGGGGTCAAGCCGTTCACGGTGATTGACGTGGTGCGGCAGATCAAGCCGGTGCTGACACCGGAGAAGGTGATCATCTCTTTTGCCGCTTCAGTGAAAACCAAGGCCATCGAGGACGCGACCGAGCTGCTGGGTATGCCGGTGGTGCGGGCGATGCCGAATACGCCGGCGATGCTGGGTGCCGGAATGACCGCGCTCTCCGGCGGCCGTTACGCGACGCTGCAGCATCTGCAACTGGCGGCGGGACTGTTTGAGAGCGTAGGTCGCACGGTACAGGTGGATGAGAAACACCTGGACGCGGTGACCGGACTCTCAGGCTCAGGGCCGGCATACATCTACATCATCCTGGAGGCGCTGGCCGAGGCCGGTGTGAAAGTTGGTTTGCCACGCGATGCAGCGACGCTGCTGGCCGCGCAGACAACATACGGCGCCGCGCGGATGGTGCTTGAAACGGGAGAGCATCCGGCGCTGCTGAAAGACGCGGTGACGACTCCGGCAGGCTGCACGGCGGACGGGCTATTGGAGATCGAAGAGGGCGGGTTGCGCGTGACTCTGATCAAAGCCGTAATGCGGGCGACGGAGCGGGCGCGCCAACTGGCCGGGGGCTAATCCTACCCCATCCCACCGCTCCCCGCGCGGAGGACGGCTTGCAAGTACCGCATGATCATTGGGTTGCGGCGGGTTGTGTAGTGGAAACTCGCCTCTTTGCTGCGATACCTATGCGTGTGGTTGCCGATGCTCAGCAGCTTTCTCCTGTACTCGCCCGCCACACTACGTCGGAACGAGAATGTCAAGCACAAGCCGAAGCAGGTGACCGTAGGGGCACTGATCGGAACGCATGTGTTCGTACCGTTTGGCGAGCGCCTATCGCCTATATATTGATTGCCGGAGGACGAGCGAATGAATCGACGGCATTTCATTTTGACGGGGAGTGTGGCGGCTGCGGCGCGATTTGTTGCGCGGGGGGCAGATGTTTTTTCAAGAGCGAGCGGGGAAAACGTTTCTCCCGCTCAACTCCCGCTTCTCTTTGGCGCTGACTACTACCCGGACCAGACGCCGGAGAATTTGTGGGAGGAGGACGCGCGCCAGATGACCGCGATGGGCGTCACCAAT
>DASUWP010000135.1:0-17243 GCA_036378335.1 Acidobacteriaceae bacterium | reverse complement strand
GCCGATTCTGGTTGCTGACCTGTTCCCTGAAGTGCGGCGTGAGCTGCTACAGGTGCTGATGGATCTGTCGCCTACGGAGTGGGAGCGGCAGACGGCTGCCCCGCTGTGGTCGGTGAAGGACCTGGCGCTTCATCTGCTGGGCGGCGACGTGAGCAATCTCTCCCGAAGGCGTGATGCATTCGATTGCCGGGCAAGCCGATAGCTAACTACGGGGAGCTGGTGGCGTTCCTCAACGACCGGAATGCGCAGTGGGTCACGACAACGCGCAGAATGAGCCCGCGCGTCCTTTGCGAACTGCTGGCGTTCACGGAACCGCAGATTGCTGAGTACTTCGCCTCCCTTGATCCCTTTGCCATCGGCGACCGGTGAGCTGGGCGGGTCCGATCTAGCTCCGGTGTGGCTGGACGTCGCGCGCGAATTCACGGAGCAATGGCATCACCAGCAGCAGATCCGGGATGCAACAGCCAGGCCACCGCTATATGCTCGGCGACTATTCATGCCGGTGCTCGACACCTTCATGCGTGCGGCTCCGCATGTGTTCCGGGATGTCGCGGCCGTCGAGAGAACTGCTGTGGAGATTCGGATCACAGGCGATGCCGGTGGCGTATGGTTTCTCACTCGCGGCGGTCGAGGCTGGGAGTTGTTGTCGGGGTGCGATGCCGAGCCAGCGGCGTCGATTGCCATTCCGCAGGATGCGGCCTGGCGATTGTTTACGAGGGGCTTGCCGGGTGATGAGGCGAAAAGGCTGGCGACCGTAATCGGCGATCCTGCACTTTGCGAGCCGTTTTTCCGGACCGTTGCTGTGATTGCGTAAGATCAGTGGGCCGCGACTGGAAGCTACAGGAAGCTGCTTGCAACGCGGTGGTTTTCCGGTTCGAGTTCGGCGACGGATACTTTTGGCGTCATAAAACGTTCGAGGGCCTGCATGGCGCAGCCCTTTCCGCAGAGATGGCGCATTTCCGGATTCCGGCTCTGATCCGCGCTCCACGGCAGAACGGAGAAGCGCTGCGGGACCTGGTCATCTTCGTCGCAGGCGCAGTCGGCATAGGAGAGCATCCACCAGTGGTTGGCTTCGCCCTTCGTCGTGCCGCAAATATCACAGGTGAAAGAAACATCCCAGACCATGGAGCCCTCCATTGGCACAGCATAGACCGATCAGCGAGAATTGTTATGTCTTCGACATTGTCGTTTCCAGTCGACGGACACGGTGAGAGGTCGCCCCACTCTTCACCAGCGCAGGAGATACTCTAGCGTAATCGTGGTGTGATTCCTACGTTCCGGAGGGCTGATTCGATGTCGACGGTAACCGGGAGCGCATCCGTACGACGGGAGACGGGCTCGTGACGTGTGTGGAATGTTCTTCCTCAAGCTTCCGGTTATCGCGTTTCCGGTGGAGCGATCTGGAGCGTCTGGCGCTGCTGCAATATCCTGTGCGGTGCCGGAACTGCCATCGCCGGACCTTCGTGGGGTGGCCACTGGCGCTGGCGCTGTACCAGGCACGGCGGGCCAAGCGCGTGAAAATATCCTGACCTGCGGCAGGCGGGGTTTCAGTCGCCGGAGATTGGAAAACTCGATCCGACGGGAATCATTGGGGTGTCCTGGACCTGCCGACGACGCTTTCCCGCGTGCAGTAATGGACGCTCGACAAAGTGCCAGCTCATGGCAGCCGCGGCCAGCACCAATGGCGTCACAATGGCGAAGAGCCGCAGGGGCGAGCTGCGAATACCGAAGTGCTGCACCACGAGCTGCTGAACAGGGAAAGCATAGAGGTATGTGCCATACGACAAATCGCCGAATCGCATGATGCGATAGAGGGGTAGGCGCTCCCAAAAGGCGATGTACATCAGAAGGTATGAGCCGAAGACGGGAAACAGCAACGTGTATCCCAGAGGAATCACGCAGGCGGCTGCTAGCGCAAAGACAGAGAGGATTGCCCCCCAGCGATGGAGCCGGATGCGGTCGCGGTAGAGGTAAAAGACCACTCCTGCGAGATACATGGGAATAAATCTGGCCCATGCTTGAGGGTATCCGAAGAGTCCCGTCTCAAGCGTGTGCGGCGACTGCCAGTGGAAGTATGCGAAGAGCAGCGACACGACGAGGCTTGCGCCAAACAGCCCGGCAATTGTGCGACGCCGGTGAAGGAGTGTCGTCATTCCGAGGATAGCTACGCCCAGATAGCAGAGAAATTCATAGCTCACCGTCCACAATGACGCGTTGACAACGTGAGGATAGGGGTTGCCGGCGAATGTGCCCAGGCTATCGATATCCTTTAGCCGCACAATGCTGGCAATGACCAGAGCGGCCTTGCCGAGGGCGCCCCGGCCTTCCAACTGTCCGCCGGCGAGCGGGACAACGCAGAGCGCCGTCACGAGCGTGACTACCAGAAAGGCGGGATAGATTCTGACCACTCTCTTTTTAAGAAAGGAAGCGACGGAGCGGGAGCGTTCGTAGCTGGCCGTGATCAGGAATCCGCTGAGGATGAAGAACGCGTCTACCGCTATGGTTCCGCCGGTCGCCTGGTTGCGTGTGAGCAGCGCGAATGGCTCAGCACCTCCTCGCGTCACCACGAAGGAATGCGAAAAGACCACCATCAAGGCGAACGCTAGCCGGAGAAAGTCGATGTTGTTCTGGCGGCTGTCAACGCTGGATAGCATCAATATCCTGGCCCGTGCGCCGACCTATCCGGTAAAGGCTCTGCGCTGACCGGCGGGCGCCGGTTATGGCTTGTTTACGAATGCGTCGCGGCCCTTTGCTCGCGGCGCCCGGGAATAAAGTCCCGAGATAAGTATAGATGCCACAGCTGACGCGGCATATGGCTCATCAGTGGCATGGTCCGTATTCGTGACGGCCGGCCGCTCTATTTGAGCGTGAATTATCATCGTTCGATGAGCGCGACAGATCATCCCCCGACCGACGGATCTGCCTGCCGCGGTTCGCGAACTCTGCCGGTCCTGCTCGGGCTCGCCATTCTCGCGCTGGCGCTGCTTACCCTGCGGGTTCTGCTGTGGAGAGTCGGGAACAGCAACTTTGATATGCGGACGGCTTTTCTCGTCTGGCAGCAATATCTGATCGAGCACGGCCGCTGGCATGCGCTGCGCAAGCCTATCGATATGTACTTCCCGGCGTATTACGAGGTGACGACGCTCACCTCGTATCTCGACGGCCACTTCAATCGGGTGACGCAGATCAAGCTGGTCTCCTTCTGCTTCGACATGTTCGCTGCGCTTGCCGCATACATCCTGGTCGGGCGGCTCACGCGGCGTGAGCACAGCAAAGGCCCCTCCGTCGCGCAACTCGCCGCTCCGTTCACCATTCTTGCCGGTCCCACCGTCATTCTGAACGGCGCCGTATGGGGACAAAGCGACATTGTCTTCACCAGCTTTTTGCTCCTCAGCGCCTGGGCGGTCATTGGGGAGATGGGTGCTCTGGCGGCCCTGTTCTTTGGGTTCGCGCTTGCATTCAAGCTGCAGGCCGTCTTTCTGGCGCCCTTTATTTTCGCCATGGTGCTGGCCCGCCGCATCCGCTGGCAGCATCTGTTTCTCGTGCCAGTCGGGTGGATCATTGCCCTTATCCCTCCGGTCCTGAACGGCGCGAGCGTTTGGGACTATGTGCTCCAGCCCGGGTCGCAGGCGGGAGCCTTTCCGGTGCTCGCCATCGACGTCGGCAACCCGTGGGGGTTGGTGCAATGGCTGGGGATGAGCGAACCCGTCGGCTTGCCCATTGGTCTCGCCATCACAGCCATCTTGTTTTTTGCGCTTGGCCTGTGGGGAGCACAGGCCGGATTCCGCAGTGGAGTCAACACTCTTGCACTTGCTGCGTTCAGCGCGCAGGCGATGCCGTATTTCATGCCGAAGATGGGCGACCGGTACTTTTTGACAGCAGAGGTGTTCCTCTCCGTGCTGAGTTGCGTGGATTTGGCATTTGCGCTCCCCGCCGGGCTTGTGATCCTCGCCTCGTTGCTCGCGTACGGCGAATACTTCGCTCCCTTCGCGCGTCATTTTGTTTTGCTTGTGGCTTTGCTGGCGAACACGGCCGCGCTGTGGCTGGTTTTTCAGAGAATCAGATTCCGACTGCGGAGAGAAGCGCTGACGGATGACTGCGCAGAACAGTCATCCGTTGACGGCGCGCCCCTCCTCATGTCGCACTGACAGCGAAAGCCGGCTGCTCGCGCCATAAATCATCCTTGATGAAAACGGCCTTTGTTGCCATGCTTTCTACGGACGCATTCAGGATCTTACTTTGGCCAACCCGGACTACCGACCTGGATCTCGCGCTTCTTCCGACGCAGAAAATCCGATGCCAGAGGAGGCAGTGGGTTCGAAAATCCTGGTTGTGATGGTGCGCTACCGGACACTGCTCCAGGACTCGGAAACCATGCAAACGCTGTCCGCCTCCCTGGCCGAAGATGCGGAGCTGGGGCGGAATTTCCCGATCCTGGTATGGGACAACTCGCCGGTCGGCCAGTCGGTCGCGGAGCTTCCGATTCCGATTGAATACCGGCACAGCGGCGAAAATGCGGGGGTCTCGGGAGCTTACAACTACGCAATGGAGCTAGCGGAGCAGCGCGGCATCCCATGGTTGCTGCTGCTCGATCAGGACACCCGCCTGCCCGGCGGGTTTCTGGCGGCGATGGGGGCCCATGCCAGCCGGTTGGAGCCGGATGAAAGAATCGCGGCGGTCGCGCCGACGGTGCTGATGCGCGACTTGCCGGTTTCCCCAAAGATCGTGTCGCGCTGGGGTGGCGCGAAGGATCCATCGCCGGGTTTCCAGGGGCCGGTATTTAAGGAGCTCATCATCATGAACTCGGGCATGCTGCTCCGGGTTTCGGCGCTTCGCCGGATTGGCGGATACAGCATGGACTTCTGGCTGGACTTTTCCGATCGCTACGTATGCCACAGGCTGGCAGAGCTGAAGTATGGCGCGTGGGTGGCAGGAGAATTGCGGCTCGAGCATGACGTCTCGATCATGGCAGGCGAGGGCGCCACCTCCATGGCGCGCTACGAAAACCTGATGGGCGCTCAGGACGCCTATTTTTCCCAGTGCAAATCTCTTTTGCGCAATGCGGTATTTTGTCAGCGGCTGCTGCGCAATGCTTTGCGGGAACGCAAGGTCCGCCCCGAGCGATCCCGGCTCCTTTTTTGGCATCTGCTGCGGAGGTTTACAGTGCCCAAACGCCGCCGGCTCGAAGAGTGGCGACGCCGTGTGAGCGCCCAACGCAGTGCTGTTTCTGGGAACCATCCATCTTGAGGCTTGCTGGCGGCCATGGTCTCTTCCTAAGCAGGCCATAACGGTGCCAATCCCATACTGCGGAACAAATCGCGCGACCCGAGCGTAGTCCCTATTGCCATCCCATACGGCGGAGTGGCAGTATTCCTATGGGTAACGCATAGGAGATGGCATGGGTGACCGGACGGATGTGTGGCAGGGAACTCTGGCGCTGATGGTGCTGAAGACCATTGAGGCGATGGGGCCGATCCATGGATATGGGATTGCGCGTCGCATCGAGCAGACCAGTGGCGACATGCTTTCGCTGAATTACGGGACGCTCTACCCCGCGC
Organism: Acidobacteriaceae bacterium; assembly: GCA_036378335.1. GTDB lineage: Bacteria > Acidobacteriota > Terriglobia > Terriglobales > Acidobacteriaceae > KBS-83. The sequence continues at coordinate 11,685 of DASUWP010000135.1, read as the reverse complement.
TGCTGAAGCTGGAGCAGGAGGGCGCGATCACGTCCGAGTGGGGCGCTTCGGAGAACAATCGCAAGGCAAAGTTCTACAAGCTGACACGCGCCGGCCGAAAGCGGCTGGAGCAGGAAGCGCGCGAATGGGAGCAGGCGACAGCGATTGTGGCGCGCTTCTTCAAGCCAGGCGAGGAACCGGCATGAGACAGCTATGCGCGTGTTGGCGGCGGGTGCGAGGGCTCTTCGGCAGGCGCCCTGGCGAAGACCTTTCCGCCGAGCTGGAAAGTCACCTGCTGATGCAAATTGACGATCACGTGCGCTCAGGAATGTCGCCAGACGAGGCTCGTCGCGCGGCGCTCATTCAATCGGGCGGCATCGAGCAGGCAAAGCAGGCATATCGCGAGCGCGAAAGTTTGCCCTGGCTGGAAACACTGTGTCAGGACCTCCGCTTTGGCTGGAGAATGCTACGCAAGAGCCCTGGGTTTGCCGCAGTCGCAGTTCTGATGCTGGCGCTTGGCATTGGCGCGAACACTGCGATTTTCAGCTTCGTGGACGCCTTGTTCCTGAAGCCTCTGGCTGTCTCCAAGCCGGAACAGCTCGTGCGCGTGTACGCCAAAGGGCCGTCAGGGCACTATGGCGCAGGATTTGCCTATCCCGAATTCACACGACTGCGCGATCACAATTCTTCCTTCGCGGCTTTATCGGTCGAGACGGAGCGGCCGCAGCTGCACCTGGTGACCGGCGGTGGTTCCGAGGAGATCCGCGGTGAATTTGTATCCGGCAACTATTTCGACCTGCTTGGAATCCCGCTGCACCTTGGTCGAGGATTTTTGCCCGAGGAAGATAGCGTACCTGGCCGCGATGCCGTCGCGGTGATCAGCGATGCACTGTGGAAGTCCCGTTTCCATGCCGATCCGGCAATTCTCGGCCATGAAATTCGTATCAACGATATTTCTTTCAAGGTGGTCGGCGTTGCGCCTCCTGGATTCTATGGGGACCTGACCGGGTTACCGGCAGAAGTCTGGGTGCCGGCGATGATGTTCGGCGCCGCGGGGTATGGGTGCACTGACCACTCTTACAATTGCTCGCTCTTCGATGGCATGATTGGCCGGCTTGCTCCCGGCCAGACGTTAGCTCGCGCGCAAGCCGAGCTCAGCAGCACGATCCTCTGGTCGGCGACGGACTGGCCGGAGAAGCCAAGTCGCAGAGAGGTCGTCCTCACCTCGACAAAGGGCGAATCCCCGGACGACGCTGCCGAGGATGCGGCGCAAATGCGCCTGTTGATGCTGGTGACAGCTTCGCTGCTGCTGATTGCGTGCGCGAACCTGGCCGGTCTTCTTCTGGCCCGGGGCGTTATGCGGAGAAGAGAGATTGCCGTGCGTCTCTCGATCGGCGCCCGCCGCTCCCGGGTTGTTCGGCAGCTGCTGACGGAGAGTCTGCTGCTGGCCTCCTTAGGGGGTGTTGCGGGTTTGGGAGTCTCTTTCGGGGCGAAGCAACTGCTCTCGAGGTTTTACGCCACCGACAGCGAAGGTTTCCATCATCTCTATGACCTGAGTTTTGACTGGCGGGTTCTTGTATATTCCATGGCACTGGTCCTGATTATGGGCACGCTTTTTGGCCTGGTGCCTGCGCGTCGCGCCTCTCGACAGGACCTGGTGAGCGAACTGAAAGAAGGCGGAACCGAGCTGCGCACGAAAGGATGGCTCAGCCAAGTCCTGGTCGTCGGGCAGGTGGCTCTTTCGATGGTTCTGGTGATTGCGGCTGGGCTCCTGGCCCGCAGCGGCGTCGAGGTTCAACGAGGCACCAATTTCGATCCCGATCACATGATCGTGCTTCGTGTGCGCCCGGAGCTTACGAAATACACGCAGCAGCAAGTAGATGCTCTTGTCCGGCAGATGGATCGGCGTCTCAAAGAAACGCCAGGTGTGCAATCCGTTGCGTTTATGGAGGGCGGCGAAGGCCTGGTTTGGAATTGGGGGGACGGGCGCGATGCGACGGTTAGCCTTCTCGGACATGCTCTGACGCGGGGCGAGAGCCTGACGGTCCGCAAACAGGATGTAGGGCCGGACTTCTTCCGGACCCTGAAAATCCCGCTGCTCCAAGGACGCCAATTCGAGGAACAGGATCGTCTGGGATCGCCACGTGTCGCCATCGTGAACCAGGCGATGGCACAACGTCTGTGGCCGGATGGCTCTGCAATGGGACGCTCTGTGTTCGTCAATGCACAGCCGTTCCAGGTGATCGGCATCAGCGCGGACATCCAGCCGCGTAACGCAATCCGGGCGCCTGAACCTCATTTGTATCTCTCCTACTGGCAGTCGAACGCTACGCGTCAAGGCGATGTTCGTTTGGCCATTCGCGTCGCAGAAGATCCTGCAGGGGCGCTGCCGGCGATTCGCCGCGTCGTGCAGTCGCTGGACCCCAACGTGCCCATAGGCGAGGACATGCCTATGTCAGAGCAGGTGAATCTGGAATACATGCCGGTTTTGCTGGCGCAGAGGGTCATGTCCTTTTGCGGACTACTTGCGCTGTGCCTCAGTGCTGTTGGCCTTTACAGCATTCTCGCCTTCGCAGTGCGGGCGCGCACCCGCGAGATCGGTATCCGGATGGCTCTCGGAGCTCGCCGGGAAGATGTGCTGCGTCTCGTAATGATGCAGGGGACGAAGCTCGCGTTCCTGGGTGTCGTAACAGGTGCTATCGCGGCATTGATCTCCACGCGCTTGCTGGCCAGTTTGCTTTTTGGTGTGAGCAGGGCTGATCCAGTTACCTATCTCTGCGTGACAGTTCTGGTGTTCCTGGTGGCGCCCGCAGCGTGCTATTTCCCGGCGCACCGGGCGATGCGCATCGATCCCGTACGAGCGCTACGTACGGAATAGGAGGAATCATGCGAAGGCTGAGAGCGTGGTGGCAGCGGGTGCGGGGCATCGGTCGCGATTCTTCTCGCGAGCGCGAAATGTCCGACGAGATTGAGAGCCATATCCAAATGCAGGCGGAAGAGAACGAGCGCGCCGGGATGAACGCGCAGGAGGCGCGACGCGCGGCGTTCATAAAGCTGGGTGGAGCGGAGCAGATGCGTCAGGCTTACCGCGAGCGCGACACGCTGCCGCTGCTCGAGAACCTGCTGCAGGATTTGCGCTTCGCTTTCCGCCAGCTCACCAAAAATCCCGGTTTCGCGATGACGGCGATTTTGATCCTGACTTTAGGAATTACCGCGAGCGTGGCGCTGTTCGCATTTGCGGATGCGGCGCTGCTGAAGCCGCTGCCGTACTACCAGCCCCAGCGTCTGGCTGCAGTGTATGAGAGCGCCGCGGCCTTTGCGCATTCGAATTTGTCGTATCCGGATTATCTGGATTGGAAGCGGATGAACAAGTCATTCCAGTCATTGGACGCATGGTCCGGCACCGGCTACGCGCTGCGTACGCACGACGGCGTGGAACCGGTGCCCGCGATACGGGTGACGGATGGATTCTTCCGTACGCTCGGGGTGGTGCCGATGCTTGGCCGCGATTTCTATGCCGGGGAGGATCTGCCCAGCGGACCACGCACCGCCATGCTGAGTTACACAACCTGGCAGCGCCGCTTCGGTGGCCGCGTAAGTGTGATCGGGCAGGTGGTTTCGTTGAGCGATGTGCCCTACACGATTGTGGGTGTGTTACCGAAGAGCTTCCACTTCGCTCCGCGCGGCGCTCCGGAGTTTTGGACACCGTTCCATGCAGAGAGCGAGTGCGATCTGCGGCGAAGCTGCCATGGGATGTTTGGCGTGGGCCGCCTGAAGGATGGCGTAACTCTGGCGCAGGCGCAGCAGGATCTCGAAGGTATCGCGGCGCAATTGGCTAAGGTGTATCCGGGCTCGAATCGCGGACAGAGAGCAGCTATCACGCCGCTGAGCGAGGCGGTGGTGGGAGGGGTGCGGCCGATCCTGCTGGTCCTGCTGGCCGGCGCGGGACTGCTGCTACTGATTGCGTGCGTGAACGTGTCGAGCCTGCTGCTGGTGCGGGCGGACAGCCGCCGGCGGGAGATGGCGGTGCGCGGCGCGCTGGGCGCGTCGACGCTGCGACTGGTGCGGCAGTTCCTGACCGAGGGCGTGGTGCTGGTGGCGATCGGTAGCGGGCTGGGGCTGGCTGCGGCGTTGGGAGCGATGCAGGTGCTGCTGCGATTGATACCGAAGCGCATGATGGACGGACTGCCCTTCCTGAATGGGCTGGGGCTGAACCTGCATATCGTGCTCTTTACGGTGACGATTGCAGCGATGGCAACATTGCTGTTTGCGCTGACGCCGCTGGTGCGGCTGCCGACGCGCGAGCTGCATGACAGCCTGAGCGAAGGCGGACGCGGCGCGGCGGGCACGCTTTGGCGAAGGCTGGGATCGAACCTGGTGGTGGCGGAACTTGCGATTGCGATGGTGCTGTTGGCGGGCGCGGGCCTCTTGGGCAAGAGCCTGTATCGGCTGTTACATGTGGAATTGGGCTTTGTGCCGGAGCACCTGGCGACCTTCGAAATCTCCGGGTCGCGTGCGATCTATAGCAAGGACGATGACATTCGCCGGCTGGATCACGGGATCGTCGATCGCTTGAATGCGCTGCCCGGTGTTGAATCGGCTGCGCTCACGTCGGACGGCCCCGTAGGCTTCAACGGCAACACAGACTGGTTGCGTTTCGAGGGGCATCCGTACAACGGCGAGCACAATGAGTCGCTGGAGCGCGACATTTCCCCGGATTACTTCAAGACGCTCAAAGTAAAGCTGCTGCGCGGGCGTACTTTTACTCCGGAGGACGACGCGACGCATCCGAAGGTCGCGATCATCAACCAAGCGCTGGCGAAGAAGTATTTTCCGGGCGAGGATCCGGTGGGGAAACGGGTGGGCAACCTGGATCTGAAGCCGGATTCGATGAAGACGATCGTCGGGGTCGTGGATAACTTCCGCGAAGGACCGCTGGATGAGGAGATCTGGCCGGCGATTTACTACCCCATGTATCAGAGTCCGGACAATTACGTTGCCGCGGTGGTGCGCACGAAGGGCTCGGAAGCGGCGATGCTGCCGGAGCTGACTGCGGCGGTGCGTGACATCGACCGCGATCTGGCGATGGTCAACGAGACGACGATGAGCCTGCGCATCGAGGAGTCGCAGGCGGCGTACCTGCATCGGTCGGCAACGTGGATGGTGGGCGGATTTGCTGTTCTGGCCGCACTGCTGGGCGTGGTGGGACTGTACGGAGTGGTGGCCTATTCGGTGGGACAGCGCACGCGTGAGATTGGGGTGCGCATGGCGCTGGGCGCACAACGCGGCACGATTTATGGGCTGGTGCTGAAGGAGGCCGCGCGTCTGACCGTACTGGGCGTGGCGGCGGGAGTGCTGTGTTCGGTGGGCGTGCTGTCGCTGATGGGTAAGCTGCTGTTTCAGGTGAAGGCATGGGATGCGCCGACGCTGCTGGGTGTGTCTCTGCTGTTGGGCGTGGCGGCACTGCTGGCGAGTTATCTGCCGGCGCATCGCGCGGCTTCGGTGAATCCGGTGGAAGCTCTGCGAGCGGAATGAGTGCTGGCCACATTCACGTCTAACTCCTACGCGCGGGTGAGGCGCTCGATGATTGCGCGATGCTGCGGATAGCGCGCGGTTAAATCGTCGCGGCGTGCCATTTCGAAGTCGGCGAAGTCGAATCCTGGCGCAACGGTGCAGCCGACGAGTGCGTATGCGTCGGGATGGCGCAGTGAGGAACCGAACCAGCAGCCTGCCGGGACGACAGCCTGAAATTGTTCCTCTGCGTTGACGTTGCTGCCGAGCAAAATTTCGCTGTAGGTGCCATCAGGTTCGATGACGTGAACGATGAGGCCGGATCCTGCATAGAAGTGCCATGCCTCGTCGCTGCGGAGACGATGCAGCGCGGAGAATTGGTCGCCCGCGAGCAGGAAGTAGATTGCGGTGGACGCGGCGCGGTCGCCGCTGTGCACGGGCAATGCCGATCGCGGAAGCATGAGCGGAGCGCAGTAGGTCTGGCGGTAGTAGCCGCCCTCGGGATGCGGCTCGAGCTTAAGGCGCTCGATCCATTGCTGTGCTTCCGTGCCTGATGTTTTCATCGCGTGCTCCTACCCCCAATATGCATTCCAGTGGCTTTCCGATCGTTCTTATGTTGTGCCTCCATGAGAGCATGGCCGATGAGGACGAAACATAATGCCGGCTTCATTGGGATGAATGGACTGCCTTCGATGTCGGGAACAAAGGCTGGTACGAAGAGGCGGATTTGAAGATGGATGACGGGACATTGATCCAACTCAATATTGGGGACCCGGTGCGTTTCGGCCAAGAGGTGCAAGCAGGGTTCACATCGGGGAAGAACTTCTTTGCAGCGAAGCATCTCATCATCCTTCCTCAGATTACTGAAGCGGCAATTCGAACGGTAGTGGATCAACTGATAGGAAGAGGCTTCTTTGAGCCGGTTGTTCAGCGCTGAGGGAGTCAAAACCGACACAATCACGAAACGTTGGTGCTGGACAAAACGCGGTTCTCGCATGTGTGATGAAGCGCATGCGTCCGAAGCATGCGGTGGGTTCACTGGTGGTGCTGGTTTTGCTGGCGGCATTCTGGTTGTTGAACAACCGTTCATCGCCACCTCCGCGTTCCTTGCCATCCGCACCGGACACTGCGCCCACGTCTGCCATTTCTCGCGGGGGCCACGATGTGCCAGTTCCGCAAAGCTGCACTCCTGAGATGAACCAGAAGCTGGCCGGACTGCTGGCGCAGCAGACGCAGCAGAACGTCGACAACGTAATGGTGTGCGGCACCACGATCAGCCCTTCGCGCACGCAGCGTGGCGGTGCGCACGGCAGCCACCAGATACTGCCGCTCGTGGTGAATCTGCCGGGTGCGGGATCGAAGCTGGTGGAGGTGGTGACCAACGACGATCTGGACGGCGTAGTGACGGCCCCGAAGGGTGCGCAGGTGTTTGCCTATGGGCAAGCCTTCTTCGATCAAGGCTCGCGGTTCGTGGCGGGCATCCATGATGTGCATTGCGCAACGCATCGTACGGCTGACAATGGCTGGGTGGTGGTGAACGGGCAGAAGTCTCCGGCGACCTGTCCGGCTTATCGTTAACGCGGATCGCCCTGCAGATACTCGCGCATGCTGCTGCGACCCGGGCGGATGCGGAAGCTGCCATACAGAAGCAGGCGAAGAATGGCGTCGGGACGCAGATGCCAGCTTGCCCAACCGAGCGGCGAGTCGCCATTCGCGTCTTTGGCGTCAGGCTTTGCGCCGGCTTCGAGCAGCGCCTTGATGGCCTCTTCATCACCGAAGGCCGCGGCGCGGTGGAGCGGGGTTTCGCCGCGGGTGCGAACGTCGCGCATGAAGCCGCCGGTCTCCATACCGGGTTTGGTAGCGCGATTGGGGTCCGCGCCGCGGGCAAGGAGCACACGCATGACGCGATTGTGCGTGATGCGCTCGGTGGTGCAGAGCGCGGCGTGCAGCGGCGTCTCGCCTGTGTTTGGATCGGTGTAATTGGGGTCGGCGCCCTGCTCCAACAGGAACTGCGTGAGCCGCCAGTGACCATGGAAGCAGGCAGCGTTCAGGCCGAGATCGCCGCCGAGCGCGGTGAGCGATGCACCGTTTGTCAGCAGATGGCGGATGGCGCTGACGTCGCCATAATAGGCGCAGTGCTGGATGAGTGAAACGCCATTCGTGTCGGTGCTGATGGCGGCGTTGCCGGCGGCGATGTAGTCGAAGACCAGGTCAGTGCGACCGTTGGAAATGCGTTCGAACAAGGCGACGTCGGGCATGGTGGCCTCCGTGGAAGTTTTTGATCCTGGGCCGACGTTCATGGTCTCACAGCGTATGACGGCCCGCGAAAGCGTAAGATGTGGGCCACCGGAGGTCTGCCATGAACTTCTCACCGAGCACGATTGCGGCGCTGGTGATTGCAGCTAGCTTTGCCGCCGGCCTCAACGTGTATGCAACGGTATTGACTCTTGGCGTGCTGGCGCGGCTGCACTGGGCGGTACTGCCGGGCGGCCTGGAAATGCTGGGCGACTGGTGGGTGATAGGCGCGAGCGCTGCGCTGTTTGCGGCGGAGTTTGTCGCGGATAAGATTCCGGGCCTCGATCTGGTGTGGAACGCGCTGCATACCTTTGTGCGTATCCCGGTGGCGGCGCTACTGGCGTATGGCGCGACGACGCATCTCTCGCCGCCCATGCAGTTGCTGGCTGTGGCGGTGGGGTCGGGGATTGCGCTGGCGGCGCATGGATCGAAGACGGCGGTGCGCGCGGCAGTGACGCCGAGTCCGGAGCCGGTTTCGAATATCGCGCTGAGCACGAGCGAAGATGTGGCCGCGGTGGGGCTGAGCTGGCTTGTGACGGTGCACCCATGGGCGAGTGCGTCAATTGCGCTGGCCGCCGTGGTGGTGGCGATCTTTGCGGTCCGCTGGGTGGTGAAGGCGCTCCGGCGAATGTTCGGGCGCACCGAGAATGCGCTCACGCCGCAGGCGAAAGGCGTCTGAGGGCGCAGGAACGCACCCCTTTTATGGAGCGCTGCCGGCCTCAGCGGTTGGTATGCTGGAGGGGCGCAAAAGCCCGCTCATCGAGAGAGCGTGTCGCCACGCCTTCATGGAAAACACCGAAATCACGGCACCGAGCGTCTTAAGCCGTGAAAGAAAGCACCCCGATCTGGAGCAGTCCGATGCATAAGCCGTGCCCAGGCGCCTCGCTTCTCGCGCGCGGCCGACGCTCTTCTGCCGAATGAAGATACTGCACATCACGCCGACGTTGTTTCCGGCTGTCGGCGGAATCGAAACCGTCGTGCGCGAGTTAATGGGCCATCTCCGCCGCCGCGGATTCGAGGCGGACGCAATGCACATTGCGACGGGAAACCGTCCCATGCAGGAGAGACTGGACGACAGTATCGTTTGGAGGGTTCCGTTGTATCCGAACCGGCTCGTGGGCATGGCCCCTTCCATCCGCTTCATACTCCGCCAGTACGACATCCTGCATGTGCATGATCCACAGCTCGCGGCGATCAGCGGAAACGTCCTCGTACAGGGGCGGGGGCAGAAGAAAGTTCTCAGCACTCACGGCGGTTATCGTCACACTGCCCGGCACGGATGGGCCAAAGCGGCTCATTGGCGGTGGTTCGCTGCGCCGACGCTGAACCAATATGACTTCATCCTCGCGTCCAGCCAATCCGACTATGAGCTGTTCCGAAGCAGGGCGGCGCATGTCCGGCTGGTGCCGAATGGCGTGAACGTCGAAAAATTTCTTTCGATCGAGCCCGCCGTCGATCCCGATCCCAAACGATGGATCTACTGGGGTCGCCTTGCGCGCAACAAGCGGCTGGATTTGCTGATCGAGCTCGTTGCCCAGGCGCGGGAGCGGGAACTGCGGATCGACCTGCTCATCGCCGGACACGATTTCGACGGGCTGGAATCGACGCTCCGCGCGCGGATCAACGCGCTGCGGCTTGAGAATCAAGTCCGGCTGGCGGGGATGCTCTCCGACGCGGAGTTGATGCGGGAGGTGGCGAACCGGACGGTATTCGTCACCGCGACCGAGCATGAGGGCTTTGGCCTGAGCGTGATCGAGGCTATGGCCGCAGGACTGATCGCCCTGTGTCGCGACATGCCTCCGCTGAACGCATTTGTCTCCTCCGGAGAGAACGGCCTTCTGCTGCGATTCGACCAGAGCGACTCCGATCTGTCCCTGGTCCAACGGCTTTGTGCGAGTACGGCGGAGGAGATTCTCCGCATGCGCCGGAATGCGAGGTCTTCGGCGCATGTCCATAGCTGGGAGTCAGCGATTGAGCAGTACATCGATGTGTACGAGGAACTGATGAGCGGCAAGCCTTAATGTGGCGCAGCGGTCGCGGAAGCCCATCGCAAAAGCTCGAAGGACTGGATGGAAGGAATTGGTCAGACGGGCAGATGCGAACTGCCGCTACGCATCCCGCATCCCTCGCGATCACTTGCTGGAAGATTCAATACTGCGCAACAGTTCTACGACTTTTGGAGCTCCGATGTGCTGGTAGTCGGGCGTTAACAGGCCATAGGTTTCCACCGCGTCATATTTGCGTCCTTGGCCACTGGACTGTGTGCCGTTGAGTGGCCACCAGCTCCAGCTTAGGTCTTTTTCTCGGAGATACTGGACAAACCAGCGGAGCCATTGGCTCCCATCGCCACAGTCGAGCGTCTGGCAGGCGCCGAATTCGCCAACCCAGAGCGGGACGGCCGGCTGTGCGTGGAGCAGGTAGCCTGCCCGCTCATCATAGGCTGCGCGCAATTCGGCATAGCTCTCGAACCGGTGCTCAGCGGAGGGGTAGGCGTGCGGCGAATAAACCAGTCGATGCGAGACATTGAGACGGACAGGCAGGCTGGAGAACCCCCTCAAGTCCGTTGAGTATTGCGGCCCTTCCACGAACACCAGCAGCTTGGGATTCGCGCCAAGCACGGCGTTGCCGCCGCGTTGCGCTGCAGCGTGCCAGTCAAGTTGCGGATCTGAACCGCCCCATCGCGCGCCGCTGCGCAGTTCATTCCGCAAGTCAGCACCAACGACCCAGGGCTGGTGCTTGTAACGCGTGACGATGGTCTGCCAGTCGGCGATCCATCGGCTTTCAGGATATTCCGCGTTGTACCAGAGCCCGTTGCCGTCGGTTTCACTGCAGCACCAATCGGCGCGGCTCATGTGGTTATCGAGGATGACCATGATGTGCGCCCCGGAGAGCGCAGCGACGACCGCGTCCATGACGTCCAGAGCGCGTTTGCCGCGAAACTGCGGGTTGGCTTTCACCGCATAATCGGCGACCGGCGGATTGCGCTCGACGGTTTCGTTGGCCCACGGCAGTCGCACGGAATTCACGCCGATTGCTTGGATTTGATCCACGATCGTCTCGAGCGGCGCGTGATCAAGACCGCCCGCGATGAATTCCTTTTGATCGAAGCCATACCAGTTGACGGAGGTGAGGCGCACGGCGTGGCCAGCGGCGTCGCGAATCTCGTAACCGCTGGTGTGAAGAGGCGGAACCATCCGCTGTGCGGCCGAGTGCATCGCGAGAAGCAGGCAACCGATGGAGAGGAGTGTGAGGCGGATTGGGGTCATTCGAATCCTCACCCGTGCGCAACAGCGTACCGTTCCCCCGAAGGGAGGGCTTGTTCACCAACTGCTCAAAATGTGCTTTTGATACGCGCGACAGACAGCAAATGCTTGTTCCCTTATACAAAGGGATAATCCGGCTTTGATATTGAAATCGGCGAGGTAAAGATTGGTCGGCACGGGCAGATTCGAACTGCCGACCTCTCGCACCCCAAGCGAGCTTACCGTTTTTCTTGCCCTTTCCTGCCAGATACCGCTATTTGCCATAAACCGCGTTGATTAGGACACTTAGTCCACTTAACCTCCCCAGGACGTTACCGCCGCTTACTGGCCAATTTCATTGAAGGTCCCCACAAAAATCCCCACAGACTGTCGGCTGCTTGACCTGCTCTCGCTTGCTTCACTTTGATCCGCGCAGCCGCGTCAGCATCCACTGCCACGTGCCATCGACCGATACTTCCGTCGGCGGCGGCAGGACAGGCGTTGTCGGATACACGACTGCTTTTCCGCGATAACGCGCAGCCAGTTTCTGGAACGTGCGCCCCTGCTCCTTCAGGCGCCCCTCGTTGGTCAGCAGGCCCAGGGTGTACTCCACCGGGTTGAACGAAAACTTTCGGTCGACGTCGTGGCTGTCCCAATA
>DASUWP010000134.1:0-20298 GCA_036378335.1 Acidobacteriaceae bacterium | reverse complement strand
GGGCGTCGACGACGGTCTATCGTTCATTGCGCCATGCGACGTTCAGCGTTCATCCGCGTCGTTCTCCTGCTGGGCACGGCGCAGTGTCGCCTGGTCGATATCCTCAAGTACCTCAGGGTCGAGGATGGGCGAGGAAATGCGGTACTCGCCGCTGGCCCATTTGCCGAGGTCGATGACGCGGCAGCGGTCACTGCAGAAGGGCACATTGGGATCGTCCAAAGGCACGATGGTCCTGCAGATGGGGCAGCGAAGGATTTTCTGCTTCGCTTCAGACATATGCAACTCCCGGAATTATTCCTTTAATTATTCGATGACGCGCGCGACCACGTCGTAGTCGTGCGCCTCGGTGATCTCTGCGCGGTAGAAGGTGCCGGGCACCAGCGTCTCGTGCGGTCCGAAGTCGTTGATGTAGACCTTGCCGTCGATCTCCGGTGCGTGGAGCTGCGAGCGGCCCTCCCACAGCAGCGGCGTCTCCTCGCTTTCGCCCTCGACCAGGATGTTCATCGTTTGGCCGATCCACTGCTCTTTGCGCTCACGGCTGATCGACTGCTGCAGCTTCATCAGCGCGCGGCGGCGGGCCTCGATGGTCCGCTTCGGAACCTTGAGCGACTTGTCCAATGCGATGGACTGCGATCCTTCTTCATCGGAATAGGCGAAGGCACCCATCCAGTCGAATTTTGCCGCACGTACGAAGTCCATCAGTGCAGCGTGGTCTTCGGCGGTCTCGCCGGGGAAGCCGAGGATGAAGCTGGTGCGCAGCGCGATGCCGGGCACCGCGATGCGGACTTTCTCGAGTGTGTTCAGGAAGATTTCGGCATTCGCGCCGCGGCGCATGCGCTTCAGCACCGGCGCAGCGGCATGCTGCAGCGGGACGTCCATGTACTTCACGATGCTGTCGTGCTTCGCGATGGTATCGAGCAGCCGGCCGGTAATCTTATTGGGGTAGGCGTAGAGGAAGCGCAGCCACGTTAAGCCGTCAATCTGGGCAAGGCGATCGAGCAGCGCGGCGAGGCCATCTTTCAGCCCGAAGTCTTCGCCATAACAGGTCGTGTCCTGGCCGATAAGGGTGATCTCGCGCACACCTCGGGCGACCAGCTGCTCGGCCTCCGCGATGACCGATTCGAAGCGCCGCGAGCGGAATTTGCCGCGCAGATTCGGGATCACGCAGAAGGAGCAAGGATGATCGCAGCCCTCGGCGATCTTGAGATAGGCCGATGTTTTGCCGGTCGCGAGCAGACGCGGTGTCGTGTCATCGTAAAGATAGGTCGGCAGAGCAGGTGCTGCGCCGTCCCAGGCGTCGCGCGCGAAACGCCCTTGCTGCTCGCGCACATCGCCCTCGGCGCGAGACGCAACCGCATCGGCCGGCGCATGGCGCGGTGTGGATGTTGCGGTCAGGATGTTGAATAGCTGCGGAGCAACGGACGCCGGCTGCGATGGCGCGAGGCCAGCTGCTTGCAAGATCGATTCCAACTCACCTGTGCCAACCACCGCATCGACTTCGGGAATGTTTTTGCGAATCTCGTCGCGATATCGCTCCACCAGGCATCCGGCCACGATCAGCTTGCGGGCGCGTCCCGTGGTTTTGTGCTGCGCCATCTCAAGGATGGTGTCGACCGATTCCTGTTTGGCCGAGTCGATGAATGAACACGTGTTGACGACGAGAATCTCAGCGGCCTCGGGATCTGACGTGAGCTCGGCACCGGCGCGGTCGAGAAGGCCCATCATGACTTCGCTGTCTACGAGGTTCTTCGGGCAGCCGAGGCTGACAAAGCCCACGCGCGGGCGAGCGGAAGTCACCTCGGGGACCGTAGCAGGTGCTTCCAGAATATTGGTGGGATTCACTTCAGTATTTTAACGGACGCGCTTTCGCTCCTGGCCCGGTGATATTCTTTCCCAGTGCCGGGTCCTACGCGACGGACTCCCGCCAACCCCGCCAGGTCCGGAAGGAAGCAACGGTAACGGGTCATTCCGGGCGCAGTAGGCCACCCGGTGCACTGATAGCTCTCGACTCACCATACATTTCGAGCGCCCATCAAATAGAACCTTTCACTTCACTCAAGAATCCTCAATAGCACTGTTACTTTCACCGCGCCCGCGTGGACATTCGTGCGGGTGGTCGGAGAGAATCGAAGGGCCAGCTATATGAGCCCAGCCGAGTTGCCAACCAGCACCGCATCCGCCGCCGCGCAGGCAGGTCCTACGACCGATCACTCCGGAGGCACGAAACAGCCGCGCATTGGCGTCTTCGGATGGGGTATTGTGGCCCCGAAATCGCCCAATATGGCCGCTTTTGCGCGCAATCTGGAGAAGTCGGAGAGCTGGCTAACACCCTTCGAGGGTTTTGGCCCCAGCAACTTCCTGGTCGGCCAGCCCGAGTTCGATTTTGAGGATTACAAGCCCTGGATTGACAAGCGGTTCGCGCCGCGGCATTACCAGAACCTGAAAGAGAAGATGGACTATCCCTCGCTGTACGCGTTGGGTGCGTTTATCCAGGCGCTGGAGCAGAATCCTGGCCTGGAAACCCTGATGCAGGAGCTGGGCAGCCAGGCACACGTGTACGTCGGCACTGGTCTGGGGTCGGTCGAGACCATGTATCAGTCCAGCGTAACCCTTTACCTGGCACAGCAGCGCTGGAACCGGTTTTGGGGCAGCAAGGAGAACAACAGCGCGCTCAGCGCCTATCTGGATGGTCAGCTCAAGGGGCTGGAGGACGTACCGCTCAATCCGGAGGAGGCGGAAGGCGATCTCGTCGAGCTGGCGCGGGATTGGGAAGCTTATTGGACGGAGCGCTCGCCCGAGCTGCGCGAATATTTGGATGAGGCAGCGGCCATCGACGCGCTGGTGATGGAAGGACAAGTGGAGCACGGTAAGCTTCACATCTTGCGTGAGCGCGGCAAGCGGCATGTGCGACTGCAGGAGAAGTGGGGTGCCCCGGAGCCGCCCTGGAAAGTCTCGGCAAACCTGATCTGGAATATCCACAACACGCCGGCGTCACAGGTTTCCATTCTGGGCCGCATCACGGGGCTGGCGTTCGCGCCGGTGGCGGCCTGCTCGACCTTCGGGGTCGCCCTGCGGCTGGCGATGCAGGCAATCGAGCGCGGCGAGGCCAAGGTGGTGGTCGTCGGCGCTACCGATCCGCCGCCCCATCCGCTGGTGGTGGGCTCGTTCTACGGGGCGCGTGTGCTGTCTGCGAGCCGCCAGGTATCCAATCCGCTCACGCAACTCCAGGGCACGCATGTGGCTGGTGGCTCGGTGGTGTGGATCGTCGGCGATATGGAGTATCTCGAATCCAAGGGGATGACGCCGCTGGGGATGGAGCCCATCGCCGCGGGGGTGAGCTCGGACGCGCACCACATCATCACTCCTTCGATTCCGGGTCCACAGGCGGCCATCCGCCAGGCGCTCGAAGAGGCGCATGCCACACCCCAGCAGATCGCGACCTGGGATCTGCACGCCACAGCAACGCCGGGGGACTACGCCGAGATCAGCACACTGCGCACGATGTTGCCGGAAACGGTGATGGTGACAGCCCGCAAAGGCACTTTCGGCCACGGCATGAGCGCCGGCGGCGGATGGGAGCTGACTGCACAGTATCTGGGCTACGCCAGCGGCCACCTCTTCCCCACACTGCTCACCGAGCAGTCGCTGAATCCGGCAATTGCCGGCATCCACGGACGATTCGTCTTCGCAGACACCTGCGTGACGGCCGAGGGGCTAGCGGGCAAGCTTTCCAGCGGCATTGGCGGCATCAACGCGTGTGTCATCTCGCGCCCGCTGCCAAACACCAAAAAATAGAAGACCAAGAGCTACTTTGAGTTCAGGTGTGGGCCGCGTGCGCTTCCGCATGCCGCGCTCCGCTGCGGCGCCATTGCCAGATGGCCCACGCAAATGCCGCAAGAAAGAGCGCCAGGATGGCCCAGCCGATCGCGCCGGAATAGCGTGCCAGATACTGGTTCCACCAGCGGACCATCTGGTGTCCATACAGCACCCCAAGCCACGCCACCAGAGCGTAACGGGCACTCCGGGCCAGGGTGAATGCCGTAAGGAAGCGCCCACGCGTCACCCCCAGGGCTCCCGCCGCGGCGAGAAACGGCATCAGGGGGACGGGCGGAGGGTTGATGGCGGCCAGCGCCACGCCGGAAGCGCCATACTTCTTGACCCAGTTCGTGATGCGGTCGTAGTAGCGCTCCGGAACATACCGGCGCAATGCTTTTTCGCCGCCCTTCTTCCCTACGGACCAGGTGGTGAATGCGCCAACGACCGCTCCGCCGACCGCCAAAGGAACAAGCGCCCATGGGCTGCCCTTGCGTGCTACAAGGACCAGCAATAGCAGGTCCGTTGTCCCAGGAATGGGCAAGGGAAAGGGGCAGGCGTCGAGGAGCGATACGCCGAACAGGCCGATCCATCCCAGGCTGATGAGCCAGTGCATCGTGGAATGCCTCGCCCGCGCCGGATGAGCGGCGGCCATGAGCATTCGTTTTCCGAGCCACTTCCCCGGACTTACGTTCCCCAAAGTCACGCTCGGTAGGACGCGCGAAATCAGTTTTGAGTTCCGCGGTGGACGGATTGAATTCGCTTTCTTTGCCCCGGCGCGAGCGTAGGGATCGCGAAAGGCGGCAGCTAGAGAAAGCGAAGATCAGCAAGTGGAGGCAACACCTCACAGGCGGCGGCAAGCTCGTAGAAGCGCCGCAGGCCGTCCACGCAGTCCGGATCGAGGATGTAGTGGATGTTCTGGGTCAGGTAGGCATGGATGGTGGCGCGCGGTACCTCCATGTGCATCGCCCACTCGTCGGCAAGGTCATCGGTGTGTGCAAGCCCGGCATCGCGCGATCCGATGAGATCGCTCACCAGTTGGTCACGCTCCGCAGCGGAGCGGAGCGACGTCTCGCGTACGCCCCATACCGCCGAAATCCAGGGCAGGCCGGTGAGCTTGTGCCACTCCGCGCCGAGATCAAGATAGACCAGCTCTTCGCCCGTGCGCTTCTGGCGGGCAACGCGATCTTCAAGCGCCAGCAGCGCTGGATCGCCGATGAGCAGCGCGGCATCGCAGGCGGCCAGCATCGCCTCCAGGTCGGGCGGGTGCTGGACGAATGTAGCGGGGATTTTCCAGAAGCTCCGGGCCATGACCTGGACATAGGCGAGTGTCGCGCGGGAGGAAGTATCGGTCGCGATGCTGCGCACACCTTCCAGGCCTGTGCCCGCCCGCAGAATCAGCAGCAGCGAACGAATCGCTCCCTTGGAGGCGATGGCGCAGCCGGGCACGATGCACAGATCTTCGCTGTGTGCGAATGCGGTGATGGGAACGAGTCCGAGATCGGCCGTGCCATGGGCAAGACGCTCCGCGCATTGGGCCGGCATCATGCTCTCAATGTCGTAACGGGTGGCGAGCGGAACCGCGAGTGGCGGGTGATCGAAGTCCCACATGAGCGGTGCGGGATTGAGAAAGCGGATGGCAGCAACGCGAAGGCGGCTCACTGCTCAGTGTACCGGGGCATAGCGTACCGGGAGCGGTTGCGTACCCCGTTAGTCCAATTGTCCGGGCCCCCGAGCGCTCATAGGCTCAGCAACATACATGCCGGGCCCTCAGACCATCTGCGTTCCTCCTCCTGCAACGGAAACGACTCTCGCGTGGCTGGCCATGGCCATGACGCCTGGACTTGGTCCGCGACGCATCCAGCGTGCCGTGCGCGGCCTGGGCGAGGCGGCGGAATTGTTTCGCCTGCCACTTACCGCGCTCGAAGCGCTGCAGATTCCTGTTGCGTCTGCCCGATTTATCGCCGAGGGCAAGGCGCGCAAGGCAGCGGAGGAAGAATGGCAGAAGATATGTAACAGCGGCTGCAGCGTGATGACGCTTGCCGACGCCGATTATCCGGAGCGACTGCGCGAAATCTTCGATCCGCCGGCTGTGCTCTGGGTGCGCGGCGACCGTGGACTGCTGTCGCAGCCTTCGATTGCGGTAGTAGGCACGCGGGCGCCGAGCCCTTACGGGATCGGTATGGCGGAGATGCTGTCACGCGATCTGGCGGCGCGTCGTGTGGTGATCCTGAGCGGGATGGCGCGCGGCGTCGATACCGCGGCTCATAAGGGAGCACTGAACGCTGGTGGGCGCACTGTGGCGGTGTGGGGCACGGGCGTGGATGTCGTCTATCCGAAAGAGAACAAGCGCCTGGCGGAAGAGATCATCCTGGCCGGGGGCACTATCATTTCCGAGCAGCCGATGGGCACATTCCCGGCACCGCAGAACTTTCCGTTGCGCAACCGCATCATCAGCGGGATGAGTGTAGGGGTGCTGGTGGTGGAGGCGGCCGAGCAGAGCGGGACGCGGGTGACCGCGCGTTGTGCGCTGGAGCAGAACCGCGACGTATACGCCGTGCCCGGGAACGTGACCAGCCGGAACGCCTGGGGACCGAACACCCTGATCAAGCAGGGAGCCAAGCTGACGGCCACCTGGGAGGACATCTGGGAAGAGCTTCCGTCGCAGATTCGACTGGAGTTAGAGGGGCGGCAGGACGAACGGAACGGCGGCCAGGCGGACCTCTTCGCATCTGGATCTGAATCTGGGGAGGGGGGTACTGCATCATTACTACGGCAGGGAGAGGCGATGTTGCCTCCTGGACCTCCTTTGACCCCTGCTGAGTCCGCCGTTTACGGCATGTTGCGGCTGGACCAGGCGCTCCACATGGAGGAGCTGCTCGAGCAGCTTGAGGGACAAGTCACATCGGCTGAGATATTTACGGCTCTTTTTGAGCTGGAACTGAACAACCATATCCGGCAGCTGCCGGGCAAGAACTACGTCCGGCGCATGTAACGGAACGCTCCGGCTTCCATTCGCGTACTTGTCTCTCTGGTTACTCTTATGCAGAAATATTTCGCGACCTTCAGAGAGGGGGCGCGTCTGTTTTCTGGCCTCGAAAACGGGGTTTCCGAGACGTTTTGGGCACGTTTGGAGCGCATTTGGGATGCGCTGGGAGACGGTTCCCGCTGAGATGGTTTTGGACACATTCGGAAGCGCGTGGTAGTTTTCGGAGATTGCCGGCGGGCGAAAACAAATTGCCTAGCCGGCACAGAATGCGTTGCCAAGGCGGAACGCACCGGCAGATCCGCGGCCGGAACGGAGAGCAGGCGGAAATGAAGGGAAGCAATGAGTAAGTCACAATCATTAGTCATCGTCGAGTCGCCGGCCAAGGCGAAATCCATCGGAAAATATCTGGGCAAAGACTTCGTGGTCGAGGCATCCATCGGCCATGTCAAAGATCTGCCCAAAAATAAGATTGGCGTCGAGCTGGAACACGGCACCTTTGAGCCGGACCTGATCGTGATGCCGGACAAGGTGAAGATCGTCGATCGCCTGCGCAAAATTGCGGGCAAGATGACGAACGTCTATCTGGCGCCTGACCCGGACCGCGAAGGCGAAGCCATTGCCGCACACCTTGAGGACGAGCTGCGCGCCGTCTCGCCCAAAAATTCTATTCGACGTGTGACCTTCAACGAGATCACGCCCAAGGCTGTTCGCGCGGCATTTGAGAATCCGCGTGCGGTGGACCGCAACCTGGTCGACGCGCAGCAGACGCGACGCGTGCTGGACCGCATTGTGGGCTACCAGATCTCGCCACTGCTCTGGGACAAAGTGCGTCGCGGGCTCTCCGCCGGCCGCGTGCAGACGGTAGCGCTGCGACTGATCGTCGAACGCGAGCGCGAGATCAAGGCGTTCAAGCCGGTCGAGTATTGGACGATCGACGCGGATTTGAAGGCGAGCGCGAAAGACGAGAACGTCTTCACCGCGCGCTTTGTCGGCATCGATGGCGAGACCGCGAAGGTGGATACGGTCAGCGGCAATGCGTTGCCGGACGAGCGAATCACGAAGGAAGTGCTGGCAGCGATCGAGAAGGCGAAGTGGTCGGTGCGCGAGGTCGAGCGCAAGGAGCGCCGCAAGAATCCCGCGGCGCCGTTCACCACCAGCCGTTTGCAGCAGGACGCATCGCGGCAGCTTGGCTTCTCGGTGAAGCGCACGATGGGGGTCGCGCAGCGGCTCTACGAGGGCGTCGAGCTTGGGTCTGAAGGAACCGAAGGTTTGATCACCTACATGCGTACCGATTCGACGCGCGTGTCGCCGGACGCGATTGCCGAGGTGCGTGGGTACATCGACAAGGAGCTTGGCAAAACGTACCTGCCGGAGGCGCCGAATACCTTCAAGAGCAAAAAAGATGCGCAGGATGCGCACGAAGCGATTCGTCCGACGGAGGTACGGCACACACCGGAGTCGATCAAGCGCTATCTGAGCGATGAACAGTTCAAGCTCTACCAGCTCATCTGGCGGCGCTTTGTGGCATCGCAGATGGTACCCGCGGTTTTCGATCAGACCATCGTCGATGTGCAGGCGCAGGCGGATCGTCGCTATGACTTCCGCGTCACGGGATCGATCCTGAAGTTCGACGGCTACCTGAAGGTCTATGAAGAGGCCAAGGACACGAAAGACGATGACGACGATGCGCTGAAGAACAAGCTGCCCGATCTGAACGCCGGGCAGGCGTTGACGCTTCAGGAGCTGAAGCACGAGCAGAAGTTCACGGAGCCGCCGCCGCGTTACAACGAGGCCTCGCTGGTGAAGACGCTCGAGGAGCGCGGCATCGGCCGGCCGTCGACGTACGCGACGATCCTGTCGACCATCCAGGAGCGAGAGTATGTGCAGAAGGTGGGCCAGGGCCGGTCGGGCAAGTTCATCCCGACGGAGATTGGCCTGGTCGTGACCGATCTGCTGGTCGCGAACTTTCCTTACATCTTCGATCCGGAGTACACAGCGAAGCTCGAAGGCGAGCTGGACGATATCGAAGACGGCAAGGAGAAGTGGACCGATCTGCTGACGGCTTTCTACGACTACTTCAAGAAAGAGCTGAAACACGCCGAGAAGCACATGGAGAACGTGAAGCGGATGGAGCAGCCCACCGACGAGAAGTGCGACCGGTGCGGCGCGCCGCTGGTGCTGAAGTGGGGCAAGTTCGGCTCCTTCTACGCGTGCAGTACGTACAACAAAAAAGACAAAGAGAGCTGCACCTTCACCAAGGAGAACTTCGCGGCCAAGCCGCAGCTGGAGAATCCGGACGAGAAGGAAGAGGAGTATTGCGAGGCCTGCGGGCGCGTGATGGTGCTGCGCAACGGGCCGTTCGGGCCCTTCATGGCTTGTCCGGGCTACAACGATGACCCGCCCTGCAAGACAGTGCGCCGGCTGACCAGCCGCGAACAGCAGAAGCCCCCGGTGCCGATCGGTGAGCCCTGCCCGGTATGCGGCAAGGACCTGGTGCGGCGAACGGGGCGCTTCGGCGAGTTCGTCTCCTGCTCCGGCTATCCGGAGTGCAAGTACATCAAGCAGAACCTGGTGGAAGGGATGAAGTGCCCGAAGTGCGGCGAAGGCGATATCGCCGAGCGCAAGACGCGCTTTGGCACGACGTTCTACGGCTGCACGCGCTATCCAAAGTGCGACTTTACGGCGAACGGCAAGCCGGTTCCGAAGAAGTGTCCGGAGTGCGGATCGAGTTATTTGATCGAGAAGACGCTGAAGTCGGGTGTCTACCTGACCTGCCCGAATAACAAGAAGCCGGCCGCTGCGGACGAGAAGGGAACCAAGCGGAAGAAGAAGGGCGCGGAGGAGGAGACGGGCGTGACCTGCCACTACTCGAAGCGGCTGCGCGATGCTCCTGCGGCGGAGGAACCGGCCGCGACGCCGAAGAGAGTCAAGGAAGAGACGGCCCAGCCGGTTGCATAAGAAGGTCCTTCGCTCCGCCTTCGGTTACCCTCAGGATGACAGAGTGATGGCACGTTAGGGGAGAGCATCGATGGAAACAACACTGGCAGCCCGCGAAGACGCGGCCACCATCCTGAAGCTGTATGAACTGCGGCAGGAGCAGGTGCTGCGCAAGGCGCGCGCCTGGATTACAGCGGAGTTCTGGCCCACTTCCGCCGAGGAGATCCGGATTGTGATCGCCGACTTCGGATCCGACCAAAACTGCTGGTTTCGCCAGGTGACGTCGTACTGGGAGATGGCTACGGCGCTGGTGAACCATGGGGTGCTGGCGCCGGATATTTTCGTCGATACCAGCACGGAGCCATTCTTTGTGGCCGCCAAGTTCTGGCCCTACCTGCAGGAGATTCGTACGCAATTGCCTCACTTCCTGGTTCAGATGGAGAAGCTGGTGGAGCGGAGCGCCGCCGCACGCCAGAAACTGGAGGCGATGCACGCGCGGGTAGAGAAGCGACTTGCCTCGCGCGGGGCGCCGCCGCTCCCGGATATTCAGCGGCCTGACTGAGGATCGAAGCAATCACGAGAGGACGCTTCGGCGTCCTCTCATGCATTTGTGCACGATCGGCAAGCAGTTCCCATGAAGAATCTGTTACTGTACTGCGTGGCTCGTGGCGGAATGCCCGGGCGCAACTCCTGAAGAAGGCGACCCCTACACGATGGCGAAGGCGACTTGGAATGGCAAGGTAATCGCGGAGAGTGATCAAGTAGAGACGGTGGAGGGAAATGTGTATTTCCCCGACTCCTCGGTGAACCGCGAGTACCTGCGCCCCAGCTCGACAACCTCCACTTGTCCCTGGAAAGGGCAGGCGCGGTACTACACTTTGCTGGTGGATGGGCAGGAGAACCCGGACGCTGCCTGGTATTACCCCGACCCCAAGCCGGCGGCCAAGCACGTGAAGAACCACATGGCCTTCTGGCGCGGCGTAGAAATCGAAAAGTAGCAAGCCGGCGAGTCAGCGAGTCGGCCAATGAGAAGCCGCTGATCGTGCGTCAAGCGCCGCCTGCCTTGACTGGCGATCCGCCTCGCTCAGGATGAACAATCCTTTTTGTTTTCTGAGTGATGTCTGGGATTTGGTGGAGCTAGTCGGGATCGAACCGACGACCTCGTCGTTGCGAACGACGCGCTCTCCCAGCTGAGCTATGGCCCCACAGCGAAAATGGCGGGAGATGCCTCACAAACTATAGCAGCAAGGGGCCTCGCGGCGCGAACCAGCGCTACCCCGCGGGAACGGGGCGGACCCGCAGTTGCGCTTCGAGGGCGTCGAGCGCGTTGCCAAGCTGATCTGCCGGCACCAGCCCCTGCCCCAGTGTGGTGGAGCCTCCGCCGCGGCCACCGGCTGCCGTAAGCGCGTCGCGCAGCATCTCGCCGGCGTTGCGACCAAGCTCCTGGCTGCAAGACATCACCACGGTGGCGGGAGCCTGCGGCTGCTGGGTAGATGCGAGCAGGGCGATGGTGTGCGGCGCGGCGCTGACGACGCGGCTGGCCAGCAGCTTGACGTAATCGGCATCGCGGTCGGGGAAGATGCGGCGGACGATACGCAGATCGTACTGCGGCGGATCTTCGACGATCAGACGGGCGGCATGGTAGTTGGCGAGTTCCTCGCGTAACGCCTGGCGCTCTTTCGCATTGGCTTTGGCCTCGGTTTTGAGGCGGGCGAGGGCGGTGGGCAGGTCGGCGCGGCCGACTGAGAGCTCGCGGCCCAGCTGGGTGAGCAGGGTGTCGTCAGCGCGCGCCGCGGCAATCGCGCGATTGCCACAGAGGAAGCTGACCCGTACGGATTGACGGATACGCTCGGTGCCTCGAAGGACCACCGGGCCAATCTGGCTGGTAGAGGTGACGTGGGTGCCACCGCAGGCATTCACATCGAGGGCGGCCGGAATAACCGCTGCGGCGGTTTCGCCAGCAATGACGACGATCCGGATGTCTCCGGTACGCGGAGGCAGCTTGCGAAGCTGCCCTTCCGCAAGCAGGCGCTGCGCTTCTTCAGCCGGGATGGACTTGTGAACCATAGGCCGTGCCTCGGCGACGATCGCATTGGCCAGTTTCTCGATATGAGCGAGTTGGGCGGGTTCGACTGATTCCGTGTTGAGGTCGATGGTGGAGACAGCGTCACCGAGATGGAACGAGACCGTCAGGGCGCGCAGCTCCTGGTAAAAGAGAGCCGAAAGCAGATGCTGGCCGGAGTGCTGCTGCATGTGATCGAGGCGGCGCCCCCAGTCGATATTCCCCTCGACTTGCGTACCGGCGAGCAGCGGCTTCGGCGTCAGGTGCCAGACCTCGCCCTGCTCGTCTTCTTCGACGTCTATGACAGGCGCTTCCAGGCGCGCACCACTGGCCGCTGTAGCGACGAGGGTGCCGGTGTCAAACGGCTGTCCGCCACTGGTGGGGTAAAAGGCGCTGCGGTCGAGCGCGACTTGCCACAGCGAGGCGCCGCCTGTGCGGGAGCGCTCGCGGATGTCGGTCACCGTGGCCGTGAATTGGGTAAGGGCAGAGTCGGCGTAATAGAGGCGCTCGGCTGGCATAAGGCAATTTTAGTGGGACTGGGCGTCCGGGCGGCACTCACGTGCGCGTTGTGAGGGCGGCTCCCGCATGACCGCAGGTGACAGATGACATGATGAAGGTTTGCGAGGGGCGATGACAGAAGAGCGAAATCCGAAAGAGACCGGGATGCGCGATGTGCCGAAGAATTTGAAGCCGTACTTTCTAGGGCTGCTGCGGCGGGGCCCGCGCTGGAACGAAATTGAGGGTCCGGAGGCGGCAGAGCTGCTGCCGCGGCATCTGGCTTATTTGCGTGAGCAGTCGGAAGCTGGACGATACCTTGTGGCGGGTCCGGTACTGGACGAAAGCGAGTTCGCAGGTGTACTGCTGATTGCGGCCGGGACGCTGGAGGCGGCGGTGGCATTGGCCGAGAACGATCCGGGTGTGCGGGCCGGGCGGCTGGTGGTGGATGTGCATCCGGTGCTGCTGCCGGCCTTGGAGGGTGTGCAGGCGGTCTATCCGGGAATAGGGAGCAGGGAATAGCGAGCAGGGAATAGGGAGCAGGCCGTCGGTCGGATTGCTACCGCCTCATCGCCGGGAATGGAGGTGCAGCGTGCCGGAGCCTGTCGAGCGAAGCGTGATGAATGTCTGGCGGCGCATTGGGCTGTGGTTTGGTTGCCTGCTGATTGCCGCTGCGCTCTTCAGCCTGCTGTTGAGCCTCGGGTTAACGATCGCGGGATCAGCCAGGATGGGATTGGCCGTACCCATTTTTCGTATCACGATGATGTGCGCACTCCCGGTCTGGTGCTTGTGCCTGCCCTTTGTGATTGCGGTCAAGAATGTGGAGGGCTCGAGAATCTGGATCATCCTGTTGACTGGGAGTCTCCTCGGGCCACTGTTGATGGGTCTGTGGTTTCTCGTTCTTCAAATTGGAGGCGCTAGCCAGCAGATATTTTGGCAGGGCGATCCGCTCCTGGGTTTGGCGGGAAGCGGTCTTGCAAGCATGATCTTCGCGTTGATCGTTGGCGTCTTGACCAGCTCGCTGTATGTGGCAGCTTTCAGGGTTATTTATCGCCGATCAGCAGCAGGCTGGCGCAGATCCGCCCAGATTTGATGCGGTTCAGGGAAGCCTAACCGCGCGAGGCGGCGTTCGAGAGCGAGGGCGTCTGCGGGTGCGCGCACCTTGGCGTCGTTATCGAAGTAGACGTAGACATCGTGCGGGCGGCCTTCATCGTCAGAGAAGGCCGAGACGCGCTTGCCGTTAGATGGAGTGCCTCCAGCCCAGGCCGCGATGCGATCGGCCCAGGTAGCGATGGCCTGCCGTCCGTAGCCGCTGGCATAGAGCTCGCGGGAGCCGTGCAGGCGGCAGTAGACGAAGTCGGTTGTGGCGTCGACCAGGCGCGGCCAGCTCACGGTGTCGGCGCAGACGAGCGCGATGCCGTAACGGCGCAGCAGCCGGATGAAGTCCTCGGAGAGAAAGCTGTCGTGACGAATCTCCATCGCGTGGCGTATGGGGCGGTTCGTGTCCGCTTCTGTGTGAGCGCGGCCTTCGACCCGATGATCGTGACGGCGGCCGAGCTCTGCAGCTTCTGTCGTGGTGCGTGGCAGGAGTTGAAAGAAGTTTTCGAGCCGGGCTGGATCGAAAGCGAAGTCCGGCGAGAACTGCCACAGGATGGGGCCGAGCTTGGGTCCGAGAAGCAGCAGGCCGGAGGCAAAGAAGTTTGCGAGCGCCTGCTCTACGTTACGCAATTTAAGCATGTGGGTGATGAAGCGAGAGCCCTTTACGCTGAAGACGAAGTCTTCCGGCGTGTTAGCGGCCCAGGAGGCGAAGCTGGTAGGCCGCTGGAGACAATAGAAGGTGCCGTTGATCTCGATGGTGGAGAAGCGCTCCGCGGCATAGGCGAGCTCGCGTGCGTGTGGCAGCTTCTCCGGATAGAAGACGCCGCGCCATGGTGCGTAAGTCCAGCCGGAGATGCCGACGCGGATCTTGCCTCGCGGGCAATTTGCTTCTGCCACGGTGGTTGAGATTGTGAATACTGCTCATCAGGTGGCTCTGCGGAGAAGAAATGATGGGGGAAGTTGCATCCTAGGGAGGGCGGTCACGAGAAGTGATGTGGTATCGCGGTCAGAGGTCAGCAGATCTCTCCGCTTCGCCGGCCTCGCTTGCGCGAGACAGTTCCGGTCGAGATGACAGCAGGTTTGGCTGTGGATCAGATTTTTGCTGAGGACATTTTGCATGCACAGGTTTCGAGTGTGGGGGCCGCGGGCGAAGCGCGTCTCCGTGTTGGTGGATGGCGAGCGGTATGCGATGACCAGCGAGCCGCGCGGCTGGTGGGGCGCGACGGTAGAGAAGGCGCAGGCAGGCTCGCGCTACGGATTTCTGCTGGATGACGATGCAAAGGCGCTGCCCGACCCCCGGTCCGCGCGGCAGCCGGATGGTGTGCATGGCCTCTCGGAGGTGGTGGACCACTCGGCTTTCGCGTGGACCGATGCGATGTGGCGACCGCCAACGCTAGGCAGCGGCGTGATCTATGAGCTGCACGTGGGAACATTTACGCCTGAAGGTACGCTGGATGCGGCGATCGCAAAATTGGATTACCTGCGCGAGCTGGGCATTACGCACGTTAGCCTGATGCCTCTGGCTGCAGCGGAAGGCGATCGAGGCTGGGGCTACGACGGCGTTGCGCTTTACGCTCCGCTGGAGGCATATGGCGGTCCCGACGCGGTGAAGCGCTTCATGGATGCAGCTCACCATCGCGGACTTGCGGTGCTGATCGATGTGGTCTACAACCATTTCGGCCCGAGCGGAAACTACACAGGAAAATTCGGCCCATATATCACGGACCATCACAGGACGCCGTGGGGCGGGGCGGTGAATTTTGAAGATGCCGGCTCGGCCGAGGTGCGCCAATTCTTCATTGAGAACGCGCTGATGTGGCTCCGCGACTATCACTTCGACGGACTGCGCATCGACGCGGTGCATGCCTTTATCGACCGCTCGGCCAAACATTTTCTTGAGCAGCTGGAAGAAGCGGTGCGCGAGCTGGAAAACCATACCGGCAAGCACTACGCGGTGATAGCAGAGAGCGACCTGAACGATCCGCGGCTGGTGACGGCGCCGGAGGCAGGCGGATATGGGCTCGATGCGCAGTGGAGCGACGATTTCCATCACGCGCTGTGGACTGTGCTGACGGGAGAAACCACGGGGTACTACAAGGACTTTGGCAGCATGGCCGATCTCGCGAAGGCGATCCGGCAGGCTTTCGTTTATCAGGGTCAGTATTCGGGACATCGCAGGCGCAACCACGGCATGCCCATCGGAGCGCTGCCGGCGGATCGGTTCCTGGGATACATCCAGAACCATGACCAGGTAGGCAATCGCGCGCAGGGCGAGCGGCTGAGCCATGTTGTCGACATCGGCCGCGCAAAGATCGGTGCGGCGATGGTGCTGCTCGGGCCGTTTGTGCCGATGCTGTTTGCCGGAGAGGAGTTCGCGGCATCCTCGCGGTTCCAATATTTCACTGATTTTCACGACAAAGAGCTGGGGCGGCTGGTATCGGAGGGACGGCGCAAGGAGTTTGTGGCCTTTGGCTGGTCGCCGGAGGAGGTGCCCGATCCGCAGGCGGAGGAGACGTTTCTGCAATCGAAGCTGTGCTGGGAAGAGCGGGACAACGGAGTGCATGCCGAGATGCTGGACTGGCATCGCCGCCTGATTCGGCTGCGCCGGGAGGAAAGCGCCCTGACCTCCAGAAAATTGGCAGATGTGACGGTGCGCTTCGAGGAAAAGGAGAAGTGGCTGTGGATGACGCGCGGCCCGATCGAAGTGGCTTTCAATGCTGGAAGATCCGAGGTCAGGCTGCCGGTCGAACATCGCTACGAAGTCTTATTGGGATCCGTGCCTGAGATCGCGTATGCGCAGGATGGTCTGGTCCTACCGGCCGCCAGCGTGGCCGTATTACGCAATCCGGATACATTTACCGCACATTAACGTGGGGAACCGCATCAATCCACTCTCACGGGCCATCTTATGCGGCCGGTTGTGCATTCCTACCAGTGTCTCGGGTCGCATATCCCGGAGATACGGGCCCAAAGGGAATGCCTGGGAGGGGGGAATTGATTGCGGAAGCTGCCGGCGATACTGGACGAGATGGTGGCTGGAGGATTGTCTCCAGGCACGCTCCTGCATGGAGCAATCGAGTCGGTGACCGCCGGCATGCTCATGCTCGATCTCGAAGGCAGAATCCAGTATGCGAACGCGGCGTATTGCGAGATCTCCGGCTACCCGCACGCGGAGTTGCTCAATCGCAGCTTCCTCTCGCTGGAACATCCTGAAGAATTCGCGCGTGTAGGAGAGCAGCTTTCTCGAGTATTGCGCGGTGAGCGGGAAAGCCTGCGCTCGGAAGCCCGTCATCTGCGCCAGGATGGCTCAACCGTATGGGTGCACATCAGCGCCTCTTTGCTCCGCGACGCAAGCGGCCGTCCGCATGCGGCAGTCGCGGTGGTCGAAGATATGACGCTGCGGCGCCGAACAGAAGACGCCCTGGAGGAAGCACGGTCGGAGAAGGTGCAACTGATGGAGGCCTTCCCGGAGATGGTGTGGGTTGCGGGTCCTGCGGGAAAACCTGAGTACGTCAACGAGCGCTGGCGCGTCTTCACCGGCGCCGAGCCAGCCGATGAGCCATTTGGCGGGCTGGAACTGATTCATCCCGAGGACCGCGAGCGGACCGCGGAGGTGTTCGTCGATGCGCTGCGCACGAAACGCCCGTATGAGGTGGAACATCGGATGCGGGGCGCCGATGGCAGCTACCGTTGGGTACTGGCCCGGGCACAGCCGCTAATCGATGCCTTGGGCAAGGTTGCGCACTGGTTTGGCGCGTCCATGGATATCCAAGAGCGCAAGAGCGCCGAGGGTCTGCTGCGACGGACCGAGAAGCTGGCCGCGACCGGCCGGCTGGCCGCAACGGTAGCGCACGAGATCAACAATCCTCTGGAGGCTGTGGGTAACCTGCTCTATCTGGCGTTGCAGGAAAAGGGATTGCCAGACGGTTCCAAGCGCTATCTGCGGATGGCCAGCGAGGAGCTGCGCCGCGTGAGCCATATTGTGGGCCAGACCCTGGGCTTCTATCGTGAGTCCAATGTGCCGCAGATGATCGACGTGAGCGCGCTGGTGAATGATGTGCTGTCGCTGTATCAGCGCAAGCTGGATGCCCGTCAGATCCGAGTGGTGCGCAGCATGGAGAGCGTCACGGTGGAAGGCATTGCGGGCGAATTGCGCCAGGTTCTGGTGAACCTGCTATCGAACGCACTCGATGCGATGGAGGCCGAGGGCGTGCTGGCCATCGAGGCGCGGCCGCAGAATGATCAGGTGCGGATCACGATCTCCGATACCGGGCACGGCATCGAGGCGCCGCTGCTGGACCATATTTTCGAGCCGTTCTTTACCACGAAGAAGGATGCTGGAACGGGGCTCGGGCTGTGGGTGTCTAAGGGGATCGTGGAGAAGCATCACGGGCGCCTGGAAGTGATGAGCAGCCAGAAGGACGACGACCACGGAACCACATTTGTACTGACGCTGCCGCGGCCGGCAGCGATGCGCCGGTCTGCTTGAAGCACTGCTCTCCGGAGGCGGAGTGCGGCTATCCAGTTCTTCGTTGAGGAAAATGCCGCCCTGCAATGATCTCCGCCGAGAGCGCGGCATCAGGGCAGAAGTGCGTTGACTGGAAGGATCGGCGGAGGGCTCTCGAGCGCAGCAAAGAAGCTGTCGCGCCAGTGAAGGATGTCGTGGCGGCGCACCCAGGCGCGCATCCGCATCATGCGACTGCGCTGTTCCTGCGGCTCCATGGCCAGCGCACGGTTCAGAGCTTCCGCGACGCCCAGCTCATCGTAGGGGTTCACCAGCAGCGCGCCGCGCTGCAGCTCAGGGGCGGCGCCTGCAAACTCGCTCAGAATGAGTACGCCATCGTTCTCCGTGCGCGCGGCGCAGTATTCCTTCGAGACCAGATTCATGCCGTCTTTGAGCGGCGTGACCAGCGCGAGGCTGCCCGCCCGATACAGGGCCAGCAGCTCCTTGCGCGGCAGGGAGCGATGGACATAGTGAACGGGAACCCAGCCGGGCTGACTGTGCTCGCCATTGATCTGGGCGACGAGCTGCTCGATCTCGTGCTTGAGCCGGCGATAACCGGTGATGCTTTCGCGGCTGGGCACGACCACCTGATAGAGCGAGACACGTCCGCGCATGGCCGGGTAGTCCCGCAGAAAGCGGGAGAAGGCGCGCAGCCGTTCGGGGATTCCCTTGGTATAGTCCAGCCGATCCACACCGATCGCGATGCGAACGCCGTTGAGATGGCGGCGTATCTCGAAGGCGCGCCGTCCCACCTCGGGACTTCCTGCTCCCTCAGCAAACTGCGCAAAATCGATGCTGATCGGAAACGCCTGGATGCGCGACTGGCGCGAGCGATAGGTGACGCGGCGATACTCATGCCCACGCTCGACGTCCACGCCGGGAAGAAAGGCGCGGATGCAGGCGACCAGGTTGCGCTCATCGCGCGGAGTTTGCACCCCCAGCAGATCATGTTCAAGCAGCCCTTCCAGGATTGCACGACGCCAGGGGAGCTTCTCGAAGATATCGGGCGCCGGAAACGGGATGTGCATGAAGAAGGCCAGAGTACAGTCCGGCCGTTTCTGACGAATCTGCCTGCCTGCATCCATGAGCTGGTAATCCTGAATCCAGATCACATCGCTGGGCTGTGATGCCTTCAGGGATGCAACGGCAAAACGCTGATTCACTATTTGGTAAAACTCCCAGTAGACCGGCGCGAAGTTGCAACGGGACTGAAGATCGTGAAAGAGCGGCCAGACGATTTCGTTGGAAAAGCCCTCGTAGAAGTTGGTGTGCTCCTCACCGGAAAGGAAGACCGGAAGATAACGCACGGAGGTGCCGCGGGTCGCGGTGGCCAGCACTCTGCGTACCTCGGCGTTATGGGCTTCACCGGCGCTGGCGATGCCGGTGCTGCCAACCCAGGTGCCGCCAACTTCCGAGAGGATCGGGGTCAGGGCGCTGACCAGGCCGCCGCTGGATGGCGCGGCAGTGAGGTTGCCAGCGTCGTCTTTTTTGATCGAGACCGGCAGGCGGTTGGAGACAACGAGGAGACGCTTTTGCGGCGCGGCGGAGGTACGGCGCGCGTGAGCCGTCATGCGAAGACTCTTTGCGCAGCGCGGATCCATGCGTCCAGGAAGGCGAGCAGGTCCTGAGGCGGCTGAAGCCAGTACGCGGCCTCGCTGGGGCGCGGCTCGGAGCGAACGAGCAGCGTGAGCGCGCGTCCGCGCAGAACGGCGAAAGCGTCCTCATCCGTCGTGTCGTCGCCGAGGTACGCCGCGGCGGCTGTTGGAAACTGCGTCAACATGTGAAGGGCAGCATGACCTTTGTTCAGAGTATCCGAGCGCATCTCCACGCCACCATCAAAGACGAGCAACTGCAACCCGGCGCGCTCACCGGCGGCCTTAAAGTTATCTCGCGCGACCTGCTCTATTTTTTCTGCGGTGCCTGGCGGCGAGCCGCGCCAGTGGGCGGCGAGGCTGGCGGGCTTGCGCTCGACCTGCGCGCCGAGGCCGGCCTGCTGGAGGTCCTTGTCCAGCCGATCGAGAACGGCCTGCTGCGCCGGCGCGAGATTGGCGCAGGTATAGACGCCATTCGGCGTGAGATGCTCGCGGCCATGCGAGCCCCATATCTCAACGCAGCGCTTCATGGGCAGCAGAGATGCAAGTTCGCGAGCAGAGCGGCCGGTAACCAGTGAGAGATGGACGGAGGGCAAGGCGCTGAGCTGGTCCAGCCGCTCGGCAACACCGGGCCAGGGCAACGCCTGCATGCGATCCTCATGAAACGGAGCGAGGGTGCCGTCGTAGTCCAGCATTAACAACGATGGGCCGCGAGCGATCTGGGCCAGCGGCTCCGAACCGGAGTTCCAATGAGGGGGAGCAACGAGCATGATGTTCACCGGTATTGGATGCGCGTGTTGCACATTTG
>DASUWP010000133.1:0-6542 GCA_036378335.1 Acidobacteriaceae bacterium | reverse complement strand
GACCAATTTTCCGAGCGTATAAAACTCCTCGGTCACCAGTTGGCCGGTGCTGATAACGCCCACAGCATGCGGTCCATATTGTTGCGCCACGCGACGGAACTCGCCTGTCATCGTTCGCATCGCTTCATCCCAGGAAACCCGCGAAAGAGAGCCGTTGCGGCGCATCAACGGATGTACGGCGCGGTTTTCCGCGGTGAGCACGTAGTGCTCTGCCAAGCCCTTGGGGCATAGCTTTCCGCGATTCACCGGGTGCTCCGGATTGCCCCGCGCCGTGACTGCCCTACCGTCACGAATACCAAGCATCATGCCGCAGCCCACTGAACAGTAGCCGCACGTGGTCTTTACCCAGGTGTCAGCGACCTTCCCTGCGGAGATGTGGCCTATCGCTGCGTCCTTCGCGAACGCATACTTCTCAGCCGCGATGTCGAGTCCAAGAAAGCGGCGAAAATTCATGCGGCCCGCTTCTCCCGAAGGTATGGAGCAGCCATATTCTTCGGCACCACGCTTACGAAGAATAGATAGCGTCCGATCAATTCTGTTCCTATCGCTGCGGCAAAGCAGAGCACGCGCAGCCAAGGTCGGTTATTAAGGAAAATCAACACAAGCGAAATCGCAGTCAGGCCGCAGAGACGTGCAGCGAAGAGCGGGAGGAAACGAAAGCGCAGCAATTCGCCTGAAGCTCTTAGTTCAAATTGATGAGAACGCCATAGCCAGACGAATTTGCCCGACTGCTGGACGACAAGCCCAATGGCAACATACGCCGCTACATGTGTTAGGACCTGTTGTGCGGCGGGCGTAAAGAGCGACGAAACGAGCGATCCGGTGAGTGCGGCACTGAGGTAGAACTCCAGAAAGGAATGCCGGCTGTTCCACATCGGACGAGCAGCAACCGTGTAGAGCCGCGCGCTGGCATAGACTGCAATGAGTCCAAGCGTCGCAGCAACCATACCCGAGCCAAGGCTGGCTCTTGAATCGATCCACAGCAGGCTAGCGTAAGCGATAGCAGCACCTGCAAACAGCGAAAAGAAAAGTACTTCCCGGCTGAGCCAGGAACGGCGCCACATGCTGAGCGCACGAAACGCATAGAGGGGTCTGCCCAGATGCAGGGTCGAAGCTCCCAGCGCGAGCAATGCAATCAGCACGACAGCGGCTGCGGGCACGCGTGCTATGGCTGAACCAGCAATCAACTGTGAGACCGACATCGATGCAATGGCCCCGACCGCCATCTGCGTAAATACCGTCATGAAGATCAGTGTCCAGTGCGGATGCTCCGGATCCACACGGGAAATATCCACGCGGCTCATGTCTTGCGGCAGCGCATGCTTCATCGTGATTCTTGTTGTCGAGATGCTGTCATCCGCACTGGGCAGACCCGGCGCGTTAGCTTGGGCGGCATACTCGCGACGCCACTCGGCCACATTCACGATCTCGATGCGGATGGCTTCTTCCGGGCATGCGGCCACACAGGCTGGCTCGCGCCCGTCGGAAAGACGTTCGTGACACATATCGCATTTGCCCACCACGCCGCGCTCGGGATTGTATTGCGGCACACCATAGGAGCAATTCCAGGTGCAGTATTGGCAGCCGATGCAACGCTCCGCGCTGTGCAGCACGATGCCCGTCAACGGATCTTTCGTGTACGCATTGACAGGGCAGCCGGTCATGCAGGTGGGCTCAAGGCAGTGATTGCAGCCCATGGACAGATAGTGCCGCAGCGTATCGGGATAGATGCCGCCTTCGATCTCGCCAACCCGGCGCCACTGAATCTCAGCGGGATTCCCATTCTGCTCGTTGCACGCCACCACGCAGCACTTGCAGCCGATGCACCGCGTCATATCCAAGTGAAATCGGTATTGTTCGCCGGGGAGAGGCAGCCTGGTTGGAGTCAAGCGGACGGCAGACATCGTGCTCTGCGCGTTGCCTGCGGCAGGGGTGAGTTGAAACTGTTGTCCACCCTCTTTTGCCCGAGTAAGAAGGGGCAACTCCATGATCTCCTCCACGTGTCAAAAAGCCGGCGGTCATTCGCGAATGACAAGACGAGTTGTATCGACTAGGCGACCTGCGAAAGTCGATCCATCAGGGCAACTGCCCTGAGATACAGGCTCAATCGTGGAGATCCGGCCAGCACAGGCAAGGTGCCGGCAAAGGAAGGTAGGCTGATGATACTTCAGCGTGGCCGCGCACACAAGAGAACCTGTTAGCGCGCGCTGATCTTCGCGGCAATCCCCTTCGTCCAAATTTCAACCGGCAACCTCTTGCGTCATCTCCGGCACTGCGATACTTTCGGTTCAACAGGTTCCTGTTGAGCCGCACCTCGCCTGTGCCGGCCCTCTCGCCACGATCTCTTGCGAGCTTTTCATCTAAAAGCAAATCGCGCCATCGAGCGCATCTGGATGACTGCCGATTCCACCGGCGGCTCTTTGCCGGGTCAATGTGTGTGACCTCTTGGAGTCATAGGTGCATCATCCATTCACTCTCTGTAGGAGGAGAAGGCTATGACCACGCACAAGGTCGAACAACTCGTCATTGCTACCGTGGGTTTTTTCTGGTGCTTTCTCATGTGGTTCTCGACTGCCGCATTCAGCCCGAGCATCGCAGCTCACTATCACTTGAGCATTAAAGCTCTCGGCCTTCTGGCGAGTTCTGCGATCTGGATGGCTCCGATCGGACGAATTATCGCGGGCTGGGCGTCGGACCGCTTCGGAGCGCCGAGGACCTTCGCTTGTCTCCTCGCGGGCTGCGGACTCATGTCGATCCTTTCGGCATATACCGTAAGCTACAGGCTTCTTTTTATCGAGCGCGTGATTGTGGCCATTGCCGGCGTCTCGTTTGTGGTTGGCGTCCAGCACGTTGCCCAATGGTTCGATGCCCATGAGATTGGCACAGCGGAAGGGCTCTACGCCGGCACGGGCAACGTAGGCGCCGGTTTCGGCGCCCTGGTTCTGCCGCGAATGTTCGGGACAAACTATCACGGCGCATTTCTCTGGCTGGGCGTGATTGCAATCGTGATTGCTGGCGTCTATCTCCTGCGCGGAAACGCCGCCAAAACTGCGGCGCAACGTGAACTCGTTCGCGGTCGCAGCAATATGCGCGACACCATATTCATCTGGAGCCGATATATTGCGATCGCCCTGATGCTTGCTTATGCGATGTCGTTCGGTTTGGAAATTGCGATGAATGCGTGGCTGCCAGGCTACTTCACGCGTGGCTTTCACGATGCAATCCTGGCCCTTGGATTCACCAGCGTCGCGGGCATACAAATTGCTGCAGGAACCTTCGCAGCGGTACAGTCCTTTACCGCGTCCCTTTTTCGCCCCTTCTCCGGATTCATGTCGGATCTTTTTCAACGCAAGGGGTGGACGCCTCTGCCGTTCATTGCCAAGAGCCTGCCCTATGCGCCGCGCCTGCATTGGCTAGGAAGCGCACTTATTCTGATAACTCTTGGCTTGTCCGGTCTCGCAGCAGCGGGACTGTCAGGATCCCTGCATCTTTCGGTAGCAGTACTGGTCGCGATCGGGATTTTTATATCGTGCGGGACGGGCGGCACGTTTGCGCTGGTGCCGCTGTTGTTTCCTGACCGCCCAGGCGCCGCGGCCGGATTCATCGGCGGAGTATCGACTGCAGCCGGTATCGTCTATCCCTTGATTTTCTCAAGTGGAACAAACATTCACATTGGTTACCTCTATGCCGCGGTTTATCTCTTCGTTCCCTTCGTGCTGTTCTACTTCTGGGCTGCGCGTTACGAACGCCACCCCGAAGAGCACGGCCTGTTAACGGGCGTTTTTGCGCCCGAAGAGGCATAACGGTACCGCAGTCTGTCGCCCACAATCTCAAGCAATGGAGATCCATCATGAATATGGCAAA
This sequence comes from Acidobacteriaceae bacterium, assembly GCA_036378335.1. Classification (GTDB taxonomy): domain Bacteria; phylum Acidobacteriota; class Terriglobia; order Terriglobales; family Acidobacteriaceae; genus KBS-83. Next base: position 2,678 of record DASUWP010000133.1, on the reverse strand, counting down.
CCCGCCGACTAAGTCGATTCCCCACGAGCCCTGGTACAAATATGGCGTCGCCGTCCTCTTGGTCGAGATGGCAGTTGCCATCGTCGTCAGTGGCTATTCGCTGTATATGACCTTCCATGGTCTGGGTGGTTTTCCTGGGAAGCATTGAATACCGCTTTGTATTCGCGGCACACTCCGGCTCCGAAGAATCGTCAAACGCGGATCATGAGCCTGGTGGTGTGCCCTCGCAGGTTGCTGTTCCTGGACAGCTTAGGATCTACAAATGAAAAGGCCGAAGCCCTTCGGCTCCGGCCCTTTCATTTACAGTCGACAACCAACTCCCTGTCAGTGCGACTGAACTTGAGAAACAGTTGCGTTACCCTGCTGCATGTTTGAGAGGACCTGGATGTCCACGCGACGGTTCTGCGCGCGGCCGGCCGCAGTTTTGTTGGACGCAACTTCCTTATCTTTGCCGATGCCGATCAGATAGAACTTGTGTGCGGGCACGTTGTACTTCGAAGCCAGGTACTGGACCACCGCTTCGGCGCGGCGTTGGCTGAGCTGGTAATTGTATTCCGCGCTTCCGACCGAGTCGGTTCCGCCCGTCACTTCAAGGATGTAGCCCTTGGTCGAATTGAGTGGCGACGCAAGCTGATCAAGTTGCTCCTTGTCCTTGCGCGTGAGAACGCTCTTGTCGAAGCCGAAGGTTACGGACGCTGCCGCAATCTGCTTGTAGCTGTCCAGATTGCTCACCACGCTAGCCAGCGAATCTGCGCGATTCACGGCTTCCTGGGCATGCTGCTGTGCCGCAGTGGAAGCGGTGCTCGCCTGTTGCGCATTCTGCTGCGCGCTATCCGCCGACGACTGTGCCTTGTTGATCCCGGAGGTCGTCTTCTCGTCCAGATTCTTCAGATTCCGGTTGTTGGTTGCGGTCTGATCGTCCAGCTCATTCGTGTGCTGGATCAATGGCGCGGTCTGGCTCCGCACATACTTCTTGCTCGAGCAACCACTCATAAGAAGCAGCGCCAATGCTCCCGCCGCGCAGCCTGAAATCCGAGTAAGACGCTTCATCTGTTGTGTCAAGTGAATCTCCCTCTCGCAGTGCATATCCGCGAAGTAACGTCGAACCGGGTCCGGTCAAGGCCTAGCGGGGGCGGCCGGACGCAGGACTCCTGCTTTCTCTGATGCACGATTCGTGCCAAAACGATTTCCCGCTCATATCAAACGTACCATGAATGACTTACGAGCGTTCCGTCGCGCCATCGAAGCGGGCCGGTGGACTAATCCGGTGTAGTAATTACGCGCTCGGCACAGGTGCAGCCCTCCCCGGTAGACTGAAATTGGGCGGCAGGAAATGGCGTTAGTCTGCCATCGCTGCCTGCCCTGAACTGAATTTCCAAAATGGACCTGCAGCAGAAAATTCGCACCTTGCCCACCCAGCCGGGCGTGTACATGTACAAAAATGCCGAGGGCGAGGTGATCTACGTCGGCAAGGCGAAGAACCTGCGCGCGCGGGTTCGCTCGTACCTTCTCGACGCAGCTCAGGCCAATGCGAAGACCGGCTCGCTGATGCGCGAAGCCGTCGATGTCGATTACATCCTGGTCGACAACGAAGGCGAAGCGCTCGCTCTGGAAAACAACTTCATTAAGCAACGCAAGCCGCGCTTCAACATTCTGCTGCGCGACGACAAGACATACCCATATATAAAGCTCACGCTGGCCGACCGCTATCCCAAGGTCTTCGTCACCCGCCGCCTGCGCAAGGATGGCAGCGCCTACTATGGTCCGTACTTTCCCGGGAATCTCGCCTACCGCGTCGCCGACCTGCTGCACCGCTCGTTTTTATTGCCGAGCTGCAAGCTCGACCTTTCGCGCTACTATCCGCGCCCCTGCCTGCAGTACTACATCAAGCGCTGCCTGGGCCCCTGTGTGGAGAACCTGACCACTCCCGAGGAATACCGGGAAGCCGTGCGCGATGCGCAGCTCTTCCTCGAAGGCCGCCAGCAGGAGCTGGGCCGCTCGCTGGAAACACGCATGGAGGCTGCGGCCGCGGCTGAGCAGTTCGAGCTCGCCGCAAAATATCGCGACCTGCTCATCACTGTTAGCCAGGTGCAGGAGAAGCAGCGCATCGCGAGCGCGGACAGTGATGACGCGGACGTCTTCGGCTACCACTACGAGAACGAGATGCTCGCCGTAAACCTCTTCCATATGCGGGGCGGCAAGATTGTCGATCGTCGCGATCTCTTCTGGGAGGACCTGCCCGAGCTGCTGCAGGTGGAAGAGGATCATGCGGAGAACGCTCCCGGAGCCGCGCACGATGTGGGAGGCTTCAATCCGCCCGCCTTCTTCTCTGCCCTGCTCAAGCAGCTCTACATCGATCAGCAGTACGTGCCGCGATCCATCTTGGTGCCGGTCGACTTCGCGGATCGCGAGGCGCTTTGTCATCTGCTGGCCGAGCGCACCGGCCATCGCGTAGAGATCGCCGCGCCGCAACGCGGCGAGAAGCGCTCGCTCGTCGACCTCGTCGGTCAGAATGCGAAACAGAGCTACGATCAGCGCTTCCGCGTGCTGCAGCCCTCGCAAAAGGCGATTCAGGAGTCGCTGCAGGATCTGCTCATGCTGCCCGAGCTGCCGCGACGCATCGAGTGCTTCGACATCTCGCACATCCAGGGCGCGGAGACCGTCGCCTCCATGGTGGT
>DASUWP010000132.1:0-6592 GCA_036378335.1 Acidobacteriaceae bacterium | reverse complement strand
CGGTCTGCGGCGCCTCGGAGATGCCGAGGATAATGCCCGTGTCCTCGATGGGGAAGAAGCCTTTGGGGACGATGACATACAAAATCAGCGTGAGGACCAGGGTGCCGATGGTGACCAGCAGGGTAGTGAAGCGATGGCGCAGGACGACCTGCAGCGCTTTGCCGTAGAAGCCGATGACAGAATTGAAGAAGTGCTCGGACTTGCGGTAGAAGGCGTTCTGCTGCGATTCCGGCTTGTGCCTGAGCAGCTTGGCGCACATCATCGGGGTCAGGGTCAGAGACACGACGGCAGAGACGAGGATGGTGACAGCAAGCGTGATGGCGAATTCGCGGAAGAGCCGGCCAACGACATCACCCATGAAGAGCAGCGGGATGAGCACTGCGATGAGCGAGACGGTGAGTGAAAGGATCGTGAAGCCGATCTGCTCTGAGCCTTTGAGCGCAGCGGCAAGTGGGTCTTCGCCCATCTCGATGTAACGCGAGATGTTCTCGATCATCACGATGGCATCATCCACGACGAAGCCGGTCGAGATGGTGAGCGCCATCAGGGTGAGATTGTTCAGGCTGTACCCCAGCAGGTACATGATTCCGAAGGTGCCCACCAGCGACAGCGGCACCGCGATACTGGGAATGATGGTGGCGGAGAGGCTGCGCAGGAAGAGGAAGATCACCATCACGACCAGCGCAATGGTGAGCATGAGCTCGAACTGCACATCGTCCACCGATGCGCGAATGGTCTCGGTGCGGTCGGTGAGGATCTGGACTTTGATCGATGCCGGCAGGCTGAGCTGAAGCTGCGGCAGAATGGCCTTGATGCGGTCGACCACGGCGATGATGTTGGCGCCGGGCTGGCGCTGTACATTCACAATGACGGCCGGGGTGCGGTTCATCCACGCCGCCTGCATGGTGTTTTCCGAGCCGTCGATGATATCCGCCACATCGGACATGCGCACCGGCGCGCCGTTGCGGTAGGCGATAACAACGGGTTTGTAGCTCGCGGAAGTCAGCAGCTGGTCGTTTGCGCCGATGGTGTAGGACTGGCGCGTGCCATTCAGGTTGCCCTTCGCGGTGTTCACGTTGGCGGCAGCTACTGCTGTGCGCAGGTCTTCCATGCTGATGCCGTAGGAAGCAAGCTGCGCCGGGTTTGCCTGAATGCGGACTGCAGGCTTCTGGCCGCCGGCGATGGACACCAGACCAACGCCGGAGACCTGAGAAATCTTCTGCGCCATGTTGGTGTCGGCCAGGTCCTCCACCTGCTGCAGAGGCATGGTGTTGGAGGTCAGCGCAAATGTCATGATCGGCTGATCGGCCGGGTTCACCTTGCTGTAGATCGGCGGGTTGGGCAGGCCGGTGGGGAGGAAGCTTTGCGCGGCGTTGATACCGGCCTGCACCTCCTGCTCGGCAACGTCGATGTTCTCAGTAAGGTTGAACTGCAGAACGATGACCGAGCCGCCTTGAGAGCTGGTGGAAGTCATCTGATTCAGGCCCGGCATCTGGCCGAACTGCCGTTCGAGCGGCGCGGTCACGGCAGAGGACATCACATCCGGACTGGCGCCGGGATAGAACGTGACTACCTGGATGATGGGATAGTCCACCTCTGGCAGTGCGGAGACGGGGAGCTGCCGGTACGCAACGAAGCCCGCGAGCAGAATGGCCACCATCAGAAGTGAGGTGGCCACGGGCCGCAGAATGAAGATGCGAGATGGACTCACGACGGACCTAATTGTTGTTGCTGCTTCTTCTGATTGCGATGTGTTGCGGCTGCGGTGGTGGATACCTTGCCGCCGTTCTGCAGCTTGTCCGCGCCATCGACCACTACCTGCTGGTCGGCTTCGAGGCCGCCCTTGAGAATTACCATCGAGCCCTGAGTGGTATCGATATCCACCGGCTGCATGACCACGGTGCCGCTGCCGACCCCACTTCCATCCTTATTGGGAGCACCGTTACTGCCTGGGCCATTGCTGCCGCTCGCGGCGCGATCGGCCGGCTGCGGCGAGGTCGCATTGGTCTCGGGCTTCACCAGCCAGACATAGTCATTATCCGTGCCGTGCTGGACCGCTGCCGCGGGCACTACGATTGAGTTCTTCCGCTGCTCCAGGATGAGGTGAACGTTCACGAACTGGTTCGGGAACAGCTTCTCGTCGGCGTTGCCGAAGACCGCCTTGAGCTTGTCGGTGCCGGTCGTGGTATCGATCTGGTTGTCGGCAGCCGTCAATTGCCCGCTTTCCAGCTGCACGGTATCGGAGCGATCAAAGGCAATCGCGTCCAGCTTATGGTCCTGCCGCAGTTTGGTGAGAACGCGCTGCAACTGGTCCTCAGGGAGCGTGAAGTAAACGGCAATCGGGCGGAATTGATTCACGACCAGGGTTTGCGTGGTATTTGCAGTGACAAGATTTCCAGGATCAACCTGACGCAGGCCAACCTTGCCATCAATCGGCGATTTGATATGGCAATAGGTCACATTGAGCTGGGCGGACTCAATCGCTGCCTGGTCGGACTTGATCGCGCCGACAAACTGACCAAGGTTGGACTGATAGGTATCCAATTGCTCCTTGGAAACGACTCCCTGATCGTAGAGTGCCTTGTAGCGATTGAACTCCGCCTGATTGTTCTGCAACTGTGCCTGATCGCGCGCGAGCTGGCCCTTTGCCTGATCCAATGTCGCCTGATACGGCCGCGGGTCGATGGTCATCAGTTCGGCGCCCTTTTGAACGTCCTGCCCTTCGTGGAAGTAGACGTTGGTAAGTTCACCCGTCACCCGAGGAATGATTTTGACGCTGTAATAGGGGGTGATCGTGCCCAGACCGGTGAGATAGATAGGCACTGTCTCCTGCCGCACCGGCGCGACCTGCACCGGCACCGCCTGGTTGGCCATCGCGAGTTGCCTGCGCGCTGCCGTGGCCTTCTCCGCCCGTTTCGCGGTCACGGTGCGCCACGTGATCAGCCCGGCCAGGCCGAGCAGCACTAGCAGAATGACCCAGCGCAGCCATCCGCGCCTGCGGGGCTCCTGCGGGTTTTCGCCGGGAGCTTCGCCGCCGGGAACGCGGTAGGCGTAAGTCGAAGACGGAACCTGTTCAGTGGGCGCGGCAGGTGGCATGGAGTTCTTCTTTCCAGTTTCTATCTGAGTGAGCTTTCGCCCCAGGTCTTCCACGAAGGCCCGTGCGGGGAGTCCTGGTCCAGTATGAGACTAGGGACGATTCGACTCGGTGATTGGTTTCTTGCCTTAGCAAATCTTTTCACATGAGGGGATTGCCTGACCATAAATGGCCCGCATTGTGCATTTTGAGGGACAGGATTATGGGATCTCCTGCTGTTTGCTGAATCAAAAGGCCTGGATGTGACATCCTAAGCGCATCGAGCAGAGTGCAATCCACCTGATCGACTCCTCCATTGGTCCCAAGCGACGGTTCCCCTGTGTGGGCGGGCTTCGAGTCGCGGGCCGGGCTGAATTGCAGCAGCACCGGCAGTCATGAGAGAAGGCTAGAGCTGGCAAAGGCAGATCGCTAAGTGCGACGCTAATGCCGGCTCGTTATTGTTGCAGACTGCTTTGTACACTGAAGAGGTTCGCGCAGCGCGCCCTCAAAACATTTGTCTCCGCTCAGGCGATCGCGATATGACGATCGCGGGCGATCCAAACAGCCGCCAGTGCAAGCTGCCGGTAACAGAGGAAGTGTCCAAAGCCTATGTGGATTGTCCGACTCGCACTGCGACGGCCCTATACCTTCGCCGTTCTTGCGCTGCTGCTTTTGATTATCGGTCCGCTGTCCATTCTCAACACGCCGGTCGATATCTTTCCGAATATCGACATCCCGGTGGTGAGCATCGTCTGGCAGTATCAGGGACTCTCCGCGCAACAGATATCGGACCGCATCATCACGCTTACAGAGCGCGTAATGACCACCACGGTCGACAACATTGAGCACATCGAATCGAACTCGCTCTACGGTGTCGCGGTAGTCAAGATTTACTTCCAGCCGCAGGTCAACCTGCCCATGGCCATCGCGCAGGTCACGGCCGTTTCACAGACGCAGTTGCGCCAGCTTCCTCCAGGCACGACGCCGCCGCTCATTATCGACTTCAATGCATCGAGCGTCCCGATCCTGCAGCTCGGCGTCTCGGGCAAGGGACTTACCGAGCAGCAGCTTAACGACTACAGCCTCAATTTCATCCGCACCCAGCTCGTCACCATTCGCGGCGCTGCAATTCCTTATCCCTATGGCGGCAAGCAGCGCCAGGTGCAGGTGGATCTCGATCTGCATCAACTGCAGGCCAAGGGCCTGTCGCCGAGCGACGTCACGAATACGATCGCCAATCAAAATCTGATTTTGCCTTCGGGCACGCTTAAGGTCGGCACCTACGAATATCAGGTGGAGACCAACAGCGCACCTACGACGATCGAAGGACTGAACGATCTGCCGATCCGTCAAGTGAACGGCGCAATGGTTTACGTCCACGATGTCGCGCATGTGCGCGACGGATTCCCGCCGCAGACCAACATCGTCCGGGTTGACGGCCAGCGTGCGGCGCTGATGACGATCCTGAAGAACGGCGACGCTTCCACGCTGGACATCATCAAGGGCATTTACAGCAAGCTGCCTGGAATCAAGGAATCGCTGAACGCGCCACAGCTGCGCATCACGCCGCTCTCCGATCAATCGATCTTCGTGCGCGGCGCAATCTCGGGCGTGGTGCATGAGGCGCTGATTGCCGCCTGTCTGACCGGATTCATGATCCTGGTGTTTCTCGGCAGCTGGCGGTCGACCTTGATCATCGCGGTATCGATTCCGCTGTCCATTCTCGTGTCGCTGATCACGCTGAGTGCGCTGGGCGAGACCATCAACATCATGACCCTGGGCGGACTGGCCCTGGCAGTCGGCATCCTGGTGGACGACGCGACGGTCGAGATTGAGAACATCAACCGCAATCTCGAAGAAGGCAAGGAGATTGAGCAGGCCATTCTCGACGGTGCCGCACAGATCGCCATTCCGGCGTTCGTCTCCACACTTTCGATATGCATCGTCTTCGTCCCCATGTTCTTTCTGGGCGGCGTTGCGAAATACTTGTTCGTTCCGCTGGCCGAGGCCGTGGTGTTTGCCATGCTGGCGTCCTACTTCCTCTCCCGCACCGTCGTGCCGACCATGGCGAAGTTTCTACTGGTGGAACACGACGCTGAAGCAGAGAGGCGAAAGCAGCACAGCCGCAATCCGTTCATCCGTTTTCAGCTTGCCTTCGAGCGGCGCTTTGAACAGCTGCGCCACTTCTATCACGGCCTGTTAGCACTGGCAGTCACCCGCAGCAGCGTTTTTCTGATTCTGTTCCTGCTCTTTTGCTTGGGCTCGTTTGCGCTGCTTTACCCCTGGCTGGGACAGGACTTCTTCCCCTCTGTCGATGCCGGTCAGTTCAAGCTGCACGTACGCGCACGAACCGGAACTCGTATCGAGGAAACCGCCCGTTTGTGCGACCAGATCGACAACGCGATCCGGCGCGAGATTCCGGCACGCGAGCTCGTCACCGTCATCGACAACATCGGTATTCCCTACTCCGGCCTGAATCTCTCATATGGCAACTCAGGAGTAGTCGGGTCGGCCGATGCGGACATCACGGTCTCGTTGACCAAGGATCACCGGCCTACCAATGAATACGTTGAAGACCTTCGCAGAAAGCTACCGCAGGAGTTTCCCGGAGTTACGTTCTACACACTGCCGGTCGACATGACCACCCAGATCCTGAACTTCGGATTGCCTGCGCCGATCGACGTGCAGGTGATTGGCCAGAACCAGGTGGCGGATCGCGATTTCGCCGAGAAGCTGATGGAGGAGATCAAATACGTGCCGGGCACGGCCGATCTGCATATTCAGCAGCCCTTCAACGAACCTCGACTCTTTGTCGACGTGGATCGTTCGCGCGCGCAGGACATCGGGCTGACCCAACGAGATGTCGCCGGTTCGTTGCTGGTAGCACTCAGCGGCTCGTTCCAGACCTCACCGACCTTCTGGCTGAATCCGAAGAATGGCGTCAGCTACAATATCGCCGCGCAGACGCCGCAGTATTCGCTGGATTCGCTCAGCGATCTGCAGAGCGTGCCGATCACCGGCTCGGCCACCACCAACAACAGCAACTTCAGCCTGTTCACACCTGCGGCACAGATGGGCGGCAAGCCGATTCAGATACTCGGCAATCTCTCTTCCGTCACGCGCGGCGAAGAGCTCGCGACGGTCACGCACTATAACATCCAGCCGGTGATCGACATATACGGCAATATCGACAACACCGACCTGCGCAGCGTCGCCGACAAGATCAGAGCCATTATCGCCAAGCACCAGAAAGAGCTGCCCGCCGGATCGCACATCGTGGTGCGCGGCCAGGTACAGACAATGCGATCCTCCTTTGTCGGCCTGGTGAGCGGTCTTTTCTTCTCGATTCTCCTCGTCTATCTCTTGATCGTCGTCAACTTCCAGTCGTGGCTGGATCCCTTCATCATTGTGGCCGGTTTGCCCGCGGCACTGGCCGGTATTGTGTGGATGCTGTTCCTCACTGGCACGCACATCAGCGTTCCGGCGCTCACGGGCTCCATCATGTGCATGGGTGTGGCC
>DASUWP010000131.1:0-32042 GCA_036378335.1 Acidobacteriaceae bacterium | reverse complement strand
CTTTCGCTGCCTGCATGGCCTGGCTCACGGCCGCAGCGCTTCGCTGCGCCGCAGCTCGCTGCTCCGACGGACTCGCCGCAACCAGGGCCGGTACCTGGAGCCACCACAGCAACTCCTCATGACTTTCTTGATTGAAGTACCGAACACCATGGGAAGTATGTGTTCCGGTGAGCCACTGCACATCAGCGTCCTGCCACTCGCGGTGCGACAGTGTAAGCGAGACGGGCTTTGCGCGATGCAGCAGGAAACGCACTCGTGCAGCCGCTCTCCAGCCATCTTCTCCACCCATGCCCAACCCATGGAAGATCTCCGCCAGCGCGTGCCGCAGCCGCAGTTGGTCAAACATCGAGACGCCATCGAGCGGCAGACCGCGCAGCAGTGACCACGCCAGCACCGGCGCCCATACGGCGGTGCCGCTGGTGCCAGGCGAATCGCTGGGCAACGCCTTGCGTGCTGTCGCCGGCCAGCGCTTTGGGAACAGCGCCTCGTAACGCGGCAGGGCCAGGGTGGAAACCAGCAAAGCATTTTCGTTTGCAACCGGTTGAGCATTGGATATCGGGTGCGCAGCTCCCGTCCGCTCGTTCCCTAACTGCTTCGCAATTTTGTGGAAGCGTCTGCCGCGCTCAATGAATGGCTCGACCGCCTCGAGAATCCGCTTCTCGCGCTGTCGGATCGCGATTGCACCGGATGCCTCCATTTCTGCCGCATCAATGATTCCAGCGAGGACCGGGGCATCGAGCGCTGCGCGCAGCGCCTCATGCAGCGGCTGCAAACGCAGCTGGTCGAGCGCCTCATCCAGGTTCGGCACGCCCGCACCGTGGAGCGAATCGTGCAGCCGGTCCCACGGATATTCCCGCGATGCCCGCAACTCCCGCCAGTGCAGAAACACGTGGTACTTGTATGCATTCAACTGCAGCGAGAAGCCGCGCTGGTTCAGGTCGGAGGCCCGACGCAGGTACTCAAGCCCATTGCTGACATCGCGAAAAGCGAGAATCACATCTTGGCCGGTTGGAAGATTCAGCCCGTCCTGTAGGGAACGCTGGCGCAGACCGCCATTCACCTTGTCGATGAAGCCGGTCGAATTATGAATGGTGCCCCGTGTCTCACCATAGCGATTGTGGTAAATCACCAGTGCCCGCTGTCCGCCGCGCGCATTGGAGTAGGCATACACATTCTCATCGACCGTTCCGTCTTCTTTCCAGAAGTCGTAGAGGAGGAAGTTATCGCTCTCCGCAAACAACCAGCGGGTGTGCAGCAGCGGCGCTATTTCCCGATTGTGCCGCTCGACCAGCCATTGGTTGGGCGATTCGTCATAACGCGGGCGCTGATACTCCATCCCGTACTTCTCGGTGAAGCCTTCCACCTGTCCATGGCCGAACATCGGCAGTCCCGGTAATGTCGCCATCAATGTTGCGACGCCAAAGCACTTGTCGCCCGTCCCGAACTGGTCGATCGCCGTGCGCTCATCCGGATTGCTCATGAAGTTGACGTAGCGCTTCATGATGCCGGGATCGAACTCCATGGTCTGCTTCAGCAGCCCACGATAATGCTGGTTATCCTCGTCGCGCAGCAGATTCATGAAGGCGCTGTTGTACACACGGTGCATGCCCAATGTGCGGACGAAGTAGCCCTCCATCATCCAGAAGGCCTCCGCCAACAGAAGCGTTCCCGGCACTTCTGCCGCCACGCGATCCACCACCTCGCGCCAGAACTCCACTGGAATGCGCGCGTCAAATTCCGGCGTGGACATGCTGTATTCCGCGCGCGATGGAATCGCACCGCCCGCACCAGGCGTCGGATACCAGAGCCGCTGAATGTGCCGCTTCGCCAGCGTCATCGCCGCGTCAAATCGAATAATTGGAAACAGCCGCGCCACGTGCAGGATGGTCTGAATCACCTGCTCGCGCACCGCCGGATTCAGGTAGTCAAGCTGTGCCGTGTCGTTCCAGGGAAAGCTGGTTCCGTCATTGCCGTGGTAGACGAATCGTGTGTCCCCCGTCCACTTATCGCGACGGCGAAAGACCACGGCAGCATCGGACTGCTCGTAGTAGTGGTCTTCGATCTTGATCTCGACACGGCCGTCGCTCGAAAGGTCCGGGCCATTAAAGCTGTAGGCCGGATACGGCGAGTCATAGCGCGAGAGAAACCACTCCGGGTGCTCAATGACCCAGGTAGAGTCGATGCCCATATGGTTGGGCACCATGTCGCTCGCCAGCCGGATGCCGAACCTTCCTGCCTGATCGCGCAGGCGGATGTACGCGTCATAGCCGCCAAGATCGTCGGCGATACGATAGTCGTATAGAGAGTATGCCGACGCAACGGCATCCTCTTTCCCGCATAGATGTTTGATGGTGCGCGAGGCGCGGCTCCTCTCCCACAATCCGATGAGCCACAACGAATTCATGCCACGGGCGGCAAGCGTCGCTAGCTCTTCGTCCGGAATCTGGTCGAGCCGTGCGATCGAGCGTTCATATCGCTTGCTCAGTTGTGCCAGCCACACGTACGTGCTCTTCGCAATCAAAACCGTGCTCGGCATCCAGTCCTGATCAGGACTGAAGCGCTCGTACTCGTGCTGAATCACGGCAAAATCGGGCAGGTCGACTCGACCGCCAAAATCGCCCGCGTGGCCATGCCTTCCCCGCCGCCGCCGCTCCGCCATCTCATCGGCAGGATGGAAGCGCATCCAGATCGCGACGTCTTCCTCCTTCAGCACGTCAATTGCGAGCAGCAGACGACGCAGCGCGACGTCGCCGACAATGCGGCTCCATTTTTCGCGGATATACGCAAGCTGCCCACTCAGAGAGTCCGGTGACGCCAGCGCCGGCGCGCGCAGTACATCGATCAGGTTGCCGCCCTCGTCGCCAATGGGCGGCTTGGTGGCGAAATAATCGTGCAGACCAGTTGTTACGCTCGGATACGGTGTTTCCTTTTCCAGCGGCTCGTCGTCGAAGAGCTCGATGAATTTGTGAAAGGCGGGATTGGCATTGGCCAGCCACAGCATCATCAATTCTTCAAATGCTGCCTCGCGATGCGGCACACCATCGGTGGTGCCCTTCAGCCACTCCTCCGCTGTTTCTTCGCCTCGATAGACCTGCGTGCCCGGAAACTCCTCGACGAAGCGCAGCAGCAATCGATCGAAACGCTGCGCCCCTAGGCGCGATGAGAACCACTGCAGCGCCTCTGGAATGGCCTGCGGCGCCACGGACTTACGATAGTGCTGCAACAGGAGATGGCTCGCTTCGTCGATCAACCCCATCGCGAACAACGCGCCCGGATTGACGACGCGCTCTGGATCATTTTCCGTTCCGCGAACCTGGTTCATGCGATGCGCAAGCTCGCGACTGGCCTTCAGATCGCCAAAGATTACATTGCCGGTAAAAGAGAATAGCGTCTGCTCGACGTGATAGCGGTCACGTGTTGCGCGCGAGATGTGAAATTCCATCAAGGCCATCGTTTCCTGTCTTCCCTGCGGGACGCATACGGGCTGACGCACCATCCGCGCCGTCCAGGGAACCTCGACTGCTGTCTAAGCTGCTCCTACTAGAGATGATGCGAAGGCCCCAACAGTGACCCGCCCATGCCTCATCTGCAAGCATCTATCCGGCTTGCATACCCTACAGCGGACCAGAGCGCATTTTCCACTATGCAGGATTTACCTGATCGCAACTTTACGCGCGTATATCAAGTTCCACGCGGCCACCGGCGGCAAAAGTGCCCGCCGGCAGGACGACCGCCGAACCCTCCAGCGTACCGGCCGAAGCGGACCGTAGGGGCGCACCGGTCGGCGGATGGATATGTACCTGAACATCGCCGCTGAATCCTGCTGCGGTCTCGATCGCCACATGCCAACTGCTATCGCTGGTCGACTCGGTTGTCCATGCGATTGTCCCGAATCGTGTTGGACATTTGCGCACAGAAATTCGCTCGCTGTTGCCAAACCAGTGCTTCGGGGCCGCCTTCTGCAGGTGGCAGATGTCGCGATCGCTTTCCTCGTAACAGAGGAGCCAGCGCAGGCCTAATGCTGGCTGCAACGTGCTGTTGATCACAGCAGACCAACCCCAGGGCGCGCCATCGCCTGGATAACTTCCCGGAATATAGGCGTCCTCCGGCGAGTAGCGGTTGCCCGAATCCGCCGCGTAGCACACCAACGCATAGAGGGTCAGCAGGAATGGCCGGTAATCCTCCTGCCGGATCTTCACTGCTAGCGTTCCGTGCTCCATGAAATTCGAGCAGCGCGGCACATCCCCGTCGGTATTCAGCCCGCAGATCTGCTGGCCGGCAAGCTCCCGATGCTTTATATGCCCCATGTCCAGCGCCGGCACGCCCCAGTCCGCCAGAAACCAATCCATCATGAAACGGTGATTTTCATAGCTCGATAGCTCCGTTGGCTTACGCGAGATGTCGTTCGGCTCAAAGGGGGTGATGCCCGCCGCGCGCATCTCCGGTGTGGACGCCGCAATTGTCGCCTCGATCGAAGCCTGGATATTCTGCCGCATCTCTTCGCCGATAGCCGTATAGCGTTCAGCCAAAGCGGCCATGCCGTGGTTGTTACTGGCGCCGCCAATCGCCTTCAGCGCCTTCGCATACTCTGTGATGCCGCGCCACACACATGCTGCATTCTGAAAGTAGTATGGATGCGAATCCGGATAATCATTCGCCGGATCGCCCAGATCGGCCTCCGGCGAGCCCCAGATCAGTCCATAGCGGCGATCGTTCTTCGCAAATCGTTGTTTGCCGTATTCATATCGAACGAGCACATAACCCAACATGCGTTCCAGGATGGGCTGCTGCCGCAGCAGGCCGCTCGCGTCGCGCGTGTACCAATAGTCGCGGGCTGCGTTCCTCAGGAAGATGCCCACGTTCAGCGGCGCCTCTACCTGGTCCTGCGTGTTGTAGGTGAAATTGCCATCGGGCAGCACGTAATGCTCGAGATAGTGCTGGATGTAAGACCTGCTGGCATTCGTCAGCCCCCACAACTGCTGCGCCCAGATGAATTCGTAATGCGCGACGGGAAAGAGCGCATGGCTCCGCTCCGGCACTTTGGTGTAGCTTCCCTCCCCGACCTGGTAGGTCGGCTCAAGCCCGCGATAGCTGCATCTTGAAAGCGTGATGCCCGCACGGGCAGAATCCAGCAGCCACGAATCGGGTATCTCTACCGGCATCGCATCCTCATAGAAGCTGTGCCAGCGGTTCCAAATACCGGCCAACGCGCTGAAGAAAGCTGCCGGTAACGTATTCCAGTAATGCTCCGCAAAAACGCGTCCATCTGGTGCGCGCACCAGCATCGCGGGTCCGTCGTAGCTGGCAACATCCTCAGGCGGAATCGTCATCCGCATGCGCGCGATCGGCTGCGCATCTACGCCCGGCGGCAATAGCATCATCACTTCATAGCCGGAGCCGTATTCCGCATTCCACACCGCGGTATCCGCAACCGGAAGATAGCCACCCAGCAATGTCCGCTTGCTGTAGCCATGCTGGTATGCGTAGCGCTCCGGCGCCGAGAATGGAAAATAGTTCACGGGATCGAAGAGCCGTCCTTCAAGATCGGGCGCCGACTCTGCCTGCGGATTTTTTTTGGGTTGCCGGCTGGTGCCATCCGCCTCCAAGTAGATCGAACGCAACGGTCCAGCTTCTTCATTCGCCACCAGTGACCAGCCAATGTACTCTGCACCCAGCGCGGCGACGTTCTCGTAGCAAGGGTCCTCACTCGATTTCAGAATGTAATCGCCTGTCACATCGGGACCCGGAGCCATGCGCAGCGGCCGCTCCAGCTTCACGCCATGCGTTGAATCCGTTGACCGCGGTCGCACCTTGCTCAGATCACCCACCTGTTTCGGGATCAGAGCAATCGTGCCGCCGCGCTCCGTAACATACGCAATCGCTCCCCGGTGGGTCACATGCTTCTCAAAGACGGCGGTCATCACACCGTTCATCTCCGCCGTGGTGAGCAGCACCCATCCGGCAATATTCTCCCCATGCGCAACGTGCTGGGAAATAGTGCCGTGGATGGCAGTCGCTCCTTTGCCATCTATCGCACTTATCTTCGGCGGTTCAGCAAGCGCGGCCTGCTCGCCGGAAATGAAAGCGCTGTACTCATTCACGATCCGGCCCGGACGATAGTTGCCCGCTCGCAGTGCTGGCGCCGCAAATAGTTCTTCGGCGGGTCCGAAGGTGCTTGCGGCTCCGGCCGCCGATAAGACCTTTAGAAAATCTCGTCGATCCAACTCGCAGGGTCTCCTGATGAGGTACGCGCTCAAGCTGCTCGCGCTCCTGAACTATCAACCGCGACCGACCATTCCGCAATATCACCTGGCCACAACGGCGGTCGCTCGGTACAAAACACACGTGTGAGAGGCCAGATGGACATGAACCGCGTCAACCGGCCTGCCGTCGGTGTGCTCCCACAGATTGCGCAGAGTGTATGTGCCCGAAGACAAACCCAGCTGTTTCCACGTGTAGCTCAGGTCCGCGGGGTGCTCCGATGTATTGAAGATCGCCACGTATCTGCCCTTTCCATCTGCAGGTACAGCCGTCCATACGGTCCCATCCTGAGACTGAACCACAGCGCGACCGCCATTCGACTGCTGATCGACCGCGAGCACCTCATCGTTGGTCAGCAAGGCAGTTGTCGCCGGATCGTTGTGCGGCAAGTCTCCACCCATCATCAGCGGCGAGCGGAAGATCGACCAGAGCGTCACCATCGTTTGCTGCTCCGCTGGTGAGAGCCGCGTCTGACGCGCCTTTCCCCAACCCGGAGCCGGCCCCAGATAGCCGAGAGGCAGCATGTCTGCATCCGGCCAGTGCCCGCGCTCACGCAGCGGAGCCCATTCGGCCACCCGGCGGAACTGATCGCCCAATCCCTGCGGATATTCGACATCGCTGTGCCATTCATCCCAGATGTCATTGGAGATTCTCCACATCTGGGCGTACTTTCGCATCTCGTCCACTTTGTCGAGCGGTGCAGCGCCCGGCGACAGGCTCAGCACAATGGGACGCCCGGTCTTGCGCAGCGCTTCGCTCAGCATGCGAATCTCCGCTTCCTTATACGGGCGGGAGGCGATGCAGTCCACCTTGATCAGGTCCACGCCCCATCCGGCATAGAGCCTGGCAATCGAGTCGTAGTACGCCTGGCCGGCCGCCGTATCCTTCAAATCGTAATTATCATGGTTCCACTTGCACGTGCCGCCGGTGTTCGCCGCATCAGCGGCGCGAAACGATGAGCCCGCGATCGGCAGGTTTTTCGCGACGGCTTCCCGCGGAATGCCCTGCAGGATATGGATGCCGAACTTCAGCCCGCGTCCGTGAATGTAGTCGGCGAGCGGCCGGAAGCCGGCGCCATTGGCTGCGGAGGGGAAGCGGTTCAGCGCCGGCGTATAGCGCCCGTCGTCGTCAACCGCGTAATGAAAGTTGGTTGCGTTCCCCTCCGCAATTGGATTGGTGACGAACCATTCCATGTCTACGACAATGTATTGCCAGCCGTGCTGCTTCAGGTGGGCGGCCATCCAGTCCCCATTCGCCTTTACCTGCGCCTCCCCAACGGTTGTTCCGTACGAATCCCAGCTGTTCCATCCCAGCGGTGGGGTAGGTGCCAGGACGGGCCGGGCGGCTGCTTCGCGCGACAGTTGCCGGGCTTCCCGCGAAGGATTCTGGCCGTTGAGGCCGGTGCTGAGACACCCGCCCATTACAACCATCCACAACCAGCCGCTATTGCGATGATTTATCCCCATGCTTCCTCTCCTCGCCTGCTCTCTTCTCGGCCAGATGAACCCATGACTGCACTCTCCGGCAACCCGACAAGCATATCCGGGCAGAGCCGGTTTACGGACTTGATAACGTTAACTGATAATTCATGATAGTTTCAGCACCCTCGAAGAGATTATCCTGCGTCAATTCTGTAACCCGGGTTGTTCAAGCGCGACGGCCCGGTGTTACGCTCTTGTTCTGATAAGCGCCCGCTCCTCGGGTGACGTGCCTCGGATAGGAAGGAAACTTCGTGCCACCTCCACGGAAGGCCACTAAGCGCCGCCACTCCGGCCCTACGATCACCGATGTAGCCCGCGAAGCCGGGGTCGCCATCATGACCGTCTCGCGGGTGGTCAACGGCGGCAGCTATGTCAGCCCGGCAACAGAGAAACGCGTGAAGGCGGCGATTCGCCGGCTCGGCTATACCCCAAACGAGGCGGCACGCATGCTGAAAGGCCAGCGCGCGCGCATGATCGGACTCGTTGTCCCGGATCTGGCCGACTCCTTCTTCGCAACTTGTGCCAATGCCGTGCAGCAGGTAGCGGGCACGCACGGCTACATGACTCTGATCGTCACTTCCGAACGCAGCGTCGAGACTGAATCCAACGAGATCGCGATGATGGCCGCGCGGCGCATCGCCGGACTGCTCATCGTGCCCTCGCGGGTGGGCGCGGACAAGCGGCTGCGCGAGCTGGAGCAGGCGGAGATTCCTCTGGTCGCGCTGGATCGCACCCTGGATGGAGTCGATGCGGGCCAGGTCATCGTCGAAAATGCGGGCGGCGCGGAGGAGGCGGTCAGGCACCTGGTCGCGCATGGACACCGCCGCGTCATCTGCATCGGATACGACGCGAAGGTCTATACCATTCACGAGCGCATCCTGGGCTACCGGCGCGCGATGAAGGAAGCCGGGTTAAAACCCGAACTATGGACCAATGTCACCACCGCCGCCGCCACGGAAGGGCTGTTGCGGCGCCTGATGAACGAACCCGATAGACCCACCGCTTTATTCACCTTGAATAACGTCACGACCATCCATGCGCTGCAAGCCGTTCGCGCGATGCAACTGCGACTGCCGGCGGACCTGGCCATGATCGGCTTCGACGATTTTGAGCTCGCTCCGCTGCTGGATACCCCGCTGACAGCTGTCCGTCAGCCCGCACTCGAGCTGGGGCGCAGCGCCGCTCGCATGCTCTTCGATATGATCCGCCGTTCGCGCGACGTGGGAACAGATACGAAAGCGGAGCGGCGCATTGTGCTGCCGACGGAACTGATCCTGCGGGCGTCCTGTGGCTGCAATAATCACAGTAGCTGATGAAGAGTCGCGCCGCCTTGGCGTCCTGAATGGACTCTCGGTAGGTGGACTCCAGCAAAAGACAGATGCTCACGAAAACCATGAAACTGATCGGAATCGATGTTGGCACCGGCGGCACGCGCGTTCTGCTGGTAGACGAAGCAGGCAAAGTAGTCGGCTCCATGGTCCATGAACACGCCCCCTTCCGGTCTCCGCGCCCAGGTTGGGCGGAACAGGATCCGGAAGACTGGTGGCAAGCGGCGATTCACGCGATCCCTGCACTCTTAAAGGCCACCTCGACGGCGCCGAAAGAGATTGCGGCCATCGGCTTGAGTGGCCAAATGCACGGTGCCGTTCTGCTGGACGAGCACAATCGCGTTCTGCGCCCCTCGCTCATCTGGTGTGATCAACGAACCGCCGCAGAGGCTGCATGGCTGACTGGGGTGCTCGGCACAGATCGCCTCATTGCCCTCACCTCCAATCCTGCCCTCACCAACTTCACCCTTACCAAGCTGCTCTGGGTGCGCGAACATGAGCCGGCTATATGGCGGCAATTCCGTTCTTTCCTGCTCCCCAAGGATTACGTGCGCTTCCGGCTGACAGGCGAGCGGGCGATGGATGTAGCCGACGCATCCGGCACTCTGTTGCTCAATGTCGCCTCCCGCCACTGGTCCACCGAGATGCTGGCCGCGGTCGATATGCCCGAGAGCATTCTTCCCAGACTCTACGAATGCCACGAAATTGCGGGGAAGCTCACCGCCGAGGCGGCTTCGCTCACCGGCCTCCGCGCTGGCACCCCGGTCGTTGCCGGAGCGGGAGATCAGGCTGCCGGCGCGCTCGGCATGGGCATCGTGCGTCCCGGAGACGTCAGTGCCACCATCGGCACCTCGGGAGTGGTCTTCGCAGCGACGGATCAGCCCTTTCTTGATCCACACGGCCGCCTGCATACCTTCTGCCACGCAGTGCCCGGACGCTGGCATGTCATGGGCGTGACCCAGGCCGCCGGGCTCTCTCTGCGCTGGTTCCGCGATACATTCGCCGCCGCGGATGACGTGGACGCCTACGCGCGCCTCGGAGAATCCGCTGCAACTGTATCGGCCGGCGCGGATGGTCTCCTCTGGGCTCCATATCTGATGGGGGAACGCACGCCGCATCTCGATCCGGAGGCACGCGGCGCTCTCGTCGGGCTCACGGCATCCCACGGCCGCGCGCACATCGTCCGCGCCATCATGGAAGGTGTCGCCTTCAGCCTCAAGGACACCATGAGCATCTTTGCCGAAATCGGCGTGCCTGCGCGTGCGATTCGTCTCGGCGGTGGAGGAGCTCGCTCGCCGATCTGGCGACAGATCCAGGCGGACGTTTACGGCCAGCCAATCGAGATTGTCGCGGCAGAAGAGGGCGCCGCATACGGTGCGGCATTGCTCGCGGGCGTCGGCGCCGGCGTGTGGCCATCCGCGGACGCCGCATGCGATGCCGTGGTCCGGGTTGCTCAGCGCATCGCTCCCGACCCCTCGGACAGCGCGAAGCTTCAGGAGCTCTACGCCCTCTACCGCAGGCTTTATCCTTCGCTGCAGCCCATCTTTCATGGATTGCATAGAACAACTGCCGAGGTGAAAACGAATGCCTGAAGCATTTCAGGAACTCATACAGCCGCCGGATGCGCTTCTCGCTGAATTCGAAGCCAAGCGTAGGCGGCTCGCGGAACAAATGACCTCTTCGGGCCTCGCCGCCGTGCAGCTGCAGCGTACGGAGAACATAGCGTGGCTTACCGCTGGCCGCGTCGATCGCCGCGTTCTTCTCCCTTCAGCGCTCGGCACCGCAACCCTTCTTGTGTTGCGGAACGGCGAAGCGTTCTATTTCGCGCCGGAAAACGAAGCACTCCGTCTCGCGGAAGAGGACTTTGCGGGACTTCCCTTCACCGCCGTCACTACTCCGTGGCACACCGGCGATTTCGCTGACAAGATTCAGTCGCTGGCCGGCGGCCACGGCCACATCGCAGCTGATGTCACAGCCGAAGGCGCCGCGCTCATGCTTCAGGAACGCGCCTCTCTCCACGATACGGAGATCGAGCGCTATCGCTGGCTGGGCCGCCACACCGCCGAGGTCACGGCCACCGTACTGCAATCGCTCGAGCCGGGAACCACCGAACGCACGATGGCTGCACGTATTTCCGCCGGTCTCATCGAACGCGGCATTGAGCCTTCCGTGCTTCTGATGGCGGCCGACGATCGCATCCTCCGCTACAAACACGCGGTGGCGCAGAACGCGAGGTTCGAACGTTTCGGCATGCTGAACCTTTGCTCGCGCCGTTGGGGGCTCTGCATCTCCATCACCCGTTTCGTTCATTTCGGCCCGATGCCGCAGCAACTCGTGGATGCGTTCGCCATAGCCGCCGAGGTGAACGCCCGTCTGCTGGCGGCCACGAAAACTGGCGCCACATCGGCCGCCCTATTCGCCGCTGCGGTGGATGCATATGCCTCGCTCGGACATCCAGGGGAGGAGCAGCTTCACCATCAAGGCGGCGCTACCGGGTATGGCGAACGCGAGTGGCTCGCCACTCCGGCAGGCGAGGAGCATGTGGTGAACAGGCAGGCCTTTGCCTGGAATCCATCCATTGCCGGCGGTAAGGTCGAGGACACTGTCCTGCTCCGCGACGGCGGCATCGAACTGCTCACCGGTACTCCGGGCCTGCCGGTCGTCTCAACGCGAGCCGGCGACCTGACCGTGCAGTCTGCCGGCGTCCTCATCCGTTGAATTCAGGGACCTACTCCGGCATCACTTCGGCCCCAGCCACCGCGAAGCTCCCCGTCACGTGCTCGGTGGCAGAGGGCTGCGCACCGCCGATCATCACCGAATACTCGCCCGGCTGGACCGCCCGCTTGCCCTGCTGATCCACAGTGCTTAGGTCGCGGGGCGTCAGCGTAAACGAAACTGTCTGGCTCGCACCCGGAGCGAGATGCACTCGCGCCATTCCGCGAAGCACCGGATTGCCCTGTGCCGCAGGGCGCACAAGGTAAAGCTCCGCCACCTCATCGCCCGCAACTCCGCCATCATTCTTCACCGTGACCTGCGCGCTCAACGGTGAACCTGCCTTCACGCTCGTTTCCGCCAGCTTTAGATCCGAGTAGACAAAGTGCGTGTAGCTCAGCCCGTACCCGAAGCTGTACAGCGGCTTGCCTTGGAAGTAGCGATAGGTGCGGTTCTGCATCGAATAGTCTCCAAACGGCGGCAACTGGTCCGTGGAAGCATAGAAGGTAACCGGCAACCGGCCGGCCGGATTATTCTTTCCGGAAAGCGTTTCGGCAATCGCGGTACCGCCCTCTTCGCCGGGATACCATGCCTCGAGAATCGCGGCGGCATTCTGCTGCGCCCAGTTCACCGCCAGAGCGCTTCCGTTCAACAGCACAACCACCAGCGGCTTGCCTGTCGCGGCCAGCGATTCCAGAAGCTGCTTCTGCACCGCGGGCAACTCAATCTCCGTGCGATCGCCACCCGCAAATCCGGGCACATGGACCGGCATCTCTTCGCCCTCAAGCTCGGACGTCAGTCCAACAAATGCGATTACCGCATCCGCCTGCTTCGCCGCAGCGACTGCCTGCTCGCGCAGTGGAGCAACCGGAGGCTTCCAGCGCAACGAGATGCCGGCGCCAAAGAGCGGAGACTGATGGCTGTATTCAAGCTGGATTGCATGCGGCTGCGTATCTGCAAAGTGCAGCATGAAATCCGGACTCCTACGGCCGCGGGACTCTTTCGGCACTCCGGAATCCTCATTCACAACCACCTTGCCGTCGAAGCTAACCTTGTAGGTCTCTCGGTCGTTGCATGGGTAGCAATCGCCGATATCGACGCTGAATGCATAGTCACCCGGAGCGGACGCCGACAACGTTCCCGTCCAGCGCACGCTGAAGGCTGTGGCCGGAACACCCGCAGCAGGCGAAGCGGCATTCCAGTCGAAATTGATCGCGCGATCCTCCCGCGTCAGCACTGCGGGCCCGCTGAAGTTCGAGTTTGCGAAGTATTCCCCCTTCACCTTCAGAGCGGTTCGCGGCACCGGCAGCGAAACGCTCTCCACGTACGGCGCACCCTGCGCGTACAGCACATGCGCGCTCGCGAACTCGCTCGTGATGCCATCCAGCGGCAGCACGGGGTGCGAAGGCACTCCGTTGTAGTTGCCTTCGAGCGCGATCAGCGACTCCGCATTGGGCCCCACCACTGCCAGTGTCTTCGCATTCCGCAGCGGCAGCGTGCCATGATCGTTCTTCAGCAGCACCATCGCCTTCTCCGCAACCTCGCGTGCCAACGCACGATGCTCTTCCGAGTCCACATGCGAGAACGGCAGCCGCGCATACTCCACCTGCGATGGCGGATCGAAAAGACCAAGGCGAATCCGTGCGGTGAAGAGCCGCTTGAGCGACGTGTCCATCGCGCTCTCCGGCAGCAGTCCTTCCTTCACCGCTTGCGGCAGCGCGTCATATTCGTCGCCGCAGCTTGTGTCCGTACCAGCCAGCACAGCGGTCGCGCTTGCATGCGCTGCATCCGGACTGAAGTGATGACCAGCAGTACCGCTGAAGCCCTGTTGCCCGGTGCTGTAAAAGTCTGCGATCGCGCCGCAATCAGACGTCACGAAGCCGTCGAACTTCCATGCGCCGCGCAGCTTCTGCTTCAGCAGCAGTGGACTTGCGCACGCGGGAAAACCATACAGCGCGTTGTACGCACACATAATCGAATCGGCCTTCGCCTCCGTGATGGTGGCGCGAAAGGCAGGCAGGTAGGTGTCCTCAAGATCGAAAGCCGAAGGCGTCGCGTTGAAGCGGTGCCGTTCCGATTCCGGTCCGCTGTGCACGGCATAATGCTTCGGCGTGGAGATCGTCTCGAAGTATTTCGGATCGTCACCCTGCAGGCCCTCGACGAATGCAACGCCGAGGCGCGAGGTTAGATACGGATCTTCGCCGTAAGTCTCCTGGCCACGGCCCCATCGCGGGTCGCGGAAGATGTTGATGTTCGGCGACCAGATCGTCAGGCCAAAGAAGATGGAATGGTTGTCGTGCTTCAGCGCGTCGACATTCTTGGCTCGCGCCTCATCGGCAATCACCGAGGATACGCGATGCATCAGCGCGGGGTCCCACGTCGCGGCCATCCCGATCGCCTGAGGGAATACCGTCGCGTAGCCGGAGCGCGCAATGCCATGCAGCCCCTCACTCCACCAGTCGTATGCAGGGATGCCCAGCCGCGGAATGGCCGGCGCCGCATGGCGCATCTGTGAGGCCTTTTCCTCCAGCGTCATCCGTCCAACCAGATCGTCAACCCGTTGCGCGATCGGCAACGAGGGATTCTGGAAAGGAAAAGGCGCATTCTGCTGCGCGAAACTGGAAGGGAAAGCAAAAAGTGCACCTGCGCACAAAACGGCAAGCGACGGAATCGTTCTCAAGGACATCCTCCGGATGCCCACCACTCTAGAGCATTTCTGGCATTATGTGTGGTTCCGAAAAAAGTCTCTTTCGGGGGCCTTTCTTCACCAGGTGCGGCTTTCCTTAGCCAAATGCCATAAAAGGCTTCCAAGCGGTCTATCGCGGCCGCACCGATGGGGAGAACGGCTCCGCGGCGCGTTCTCAGGTTTGCGATCTAGGGATTCTGCTCGGACGAATATTCGTGCGCCGCCACCGACTCGTGGTCGGTCGGGGGAAGATCGGCATAGCGTGCAGCCGCAGCAGCCAGCGCCCAGCCTGTCATGAGCAGCACCGGCGCAGGTCCGGGCACCACCTCGGCCAGCTCGCCCAGCGTGCTCCACAGGATGCTCTGGTCAGGCTGCGCCGCGCGGCTGATCACGCAACAAGGCAACGCCGCAGCATCGCCCGCCGCCAGCCGCTCCTCTGCCAACGCGCGAAAGCTGCGGCCCGGCATGTACACCACGCGGGTCGTCGATTCACGCGACGCATTCGGATCTGTATCGGCAGCCTTATGCCCCGTGTGCAGCTCAACGCTGGACGCACTGCGCCGGTCCGTCAGTGAGCAGCCAATCTGCGCCGCGGCAGCGAATGCCGCCGTGATGCCGGGCACCACCTCGAATGGCACGCCCGCGCCACGCAAGGCATCCATCTCCTCTGCGGCACGCCCAAACACCAGGGGATCACCACTCTTCAGCCGCACCACGCTCAGTTGCCGGCGCGCCGCATCGATCATCAGCGTGTGGATCTCCGGCTGCTGCACATGCTTCACGCCGCAGCGCTTGCCCACGCTGACTGCCAGTGCCTGTCCGGCCGCCATGGCGATCACCGCAGCCGGGACCAAATCGTCGTGCAGCACCAAGTCCGCCGAGCGCAACAGCGCGGCAGCTTTCAACGTCAGCAATTCCGGATCGCCCGGCCCTGCGCCGACCAGATAGACAGTTCCCTTTTCTGCTGCTGTTATGTCAGCCACCACGATCCTCGTTCCTCGCGCCGTGTCTCCAGCGCCATCGCGCGGGACGGGCAGTAAGGCGCATCGCACACCTCGCGTGTCGCCAGTGTACGCAATAAGCTGTTCCGCTTCTCCCCTGCCGGATGCACAGCCAGCACTTCGCGCCGCAGCGCGCCCAGCCGTTCCAGCCAAGAGCCGGTCCCTTCGTCGAGCAGCGTCTCCAGCTTCTGCCGCAATCGCTGCGCCAGCACCGGACTCTCCCCCGCTGTCGATATGCCAATCTGCAATGGGCCCCGGCGCACCACCGATCCAAAATAAAAATCGCAGAACGGCGGATCGTCCACCGCATTCGCGAGCACCCCGGCGGCGACGGCATCGCTATAAACAGCGTGGTTCACCTCAGGATCGCTGGTCGCCGCAATCACCAATTGCCTCCCGTGAATGTCTTCCACAGCGTAGGGCCGGCGATGCCAGACGATCTTCCCCTGCTCGTCCAGGTCGCGGAGCTCATCACGCGCCTCTGGAGCAACCACGGTCACGTTAGCCCCGCACTCGACCAAACTGCGGACCTTCTGCAGCCCGATCGCTCCCCCGCCCACCACCAGGCATGGACGTCCCTCAAGCTTCACGAAAACCGGCAACAGCGGCGTGCTCATTCGCCCACCCCCACCGGAACGCGACCCTCGGGCCGGTCCCGGTCCACGGCAGCAACCACCTCGCCCGCCAGCAGCGCACGCAGATGATCATTGCTTTGTCTGCTAAAGAAAGCCCGCAGAGTCTCATTCGAGCCGCGGTCTTCCAGATATCCCCGCAACAGACGCTCCAAGGAATCCGGCACCAGAGTCGCCGGGCAGCGGTAACCCACCGGCCGCGCCAATGCCGCATCTCCGCCGGCACTTCCGCCCACGCAGAAGTAGTAAGCATCCACCAGGGCGCCGTTGTGTTTTATCTTCTTGCCCTCAATCCCCACGTCCGCAATCCAGTGTTGCCCACAACCATTTGGGCAGCCGGTCACGTGCAGCTTCAACTGCTGATCGAACTCCGGCAGCCGCGCCTCCATCTCCTCTACCAGCCACCGCGCAAAGCCTTTCGTTTCGGTGATGGCTAGCTTGCAGAACTCCGTGCCGGTGCAGGCGATGGCGCCGCGCCAGAACTGCGAGCCCTCGACTCGCAGATCAATCGCCGCAAGCTCATTCACTAGCGCGCTCACATGGCGCTTCGGCACGTTCACGAAGAGCAGGTTCTGCGTGACTGTTGTTCGCAGTTCGCCCGAGCCATATTGCTCAGCCAGCGTTGCCGCCGCGGCAAGCTGGTCGCCGGTCAATCGCCCGCGCAACACCGCCGCCCCAACGTAGTAGAGGTCCGCCCGCCGCTGCCGGTGAACGCCCACATGGTCCCGCAGGACATCCGGCGGAACCGTCTCCTCAACTCCCGGATCAAGCCGGAACGGCAGCCGCAGTTGCAGCTCGTTGACAAACTTCTCCGCCGTCCATCCCTCTTTCAGAAACAGGTGCTTCAAACGCGCACGATCCCGGCTCTCGCGCAGACCCTGCTGCTCCCGGAATATCGTCGCAATCGCAGTTACCACCTGCACGGCCTGCTCAGGATGCACAAAGGCATCCAACCGCACGCCAAGATGCGGATCCGCCGAGAGTCCCCCGCCGACCCGCACTGAGAAGCCCACCTGGCTGCCACGGCGCACCGCCGACAGCCCAATGTCGTTGATCTCGGGATACGAACACCACGAGCTGCAGCCCGTCACTGAAATTTTGAACTTGCGCGGCAGATTGTAGAACTCCGCATTGCCGGCCAGAGCGCGCGCCACCGCAAGCGCAATCGGCGATGCATCGAACACCTGATCGGCCGCCAGACCGGCCAGCGGACATCCGGTCACGTTGCGAACCACATCTCCGCATGCGCCGCGCGGCGAAAGCCCCACGGCATCCAGCCGCTCGATGATCCCCGGCAAGCTCTCGATGCTCAGCCAGTGGAGCTGAATCGCCTGCCGCACCGTGATGTCCGCCAGGTTGCGGCCGTGCTGCTGCGCAATCTCCGCAATTGCGCCCAGTTGCTTGGACGAGAGAATGCCATTGGAGACGGGAATGCGCAGCATGAAATATTCGCTGGTCTTGCCTTCCCCTGCAGTTCCGCCCAGCGCTCCGGCTCCGTCGCCCTGCGTATAGATCCCCCACCATTTGAAATACAGGCTCGCCCATTCCGGGAGCACACTGCCCCGGCCCTCTGCGGCAAATCGCCGGATTTCGTCAAACGCATCCCACGGATTCTTTTCGAGTTTCAGGCGCTCGGTCTTCTGTGCCTTCGTCTCTTTCAACGGGGTTTCTTTAGGGGGACTTGCGTGGGCCATTCCGTTTCCCTTCTTGTGCAATTCGACCGGATAAAAGAAAAAGCCCCAACTGCAGAGTGGCTGCGGTTGGGGCTTCGGATTCGCTTGGAGTGATGGAGTTAAATCACTGGCTTATCGGAACACACCCACGCAGCCGCGTGCGCAACAACAGTTGCAGCAACAGGCAGCCGGGATGTGAACGAATGACACTATCTTGAGGCTAACGCGGGCAGCCTGTTACGTCAAATGCATCTGTCGCGTCCAATCCAATAGAGACGCAAGCTGACTTGGTTTGCGGCGGCAAGCACACAGGATGGAGGTCTCACTTCATATGTTTACGCCATGGCCCATCGGATTTGTCAGCACTCCCTATAAGCAGGCCGGCGAGGTGCCAAAAGGACTTGGCGCCAGTCATGAAGCAGAAGGCGTGATCACCATTCTTCCCGAATTCGAGCTCGGCCTCACGGACATTGAAGGGTTTTCGCATGTGTTCGTGATCTGGGAATTCGATCGCTCGCAACCCTTTGAGTTGCTCGGCACGCCGCCTACGGACAATCGCAAGCACGGCGTTTTCGCCACACGATCGCCCCGGCGCCCCAACCCGATCGGACTCACAGTGGTTGAGCTCCTCCGCCGCCAACATGCAGATTTGTACGTCCGTGGGGTCGACATGCTGGACGGCACCCCGATCCTGGACATCAAGCCTTACCTCTCGAGCATCCCTGCCGCCTCGCTTCGGCGCGGCTGGCTGGCGGAAGCAGAGGCGCGCGAAAACGGCAACGCCACCGTCTCTTGATCAGGACGGGCACTTCGTCTCAGCGGGATTCGGCGATCACTGATGTTCCATCCCGTCACCTCGATCGCAGAGATGTGCGCACCGCCGTGCGACGAGGAATGCACGGTCAACGTTCTCGACTCGCCAGGCAGCAGTGAAATGTAGTTGTCTGACCAGAATGCCGGCACGACTGGCCCATTGTGGTCATCCAGCGCCCGCAGCGCGATCTGGAACGCAAGCGCGGACGAATCGTTTCTCAACCGAAGCGTCACCGAACCGTCGCGCTCTGGCTTCACCGACTCTACCGCAACATGCGCGCGCCGCAGCTCCTTTAACGCGGTAAGGTCCGGCTCGCGCAATGCAGGCGTGTAGCGATAATCGCCGTGTTGCCAGTCGAACTCCGCCAGCTTCGACGGAATCCAGTAAAAATTCTGGCTGATCTCCCTTCCAGCTGCGTCACTCAACGTCAGCCGCACGAAATGAAGATCGCCGGTCAGAGACTCGGCAGGGATCGCGAATGCACGCTCGGCGCTGTCAGGACCCGCCACCACTGCAGCTTCATGTTCATAGATTGGACGAAGTTGCAGATCGTACACGGCGGCCTTGACGTGAAGTCCAGGCACGGCTGCATAGGTACTGTTCACGACGACAACACTCTGGTCGCCATAGGAATACTGCACATGCAGCGGCTCGCAAGCCTTGCGGGCGCCATAATAGCCGCCCCCCGCGTCGAGATAGTAATCGTACAGGTGCCATATCATCGAGGGCCACGCATTGGTCAGCATCCACTGCACCACTCCCGTCGATGTGTACTTGTTGCGTCCGTACGCCTCGAACATAGCGCGTTCGCCGTCATAGGCCATGGCATGAGCCATACGTTCGTACTCGGGTAGAGAATGCGGCTCTCCATAGCTCTGCCTCATCGCCTCATCGAAGACCGCTGTCTTCGCGAAGGCGCCGCTGCCATTGTGATATTGCCAGTCCTCGCTCGGCGGCCAGAGATTGCCGGCGGGAAGAAATCGGCGAAGGCTGGAAACAACTGGAATCGCAGGCCCCGGGCTCGTCTCGGTATTGAAGCCCCATGCTCCGCCTCGTTTCTTCGGATCGGTTAGCCAGTAGGACGGCGCGACATAGTCGTAAGGACCGGTCATCTTCACTCCCGTTGCGCCTGTCAGCGTCGTCGGCCGCGCCGTAGCCGAAGAGAGCGTGGGGTTGGGCCAGTGCGTCTCCCGCTCGATATCCAAATAGATCTGCTCCACCTTCGGCGGCGGTGGATTATCACTGCCGTTCAGCCATACCAGCAGACTGGGATGGCTGCGGATGCGCAGCATCTGCGCCTTCAGTGATGCGGCAGCGACCGTGTAGTTCTCCGGCGTCCACTGCGCCCACCGTTCCCAACGATCGCAACAGCACCAGCCGGCTATCACCAGAATGCCGTTCTCATCGGCCAGCCGATAGAACGCGTCGGTCTCGAGCTTGCCTTCCAGTCGAATCGCGTTCAGGTGCAGGTCCCGCACCATCTCAAACTGTTGCTCAAGACGCTTTGGCTCCTCACGCAGCAGCATGTCCCCGGACCATCCCCCGCCGCGTATCAGCACCGGGCGTCCATTCACGCGAAACAGCCGCGCGCCCGTGTCGGTCAGTTCGGAGGTGATCTCGCGAATCCCCACTCGCGCAACTGCCTCGTCGGAGACTCTGCCGCTGATTCGGAAGCTCATCCGCAGCGCCTCAAGATGCGGTTCCCCCATCTGGTACGGCCACCAAAGCTGCGGATGCGGCACCTGCAGCTTGGGAAATTGTCCCGGCGCAAAGACGATGGTGCGCGTCTCGCCCGGATCGAGGCTTACCGACTCTTCTGCCTCAATGCCAAGCACGGACACCGTCGCGGTGCCGCTGACTCGCTCCGCGCCCGCGTTATGGACTTCGCCGTACACGGTCAGCTCTGCGGTATCTAAGGAACTCGAAAGATGCGTCGACACCATGGGCGATCGCACACTCACCGGGCCGCTCGTATAGAGCGCTACCTCACCGGTCAAACCCATGTCCTTGTCCGGCGGACAGGGGCTCCAGTCCACCCAGTTGATTGCCAGGTCGTTCTCCGTCGGCGCGAATGTCTCAACCGCGATTGCGTTTTCCCTGCCCGGCCTCAGCAATCGCGTCACGTCGAACTCATACGTGCGATACGCACCCGCGACATCGCTCGATGCGGCGAGCTTCTGGCCGTTCACCCAGATGTTCGCGCGATAATTGATCCCCCCAAAGCGCAGCCACAACACCTTCCCGCGGGTCGTTGCAGGCACAGCAAATCGCGTGCGATACCACCACGGACACGCATACGGGCTGCTCGGCGACATCGACAATCTGGAAAAGATGGCGCCAATCGGATAATCCGTTCCCGGAATCGCACGCAGATTGCGAGCAAAGTAAGGATCGCGAAACTCGCCTGCAGCAACCTGCGCAGCCAATACGGTCGACGGCACAGCAGTCGCTCTCCATCCATGTGTGGCTTTGTAGGAGGCAGAGGACAATTGCTCGCCTGTTTGATCACCCGTCTTGGAGATCTCGCACGCAGAGGCAAGCCACCACCCCTCATGCAACCGCAGCAAGGGTCCAGCAGCCTGCTGTGCGTGAGCCGGTGAATTGGCCACAAGAGTGAGAACGAAAGCTATGCAGAAGAGCGAATGAAACTTCGCACTGCTCAGCCGGCGGATGGCTGCGTATCGACGCTTTCCTGTACCGCGTGCGTGAAGTATGGGATGCAAAGTTTCAGCCCCTCCCGCAATTGCACTTTGGCCTCCCAGCCTAGCACTGTGCGGGCGCGGGTAATGTCCGGGCGGCGGCGTGCCGGATCATCGATCGGTAATTCCAGGCTGCGCAGTTTGCTCTTCGAGCCCGTCACTTCGATGACTTCACGCGCACACTCGGCAATCGTCCATTCCTCCGGGTTACCGATGTTGACCGGCTGGTGCTCATCACTCTGCGCCAGCCGTACGATACCGTCGATCAAATCCGTTACATAGCAGAACGATCGTGTCTGCGAGCCATCACCGTAGATGGTTAAGTCCTCACCGCGCAACGCCTGCATCATGAAATTCGAGATCACGCGTCCATCGTTTGGCTGCAGGCGCGGTCCGTAGGTGTTAAAGATGCGCACCATCCGCGTGTTCACGCCGCGATAGCGGTGATAGGCCATCACCGTCGCCTCGGCAAAGCGCTTCGCCTCGTCATAAACGGAACGCGGTCCGATGGGGTTTACATTGCCCCAATAGCTCTCCGTCTGCGGATGCACTTCGGGATCGCCGTAGCACTCCGACGTGGACGCATGCAGAAAGAGCGCGCGATAACGGCGGGCAATATCGAGGGTGTTGAATACACCGTAAGCCCCGACCCGCAGGGTCTCGATGCCCAGCCGCATGTAGTCGGCAGGACTCGCCGGGGACGCCATGTTGAAGATTGCATCCACCTGACCAGGTTCAAATGGCTGACAGATGTCACGCTCCAGCAGACTAAAGCGCGGCTCACCGTGCAGATGCTCCACGTTATCCAGTCTTCCGGTTGCCAGATTATCGACGCCGATGACGGTATGTCCGTCCGCCAGCAGCACATCAGTAAGGTGCGAACCAAGAAAACCCGCCGCGCCGGTGACCAGGATTCGCATCTTCCTCAAAGGCCGTTGCTCCTCGAACGTAACTCCGCGCGGGGTCCGCCGTTACTCACCGCAGGACCCGCGCCCTCATGCTCTCTCGCGCCGGATACACGGCTGGCCGCCCAACACTCAGATAGGTAAAGCCGCGCTCCAGCATCTCCCGCGGGTCGTAGAGATTCCTGCCGTCGATCACGATCGGATAGCGCAGCAACGTTTGCAGCCGTTCCAGATCCAACTCGCCGAATTGCGCCCAGTCGCTCAGGATCAGGAGCGCGTCCGCGCCCGTCGCCGCCGCGTACAAGTCGTCTGCGTATTGCATCGAAGGTCCGGGCGCCAGCTCGGACTTCGCCCGCTCCGTCGCCGCCGGATCGAAGGCCACGATGGTGCACCCTTCGGCTAGCAACATCCGGATGATGTCAAATGCCGGCGATTCACGCACATCATCGGTACCGCCCTTGAAGGCCAGGCCGAGCACCGCGAGCCGCTTGCCGCGGAAGGTCCACAATGCCGATCTCACCTTGTTAAAGAAGCGCCGCTTCTGCTCGTCGTTGATCTTCTCCACTTCGGACAGGATGCCGAAATCGACACTCAACTGTTCCGCGACGTAGCGGAAGGCCGCCACATCCTTGGGGAAGCACGAGCCTCCGTAGCCAATGCCGGCGCGCAAAAACTGGCCACCAATGCGCTTGTCCAGTCCCATCCCGCGGGCGACCTCTTCCACGTTCGCGTCCACCGCCTCGCACACATTCGCCACCGCATTTATGAACGAAATCTTCATAGCCAGGAACGCGTTCGACGCATGCTTGATCAGCTCCGCCGCCTTGGTGGAGGTCAACAGCACCGGTGGCGGATCGGAGATCGTCCGGTGCCCGATCACAGCGCGCTCGCTGCGGTAATAATCTCCCGAGGTCAGCGGCGCGTAGATGGCCTTCAATATCTCAGCCGCCTGATCGCTGTCGGCGCCGATCACGATCCGGTCCGGATGCAAAAAGTCGGATACCGCAGTCCCCTCGCGCAGAAACTCCGGATTGGACGCCACATCGAAGTTCGCGCTCGACGTGCCGTTGCGCTCCACGACGCGGCGAATCCATTCGTTCGTGTACACCGGAACCGTGCTCTTCTCGACAATCACCTTGTAACTGTCGATCGAGCGCGCAATCTGCGTCGCCACCGCATCCACATAGGACAGGTCCGCGTTGCCGGAATCCGATTGCGGTGTGCCCACTGCGATGAAGATGGCCTGCGCTTCCTGCGCGGCCGTGGGCAGATCTGTCGTGAACTGCAGACGCGTGTTGCGATGACGGGCGAGAAGCTCCGCCAGGTAATCCTCGTGGATCGGGACCTCTCCCGCGCGAAGAGTGGCGACTTTCTGCTCGTCGTTATCCACGCAGACCACAGAGTGGCCGATCTCCGCAAAACACACGGCCGCGACCAGACCCACGTAGCCTGAACCCACCACAGCTATCGACACCGGCTTCGCCGTCACTTCGCTTATCTCTCCCTTACGTCTATCTGCTGATCCCTCAAAGTATACCGTGATGAATCTGCCCTTCTCGTTTCACCCAGATACTTCACCCAGATACTATTTCGTTCCGAGTTGTGCAGCAGCGATCATCTCGCGATACAGAACCTCGCATTGCTCCAACATTGCGTCGGTTGTATACGTTGCCGCATTTACGAGACCGGCGGCGCGGATTCTCGCCGTGTCCTGCAACGCACGCGCAATCGTCTGCGCCGCGGCGCCCGGCTCCGCCGGATCAATCAGTATTACGGCATCCCCTCCGACTTCGTTCATGGGCCGCCGGTCTGTCGTCACCACCGGACATCCACAGGCCTGCGCCTCCAGAATCGGCCAGCCAAATCCCTCCTCCAGGGAGGGAAAGAGCGTCGCCAGCGCGCAACTATACAGCGCCTGAAGCTGCTCCTGACTCAGGCGCGCGGCTCCGAGCAGGGCTTCGCCCACTCCATGCTTCTGCGCGATCGCCTGCAGCTCCGGCTTGACCGCGCCGCCAGCCATCACCAGTCGCGCGGCCGCGTACTGCGGCAATTTGCCCAGCTCGGCAAATATCTCGATCGCAGCGCCACGGTTTTTGTACCAATGGTTCCCGCCGACCTGGAGGAAGTACGGCTCACCCGGGCGCAATCCAATGGAAGCCAACAACGGCGGACACACATCGGCGCTCAGCGGCTTGTATGGCCAATGCAGCGCATTCGGGACTAAATGCAGCCGTCCTTCCGGTATTGCGAGATACTGCCGCAGGTCATCCCGCGTCTTTGCGGAGACACATAGTAGGGCGCGCGCCTGGCGCAGGCCGCGTGCTATCAACCGCTGAAATATCCTGCCCGTCAGGCTGACCCGGTTCTCCGGAAAGTGACCCATTGCACTGCGGATCGCCAGCAGGTCATGACAGGTGACCACATGAGGTCGCTGCACCAGCGCAGGCACGTACATAGCATTCGAGTGATCACATAGGTGAACGACATCCGCGTTGGCTGCGGCGCGCCGCAGCTCGCGCCGGAAGAGTAAAAACTTATCCGTGTAGCCCAGCCACTTGAACATCGGCGAGCTCTCCGCAACGCGCGCTCCCAACACCGCCGGAGGCCGCAGCAGACGAACCTCATGTCCCCGCGCGCGCAGACCTTGCTCCAGCATAGAAGCGTAAATCTGCATGCTGTCCTGGCGGTCTGGCGCATAATTGCCGACCAGCAGTACCTTCATTGCGCGTTCACCGGATGGATAGAATTGCGATCAGCCAGAATCACCGCCGCGACGGATTTCGCGCGGCTTGATGAGCCTGCATGGGTTCCCAGCGGCGACCGTCCACGGCGGAACATCGCGCAGAACCACCGACCGCGCTCCGATCACGCTGCCCTCGCCAATAGTCACCCCCGGAGCAATAAAAGCTCCTGCCGCTATCCATGCCTGCGCTCCGACGGTAATCGGCCGCGAGTAGAGCGGAAAATCCGAGCGCGTGTAATCGTGGCTGGACGCGCACAAATAGGCGTGCTGGGAAACTGTGGTGTGCTCACCGATGCGGATCGGCGCCAGATTGTAAATCTCCACCTTGTCGCCAATCGCGACGTGATCGCCCAGTTCCAGGTTCCACGGCACATGCACCCGCACCCCACCGCAGATCAGCACATTCTTTCCAATCTTTGCTCCGAAGATCCGCAGCAGCGCCACGCGCAACCTGCTCAGGGCGCGAGGGCGCATCGGATGGAAGGGCAATTGGGCACACTCCCACAGCGCGCGGCGAATCAACTCGCCCGGCCGTCCGATCTTCCGGTAGCTCGAAAGGTCCACCCCGGGGCGGGAGAATTCGGGACGCTCCCTATCCAGCGCGCCGCCGTCTGAGGTCCCCAGGATGTCCGTTGCTGTCGGTGAGTCGCTCATCAATCCAATGCTACCTTCCATCCGCCGGCTAATCCATCACCGGAGTCGCTGCCTCATTCAGAATCTGCAGGAGATACGTTCCGTACCCGCTTTTCAACAGCGGGGTTGCCAGGGAGGCCAGCTCGGCGGCCGAGATGTACCCCATCCGGTAGGCCACTTCCTCCGGACATGCAATCTTCAGTCCCTGCCGCTTCTCCAGCGTCGCGATGAACATCGACGCATCCAGCATCGAATCATGAGTGCCGGTGTCCAGCCACGCCATACCGCGACCGAAACATCGCACCCGCAGCTTGCCGTTTTGCATGTAAACGCGATTCAAATCGGTGATCTCGAGCTCGCCACGCGCCGATGGCTTGAGCGTCTTCGCATACTCCACCACTCTGCCATCGTAAAAATACAGCCCCGTCACGGCGTGGCGCGATTTGGGTTTTGCCGGCTTCTCTTCAAGGCTCATGGCATTTCCCTGACCGTCGAACTCCACCACTCCGTACGCCTCCGGATTCTGTACTGGATACGCGAACACCACCGCGCCATCCCTCGTCTGCGCGGCTTCCTGCACCATGCTTGCCAGATCGTGGCCGTGGAAGATATTGTCGCCCAGCACCAGCGCGCACGGCTCACCCGCGACAAATGCCTCGCCAATCAGAAACGCCTGCGCCAGCCCCTCAGGTTTGGGCTGCTCTGCATAGGAAATCGAGAGTCCCCATTGGCCGCCATCCCCCAGCAGATTCCGGAAGCTGGGTAGATCGTGCGGAGTGGAGATCACCAGAATCTCCCGAATGCCCGCCAGCATCAGCGTGCTAAGCGGGAAATAAATCATTGGCTTGTCATAGACCGGGACAAGCTGCTTGGAGACCGCAAGCGTCACCGGATACAGCCGGGTACCCGATCCGCCAGCCAGAATGATGCCCTTCACTGTGCGCTCCCGGCTGCAGCGGTCTGCGTCTCCCGCCCAGTGTAGTTCCGGTCAATCCATTCGCGGTAGGCGCCGCTGGTGATGGCCTCCACCCAGGGCATGTTCCCGAGATACCACGCGATGGTTTTGCGAATCCCGCTCGCGAAACTCTCCTGCGGCTTCCAGCCAAGCTCGGCAGTGATCTTCCCGCAGTCGATCGCATACCTTCGGTCGTGGCCCGGACGGTCTTTCACGTACGTGATCAATTCACGCCGCGAACCCGCTCCGGGCCGCAACTCGTCGAGAATGTCGCAAATTGTCTGGACGACTACGATGTTCGCCATTTCGTTCAGGCCGCCGATGTTGTAGGTCTCGCCTGGTCGACCCTTGGCCAGCACCGCCGCAATGGCTGAGCAGTGGTCCCCCACATACAGCCAGTCGCGAACATTCAGCCCGTCGCCATAGACCGGCAGCTGCTTGCCCTTTAATGCATTCAGCACCATCAGCGGAATCAGCTTTTCCGGAAATTGCAGCGGGCCATAGTTATTCGAGCAGTTCGTGGTCAGCGTTGGCAGTCCGTAGGTATGAAAGTAGGCGCGTACAAGGTGATCGCTAGCTGCCTTGGACGCCGAATAGGGACTGTTTGGACTGTACGGAGTGCTCTCGTGGAACGCCGGATCGGAGGGCGCCAAAGATCCATAGACTTCATCCGTTGAAACGTGGAGGAACCGAAATCTTCCCCGCGCCGCGACGTCGAGCGAGCGCCAATGCTCCAGCGTCGCTTGCAGCAAGCGGAAACTCCCGACGACGTTGGTCATCACGAACGCCTCGGGCCCCAGAATCGACCGGTCCACATGGCTCTCTGCTGCGAAGTGCACCACGGCATCCGGCCGGTACTCCGCCAGCAGTCGCCCCACCAACTCGCGATCCGCGATATCGCCACGCACGAACGTGTAGCCCGAAGCCTTCTCCACCGGCGCCAGGCTTTGCAGGTTCCCGGCATAAGTCAGATTGTCCAGATTCAATACCTGGTCGCCCGCCGCAATGCGCGCCAACACAAAATTCGCACCAATGAATCCGGCGCCGCCTGTTACCAGAAGACGGCCGCTCATCCAAAACTCCTGATCATTTCTCTCCAGTCATTTACGAGCGATACTGCAACCATTCATTTCACTACGCGAAGACCTCGGAATCCATCAGCGGCTTGCCGGCTGCGTCCTTTGCCGAGAGCACCGGTATTCCCGCGTCCGGCCATTGAATCCCGATCCGTGGGTCGTTCCACAGCACGCTGCGTTCACCCTGTGGCGCATAAAAATCTGTCGCCTTGTACAGCACCTCGGCAATCGGGGAAAGCACCAGGAACCCATGCGCGAAACCGGCCGGGATCCAGAGCATCTGCTTATTCTCTTCGCTCAGCCGATGTCCCGTCCATTGGCCGAAGGTAGGAGAGCTGCGCCGCAAATCGATGGCGACATCGAATATTTCGCCCCGCACCGCCCGGACCAGCTTGCCCTGGGGCTGGATGAGTTGATAGTGCAGCCCGCGCAAAACACCCCGCTCGGATCGCGAGTGGTTGTCCTGCACGAAGTCTTCCTGGATTCCCAGCTCCGCGAAAGTCCTCCGGTTGTAGCTCTCCAGAAAAAACCCGCGGCTGTCGGCGAAGACCCGCGGCTCCAGAAGTTTCACTTCAGTCAGATTTGTTGGATGGATCTGCATGTCAGCCGGCAATCGCTCCCGCGTTCATCACCGCGTCCAGTTGCTGCTCCCAATCCGGAAGGCGAAAGCCGAACGTGTGGGCAAACTTCTCATTCGCGAGTATCGAATTCGCCGGCCGGGCCGCGGGTGTCGGATAATCCGCAGTCCCGATCGCCGCCAGAGAAGGCGTCGGACCCGCGGCGCGCGCAAAGATGGCCTTCGCAAATCCGTACCAGGTCGTCGCTCCCGCTGCCGTCATGTGGAATGTTCCGTTTGTCCAGTTTCCTGCGTCGGCCTGCTTAAGAATCCGAAGCGTCGCCTCCGCGATTGCCTCCGCCGATGTGGGCGCGCCATGCTGGTCCGCGACGACACGCAGCTCTCGCCGCTCAGCACCCAGGCGAAGCATGGTCTTCAGGAAATTCGCTCCATGATTGCTGTATACCCAGCTCGTGCGCAGGATAACGAACGAGCCCCCGACTTCGGCAATGCCGCGTTCGCCTGCTAACTTCGATGCTCCGTAGACATTCCGCGGGCCAGTCGGATCCGTTTCCATATAGGGCACCGGCTGGCTTCCCTCCATCTTGCTTCCATCAAAGACGTAATCAGTCGAGTAGTGCACCAGCCTGGCACCCGTCGCAGCTGCCTCCGCCGCCATAACCGCGGGCGCGGCCGCATTCAAGGCAAAGCACATTTCACGATCGCTCTCCGCCTTGTCGACAGCGGTGTACGCAGCGGCGTTCACGATCACATCCGGCCGCACACGGCGCAGCAGTGCGCGCACACTCTCCTGGTCCGCCAGGTCGCAGTCCCCTCGCGTTGAAACAACCAGCTCGTCAACTTCCCCGGAAGGCGGCCAGCACCTCTGGAATGCATGACCCACCTGCCCATTGCCTCCAAAGAGAATTACGCGCATGTCACTGTTGTCTTTCAGAAACATTGGAGATCATGATGGGCTAGTAGTTGGCAATGCGATAAATGGCGTAAGCCGTCGCCGAGCCGACTGCTCCACTGATGACCTGCTGCGTATATATCTTCCGAACGCTGGTGGGAACAAACACAATGTCGCCGTCGGTCAGCAACATGTCGGGCCCTCCGCCATAGAGCACCTTGTCCAGATTCACTGTGATCTCTTCCCGGCCCGTCGGTGAGCGGCGGATCAGGCGCGATTGGCTCGCTTTCGCAGTGCGCGTGATACCCCCCGCCAGTGCAAGCGCCTCCAAAAGTGTGAGCCGATTGTTATGCTCGACTTGATATCCACCCGGCCGCATCAGTTCGCCCACCAGATAAACCACTCCCGAACGCGCCACGAAGATGCGATCTCCGGGCAGAATCTGCATCTGCCCTTCCTCAATCGACTCCGGTGTCTGCGCCCCAACGTTCAGCGTAACGTGGATGATCTGCTTGGGATCCGACGCATGGACGATACTCACCGTGCGGGAAGCCGCCTCATTGAGGCCGCCCGCCATCGCTATTGTATCGGCCAGCGTGCGCGGCGCCGCAATCGAATAGACGCCCGGTGCACGAACCTCTCCGGTAATCGTGATCGTGCGCCGGGTGAATTCTGCGACGAAGACGGTCACCTCCGGATTGACCAGGATTTTTGCGTCTTTGTAGCGCTGAGTCACCGCGTCCGTGATCTCCGCAAGTGTCAGACCCGCAACGTGCAGCGTGCCCGCGAGCGGCAGCAGAATGTCTCCTTTGAGATTCACTCGGAAACGGCCGGAGAGCTCCGGGGTGTCGAAGATCACGATGTCCAGCAGGTCGCCTTCGGTAATCTGCGTCGTGGGACTGGTCTGCGGAATATCCATGCCGGTCCCAAACGCGCCCACGCTTCCCTGGTTCATCGGTCCGGTGCCGGGCGGATTCATGGGTGCGCTCGGCGCCTGCTGGCCGTAGCTGCCATAGCCGTTGTTCGTAGATTGGCCCCCATTGGACTGGCCAGAACCGGGTTGGCCGTAAATTCGACCGGCGCCGTTCGCCCCCTGAGACTGCCCACTGCCATTGCCGCCCAGAGGCTCGGGGGATACTTGTTGACCCAACGTCTGGCCGGACATCACAGTTGTGCCGGACCCGGCCACCAACCCCAGATAGATACCTACCAGCGCGGCACACCGCCAGCTTCGACGCAGCAATTTACTTGACCTCTTCATGCACCGATTCGCTCGTGTACCCATACCCGTAGGTGTAGGGTCCGGAGTAGTTGTAATAGCTGTCTTTGCGGATGTCGATATCGTTCACGACCGCGCCCAGCAGGTGCGCGTTGACGCGTCGCAGCAGCTCGCGTGTGCGCATCAGCGCTTTCTTGCGGGTCACTCCGGCACGGACCACCAGCAGCACCGAATCTGCGCGAGCCGCGGGTGCAAGTGAATCGGAGATTGCCAGAATCGGCGCCGTATCGATGATGACCCGGTCATATTGTTCCGACCACTGGCGCATCATCTCCGCCATGCGATGCGAAGCCAGCAGCTCCGCCGGATTGGGCGGCACGGCGCCGGCTGGAAGATAGGCGAGCGTCGGCACCTGTGACACCGGATGCAGAATCACCGACTCGTCGCTCTGCCGGCTGAGCAGGTTGGTCAAGCCCTGCGCAGGTCGCCGCAATCCGAACAACAGATGCAGCGTGCTGCGCCGCAGATCGGCATCGACAATCAGCACGCGCTCACCCCGCTGCGCCAGCATCACCGCGATGTTTGCCGAAAGGGTCGACTTGCCTTCCGACATGAATGCGCTGGTGATCACGAGCGTGCGCAGAGGGTTGTCGATCGCGCTTAACAGAATCGAAGAACGCAACGCGCGATATGCCTCCGCCGTGGGTGAAGCGGGAGCAGTAATGGAGACAAGTCGCCGCCGCTCGCCTGGTTCCTCGGCAAGATCTTCGGGTCGTGCCCCCTTCGCGGTGGCCTGAAAGTGAGGGATGGCTCCTATCGAAAGCAGCCCGGAGAACACTTCCACATCGTCTGTGGTCCGCAAGGTGTCATCAAGCGAATCCAAGATAAAGGCGCCAAGCACTCCTACTAGAAGCCCCAGTGCCGCAGCAATCGTGACATTCGTCCGCACATCGGGCGAGACCGCCCCAAGCGGCAGCATCGCCTCATCGATCACAGTTACTGAAGCGGTGTTCAACCCCGCAGCCAGATTCGATTCCTTCAGCTTCAGCTGCAATTGGTCATAAAGCTGGCGGCTGGACTCCGCGTCCTGGCGCAGCAATGCGTATTGGGCTGCACTCTCGTTCAGCTTGTACGCTTGCTGCATCTGTTTATCGAGCTGACCTCGCATCAGGTCTGCTGTGTGCGTGGAAGTGTTGTATTCCTCGCGGATGCGCTGCTGCACGTTGCGCATTTCGCTATCGACCTGGTTCTGCACGCTGACGATCTGGTTATGCAGTTCGTGAACACGCGGGTAATTGGTCCCATATCGTGTCGTCAGCTGGTTGTACTGCGCGGTCAGGCTCAACAGCTCGGCGCGGAGCGTCATCAGCGTAGAGCTGGGCGCGACGCTGGCAACCAAATCCGGATCGTTCGACTCTGCCAGCCGCAGCTTAGCCTCTTGCACGATACGTTCCGCCTGTGCGCTGGCGACCTCGCCGTTGCTGACACGCAGCCGGTCCAGCTCCAGGCTCTCGGTCTGTCCTGAGCCTGATCCGGAACCGGATCCTGTGTCGATCAGGTTATGTTCCTTCTGATACTGCCCAAGACGTGTCTGCGCGTCGGTAGCCTCCCGTTTCAGGCCCTCCATTTCGCTTGCCAGCCAGCGAGTTACACGGCCGGTGCCTTCCATGTGATCGTCGAGGTTGCGCTTGAGATATACCTCGATGATCGTGTTCGGCACATCCTTGGCGACCTGGGGACGGGGATCGTAATACC
>DASUWP010000130.1:0-2530 GCA_036378335.1 Acidobacteriaceae bacterium | reverse complement strand
CCAAACCAACGAGATCCTTGAGATTCACATAGCCATGGTGATGAAAATGATCCAGAATGCCCTTCTTTCCCTCCGCTGGTTTCGCAAAGTCCACAATCAGCACTCGCCCACCAGGCCTCAGAACTCTACGCACCTCCTGGGCACACTCCAGCCGTGCCTTCGGACCCAAATGATGAAGCATCATCGTTGACAACACCGCATCGAACTGCCCATCGGCAAACGGCAAAGCCTCCACAATTCCATTCTTGAAGGCAATCTCGGCTCCTGCCTTGGTCGCCTTCTTCCGCGCCCTGGAAAGCATCTCGGGCGAGGCATCTACGCCGCATACTTTGCCCGAGGCGCCCACCCGACGCGCTGCAGCAATCGCAAGCGTTCCGGTTCCGCAGCCTATGTCCAGCACCGATTCGCCAGGCCTGAGGCCCACCAGATCAAGCACTCGTTCGCGGTACGTCCGCTCTTTCCCAAAGGAAACCAGCTTCAGGAATACGTCGTACAGCCAGGCGCGGTGAAGAACAATTCCCATCGTGGCCGGTTGTTGTCTGAGCTCTCTTGCCGCCTCCTTCACGTCTAACCTCCTGCATCACTATCCATAAATGGACATCTGTTCATGTCAGAAGATACGATCGGCAGGTGCCCAGCGGAAGAACAAGACATGGCGGACTATTCGCTTCTGAACAAAGCGGAGCCATTTGTCCGATGAACCCCCTCGGCCACACCGCAACGCATGCAAAAGGCCCGGACCGCCGTGTGCAGCGAACGCGAAGACTGCTGCACAGCGCCCTCATGTCGCTCATCGTTCAGAAGAAGTACGAGCTCATCACCGTGCAGGAGATTCTCGATCGAGCAGACGTAGGCCGGTCCACTTTCTACATGCACTTCCGGGATAAGGACGACCTGCTCTTCAGCGGGTTTGAATACCTGCAGGCTGTCCTTGATTCCGCCGTAGGTGTATCGAATAAAGCACCGGGTAAATCGCACGAAAAAATCATCGGCTTCAGTGCCGCCATGTTCGAGCACGCCCAGGAATACCGGCGCGTGAACCGCGCCCTGCTGGGATCTACCGCGGAAGCCGTCGTGCGCCGCCGCATTCACTCTGTCTTAGCCGGATTTGTCTCGCGCGAACTGAAATTCGAGCTGCAACACCGGAAGGGCAAGAGTATTCCTGTTTCGCCGGAACTTCTCGTCCACTTCCTCGTTTCCTCCTACATCTCTGTGCTGATGTGGTGGCTCAACTCCAAGAACCAGCTCTCGCCCGCAGAAGTCGATTTGAGCTATCGCCAGCTCGTCCTCCCATCTCTTGACGCGATCTTCGGAACCCGCTGATTACTTCAGCCGCGACATCAGTACTCGCTCCTCAGCCCTCCTTTGCTTCTACGCGCTGAATGAGCGACCGCTGGATCGACAGCAACGCGCCCGTGCGTTCCAGCTTCTCCACATACTGTTTATGTAGCGGATGCGCGGCCAGCTTGGCTCGATACACTTCGTACTCCGCTAGCGAAGGAAAATCGATAAGCCCAAACGCTTCGTTCGTGGCTCCGGCATAATCGGTCGGAAGGTAATACCCCACCACCTTGCCTCCACTCTCCCGGATCGGTTTCAGCTCAGCTTCGACGTACTCTCGGATATCCGACACCTTATTGGGATCGATCGTGTAACGAAGGCGGAGCGTGATCATGAACTACCCTCCAGATGCGCTTCTCCCCCTCGCCATACGTGACCTCATAGCTAACTGGCCGAGCAACGGTATCACGCAAGTGACAGTTATGAGCCGTCCTGCTCCCATTTTTTGACCTCTACTCATCCGGCCTGCGGGCCACGAGTGGTACCATTCCGCCCATGATTTCCCTGAGCCGAGCAGTATCGCTGGCCTTGTCTCCCACACTGGCGTTGGTGCTCCTGCAAACTTCGGCGGCAGCACAACCCGATGCCGCCTCCTCTCTTCCAGAGGTCCACGTCGATCAGCACTGCAGGACGCTGTCCGCCGATGGACTCGCGGTTGCCGGAACACCTGCAATGACGGCGGCGAAAGCCTTCTGCAGACTCGAGAGCGTGAAGACCACGCAGCACCCCGAGACCGAAATCATCGACAATAACCCGCACCGGGTTCTCGCCACGGTCCAGGAGCAGGAGTACCTGCTCAACAATCTAACCGGTGAGCCGGTCGCGTTTGTCATTCAGCACCGCGTGCCGAACGGTTGGCATATTGACTCGGACCCGCAGCCCGCCTCGGCCGCAAACTCCACCGCAATCTTCCGCGCCATCGCCCAGCCGGGCCAGACCGTTCGCCTGCACGTCGGCATGAAGACAACGCTTCTCGGGCCATTAGCGCCACGCGAGCGAATTATCCCCGGCGCCCCGGACATTCAACCGCCGTACAGTGGTGCTGATGCGCACTAAGCAATAGATTGAGTGCACACGTACTAACGACTGGCAGTTAGCCCGCGGCCTACTCCCGCTCCACCTTCCAGCCGTCCTTCTCCAGCAGCTTGATCACGCTATCCGGCCCCGCCAAGTGTGCGGCGCCCACGGC
>DASUWP010000129.1:0-8913 GCA_036378335.1 Acidobacteriaceae bacterium | reverse complement strand
TAGCGCTAGAAGCACAATCGCTGCCGCGGCGCTGCTTCGTCGTGAGATGGAGACTTCCAGCTGCAAGCCGCTTCCACTCGCAGGTTCTTCCCGGCGAAGCAGCACGAGACCAGCGAGAGCGCCGGCAGCAATGGCGAACACCGTGGCGTATGCCGGCGGTGCAAAGAGTGCAATTACTGCGCCTGCGAATGCGATCGCGAGGCGCAGCATGTCCGGTGCAAGCGTGCGTTGCATGCGCAAAACCGCCTGCGCAACTACCGCTACTGCGACAAGCTGCAAGCCATGAAGTGCTGCCGCGGCCACTCTGCCCTCCGGATGACCGTATCCGTAGGCGAAGGCCAGCATAAGGACGGCGGAGGGCAGCGTGAATCCTGTCCAAGCGGCTAAGCCACCCAGCCAGCCGGCGCGTAACAAGCCAATGGCGAAGCCAACCTGGCTGCTCGCCGGGCCAGGCATGGACTGAGCCAGCGCGATGAACTCGGCGTAAGACGCTTCCGTGAGCCACTTGCGGCGCTCCACGAATGCATCGCGAAAGTAGCCCAGATGGGCGATGGGTCCGCCGAAGGAGATGCAGCCGAGACGCAGGAATGCGAGGAAGACCTCACCGGGTGAGGATCGCTGGTGGTTATTCGCCATCCATGAAGCGCCTGGTATCGCATGAGAGTCTGCCCGGACCGAGACAGAGGATGGCGATAAGGCCGAGCGCCATGCAGAAATCGGTGCGACCTTCGTGCATGGCCGGCCAGAATCCCTGCTGGAGCAGCATGGGAATCTTAGTGGTCGCAATGGCGACGCTGATGTCGATGAGCAGCGGGATGGCAGCGAAACGCGTGACGAGGCCGACCATAAGCAGCATCCCGCAGGCGATTTCCACCA
The DNA here is from genome assembly GCA_036378335.1 of Acidobacteriaceae bacterium. GTDB lineage: Bacteria > Acidobacteriota > Terriglobia > Terriglobales > Acidobacteriaceae > KBS-83. The sequence continues at coordinate 8,037 of DASUWP010000129.1, read as the reverse complement.
CGCCTACAAAAGGCGCGGTGATGTGCGGATAAGGGATACCTATCTTGGTGAATCGGCCGACCCCGAGCGCCGAGGGAAAGAGAAACTTCTGAATGCCCTCGGTGAGAAATACCCAGCCAACGAGGAGGCGCAGCAGTAGCGCTGCCCATGCATGACTGACAGGAATATCATCGCGTCGAGTCATCATCGTCGTCTCTCCGGCGGCGTCCTAATGGGATCATGCTAGTCCGCTTCTTGCGCCGACGCATCTGCCGCTATTTCGCAGTCCGGTGAAAGAGCAGCGAGTTCGCCTGCGCCACCGGCGTAAGCAGGACCTCCGATATGTTGACGTGCGCAGGCCGCGTGACAGCGTACAGAATCGCGTCCGCTACGTCCTCGGGTGTCAGCGGCTTGATATTCTCGTAGACCTTCGCTGCGCGGTCCTTGTCGCCGCGGAAGCGGACTTCGCTGAACTCTGTCTCGACCATACCCGGATCGACGGTGGTGACACGCAGCGGCGTGCCCAGCAGATCTTCGCGCAAGCCTTCGTTGATGGAGCGCTCGGCGGCCTTGGTGGCGCAGTAGACAGCGCCGTTGGGATAGGTCATGCGCCCCGCAGTGGAGCCGAGATTGACAATGTGTCCGCGGCCACGCGTCACCATGCCCGGCACCACGGCGCGTGTGACGTAGAGCAGGCCCTTCACGTTGGTGTCGATCATCTCCTCCCAGTCCTGGCGCTTGCCTTCGTAGACCTTCTCCAGACCGCGGCTGAGCCCGGCATTGTTGACGAGGATGTCGATGGCCTGCCATTCCTGCGGCAAAGCAGCGATAGCACGTTCGACGGCTGCGTGGTCCGTGACGTCAAGCTGAAGAGTGTGAACACCCGCGGCGCCGGTTAGCGTCTTGCGTTCCGCTTCGAGACGATCCTGCCGGCGCGCGGCGAGAATCAGGCGCGCTCCTTCTGCAGCGAATGCGCGCGCGGTGGCAAGGCCGATGCCGGAACTGGCGCCGGTGATGAGTGCGATTTTTTCTGCGAGCGTCTGGTTTGCTGTTTCCTGGTTTGCAGTTTTCGGGGGCATGCGAGCGTCAATCCTTTTCTGTTGGCAATGGGGCGTCCGACTGGGCAATGCGGTATTGTCCTACGGCCCAGTCTTCGTGGGCGAATCCGGCCTCCTTCGCGCGACTGAGGACATGGGCGAAGTAGTCGGCGAGCCGCATGCGAACCCCGGCCTCGGCGGCGGCTTCGCGCGCGAGGCGCGTGTCCTTTATGCCGAGCGAGACGGTCGCGCCGGGATGCGGCGGCGGGTTGAGGATGGTCTTGCCGTAGTTCTCGTAAAGCTGCGATTGAAACAGCGCGCTGTTGATGGCTTGGTGGAAGAGCGCGGGATCAATGCCCTGCGACTCCGCGAAGACGAAGGCTTCGGAGAGCGTCTGGTTCATCGAGGTGATCATGAAGTTGCCGCCCAGCTTGAGCGCGTGCGCCTGCCAGGGCTCGTGGGAGACGATGGTGAGGCCGCGGCTGATGGACTCCAGCAGCGGCCGGACTTCCGCGAGCACCTCGTCTGCGCTGGAGGTGACGATCCAGAGCTTGCCTGCTTCGGCGATCGCCGGCCGGCCGAAGACAGGCGCTCCGACGTGGCGTTGACCGCGCTCCTGATGTGCGGCGGTGATGCGGCGCGCGAGCGTGACGCTGATGGTGGAGAGCGTGACGTGAATGGCGCCGGGCGGCAGAGCGTTGATAAATCCCAGCTGACCGCCGCTATTTTTCTCATCGCCGAAGAGGACGGCTTCGTTCGCAGCGTCGTCGGTGAGCATGGTGAATACGATTGACGCATTTGCAACTGCATCTAGCGGCGATGTAGCGATCTTGGCGGTGTCGTTTTTGAGGGCGTCCGCTTTGCGGCGGTCGCGATTCCAGAGCGTGACGTTATAGCCGTGCTGAAGAAGAAGACGGGCGATGGGCGCGCCCATCTGGCCGAGGCCGAGGAAAGCCAGGTTGGCGGTAGGTGGCACACGGAACTCCTGCGAAGATTTGCTGTTCAGTTGCTTCGATGAAGGAAAGCGCGGAAAAGAAACAGGCTGCCGGATGAGGGCAGCCTGAGTCAGGTGTGCATGCGATTTAGCCTTGCGGGCCCGGCGGATTGCTGACGCCGCTGGGATTTGCAGGCGCGGGCGGCGGCGCTGGTTGCGAAGGATATGCCGGCTGCTGCGGTGCTGCGGCTGGTGGAGCGCCTGCTGCAGGTGCGGGCGTCTGTCCGGGCGCGACCTGATTGGGGATGCCGATGGACGGCCCGGAGACGACCATTTCGACGCGGCGGTTTTGCTTGCGGCCTGCGGCGGTGCTGTTGTCCGCCACCGGATTGCTCATCCCGTAACCAACTGCGCTCACGTTCTGCGGCGATATGCCCTGCGAGATGAGGAAGCTCTGCACCGTGCTCGCGCGCTGCTCCGAGAGCTTTTGGTTGTACTGCTCACCGCCGACATTATCGGTGTAGCCCTCAACCTGGACCTTGAGATCGGGATGGGCGAGGAAGATGCCCGCGATGCGCGCCAGCTTCAACTGCGTGTCCTGCTTCAGATCGTAGCGACCGGTAGCGAAGAGTACGTCGGAGAGGTTGACCACCAGACCACGCGGCGTCTCCTGGGTTTGGAGAATGGAATTGAGCTGCTGGCGAAGCTGCTCGCGTAGCTGCGCCTCACGGGCACGCGCCGCGGCCGCCTGTTGCTCGGCAGTTTGCTGCGCAGCCTGCGCGCGCTGAGCGTCGGCCTCGGCTTGTGCGCGCTGCTGCGCCTCGCGCTGGGCTTGCAGTTGCGCCTGCTGCTCGGCAAGCTGCGACTGCTGTGCCTCCAGGCGCGACTTCTCCGCAGCAGCATTGGCCGCATCCTGCCGCGCTTTCTGGTCGGCCTGTTCGGCGGCGCGCTGCTCTGCCTGGATCTTGCGCAGCGTCACCAGGCGAGAGTCTTCGGCGGTCTGCACGGCCGCGCGGGCGAAGGTTATTTCCTGCTTGCGATTGCGCTTGCGCTGGTCCAAATCCTGAGCGTTCGAGAGCTGCTCTTTCGCGCGGGCGAGGATGTCGGGCGCGTACTGGTTTGCGCCTGCGGCTTCCGCAATCTGCACGGCGTTGATGGCTTCGTAGAGCTCGAGAGGAGACTTGTTGTTGCGCGTGATCGGATTGAGCACCTTGCCGCCATTCGTCTTGGTATAAATGCCGCGTGGCAACAGGCTGTAGTGCGCGTCGATCGGTGTAACGATGCCGGCGGTCTTATCATGCAGCACCACATTCTGCATGACGACCACATCCGATGGCATGGTCACAGCGAAGTATGGCTCGGCGGTGACGATGAGGCCGAAAGCCTGCATGTTTGTCGTCACGCGGATATAGGCCTTCTTGCCATCGGGCAGAACTTCACCCAGGCTGCTAGGGCGGCCATCCGGGGTGATGGCCCAAAGCACGTAAGTCAGGTATTCGGGGCCGAAGGTGTTGGCGGGCGGCAGGTTTTCAAAATGCGCATCGATGGTGGCGTTTCCTTTGCCATTGTCGACTGTTGCCCTGCCCTTCGCGCGCGGAAGAAGGCTGGTGCCTTCAAAGCCGATCCGGGTGCTGCCGGTGCGATTGAAATAGTTGATGGCGGGAATATTGCGGCCGATCACTTGCACGCGGTAGAGCGGCTCGCCGTTGCGCATCTCCTGCGTAGGCGGGGGCGTCTGCTGCATGACCGGGCTGACGTCCTGCGCGAGCGAGGGAATGGCGAAAGCACAAGCGAGAGCTACGGCAGTGAGGGCTGTCTTCATCATTGAGACTCCTTCGGAAATTCACAGGCGGAGAATGTCTTCCGGACTGTTGCAACAGGGCCGGCCCAGAGTAGAGCCCGAACGCGCGCGGCACCAGGCGTTTTGTGCCCTTGCCACTGGAAGATTGCATGTAAAGAATGGATGCGAGGGCGGGAAAAATGGCTGTGGCGGCCCGGAGGTCCGCCACGGTACATCCACGGTTGCATGAAGCTCAGGCCTGCGGCATGACCAGCTGATGGGCGATGGCGAAGAGCGCCAGCTCCAGCCGGGTGGAGACGCCTGTCTTGTCGAAGATGTTCGACAGGTGGCGCTTCACCGTTTCCTCGCTGATGGCGAACTGCTTGGCGATGTCGCGGTTGGAGCAGCCTTCCACGATGCAGCCGACTACTTCGAGCTCGCGCGGCGTCAGGCCGTAGGTCTTGCGCTCCGGCACGGCAGCCTTCTGCATCAGCTCGTGAAGCGCACCTACAAGGTTCACAACACGTTGGCCATTGATCCAGTAATCGCCCTGCATGACGGCGCCGATTGCGTTGGTGAGCTGATCGATGAGCGCGTCCTTGGTGACGATGCCGCGCGCTCCGATCTGCAGCGCTTCGATGATCTGCTGGGTGGAGATGGTCGCGGTCAGCAGCAGGATCTTGACGCGCGGCGAGCCGCTCATGATGGCTCGCATCGCTTCCAGGCCGGGCATGCGAGGCATGGAGAGATCGAGCAGCAGAATATCGGGCAGCAACTCGAGCGTCTGGGTAATGGCCTCGTCGCCATCGGAGGCCTCACCTACGACATCGAAGTGGCCTTCGGCGCGAAGCATATTGCGCACGCCGATACGCACGACCGGATGGTCGTCGGCGAGTAGGATGCGGATGCTGCTGTTGCGATGCTCGACTGCGGGTACTGTTGGGCTCATCGGGCCTCCCCAGAAGCTGCGCTTTTGGTCACTGCGCTCTTGATCATACTTTGCTCCACATCATCGCAAGCGCTACGTAATTGGTGAAATAGCCTTCTATGATCCTGGCGGGGAAGGTGCCCCGATTCGAGTCCGGCAGCAATGGAAGCGATACCGGGAACACCGACCATCGCTGCGGCTCCTTTTAACCCATGTGCGCAGCGGCGCAGCGAGTCCTCATCGCCGGATGCGGAGTAGGTCTCAAGCTCGCTGATGCGCTGCCGGGTATCGGCAACATAGACGGTATAAAGGTCGCGAATTGCGCTCGGCGGCATGATCGCCTCGAGCTTGGTGACTGTCGACAAATCGAGAGCAGGCGGCAGCTGAGCGGAGGATCTGGCTGACCGTCCGGCAACCGCAGCCCGCAAGAGATCGGGATCGACCGGCTTGGCAACGAAATCGTCGAAAATCGTCAGTTCATCCGCGGGAAGCGGTGAGGCGCTCATCGCAACAACTCGGGGACGCGGCCTGGGCAGCGACTTTACGTAACGAGCCACCTCGGTGCCGCTGATTCCGGGCATCTGATGATCGACCAGCACAACGTCCGGCAATGGTGACAGTGACTGAAGCATTTCGAGCGCCTCATGGCCGCCTTGCGCGCGCAGGACCTCCATGTCCTTGGTTCCCAGCAGCAGGGCGACCAGTTCCAGCACGATGCCGTCGTCATCGACGAGCAGGACGCGCCGCGCCCTCGACTCGGTATGTGTCTCGATGGTCAGTGTTTTCGGACCTGAATCTTTCGCAACCCCTGGTGTCAGCCGGGGGGAACCGTGCCCACACGGGCATAGTACGCGAAGGTCTTTGCAGTTGCATCTATTGTTGTGCAACGGTACCGGACAAGGAACTCACCGGCTATCCCTATTGTTCCATATTGGCTCGCTGGGGACGAGGAGCGAGGCGCGAAGAATATCGGACATATACGTCTGTTCCATAGAAGGAAGGGAGATCTGGCTGGTAGCTATTCCGTTTGTTCGGCTGGCGGGGGTTGCGTAGAGTGAGAGCGACATGACCAAGAGCCCGGAGAGGACACCTGCTGAGGAACGCGCGCTGCGCCTGGAGGCCCAGCTATCCGCCGTGACGGCGCGTGTCTTCCAGTTGGAGCGGGAGGTGGCCGCGCTGCGTGGAGTGCCGCCGCCCGCGGGTCCGCAGCCGACAATGTACGGGGCGGCTGTAGACGCCATTACGCCTTCAGTACCGGATACGGGGCAGCTGGCGGAGGCGCCCCCTGGATTCCGCGGCGACGCCACGGCTGCCGCGGCGTGTGCCCCATCGCAGGCGGCGGGGGCTGCCTTTGGAGCTGCCAGTGGCAGTCCCGCTGCGCCGCCGCTGCAGCGCGAGGAGCGCTCGCTGGAGAGCCGCGTGGGCTCGCAATGGTTCAACCGCATCGGCATCATTGCGCTGCTGATCGGCGTGGCTTGGTTCCTTAAGTTTGCGTTCGACAATCACTGGGTCGGTCCTGCAGGCCGGGTGTTGATTGGCCTGCTGAGCGGGGCGGCGTTGATCGCCTGGTCGGAGCGATTTCGCGCCAAGGGCTACGCTGCATTCTCATACTCGCTCAAAGCGGTGGGCAGCGGCGTGCTGTATCTGTCGCTGTGGGCGGCATTTTCGCTGTATCACCTGATCTCGCCCGGCGTCGCCTTTGCCGGGATGGTGCTGGTGACCGCGTTCAATGCATTTATCGCGTGGCGCCAGAGCGCGGAACTGCTGGCCGTGTATGCGATCGTCGGCGCGTTTTCGACTCCGCTCTTGCTCTCGACCGGCCGCAACGAGGAGGTCTTCCTCTTCAGCTACCTGCTGATGATGAATGCAGCCACCATGGCGCTGCTGGTGCTGAAGGGTTGGAACCGGTTGCTGGTGCTGTCATTTCTGGGAACGGTGGCGTTTTACTGGGGATGGTACTGGCAGTTCTACCAGCCCACGGCATTCGTAACAACGACGGTATTTCTCTCCTTCTTCGTGCTCCTGTTTGCCGCGGCGACCATTCTGGCGCGGCAAAAGCGCGTGCACGCAGAGCAGGATGACGCTGCACGCGCCCTGATAAGCATGGCGAACGCGGCCTTCGGTTTCCTGGGGTTCTATGCCATGCTCTCGCACAACGGGAGCGGACGGAACACCGCGCTGGCCTGGTGCTCCGTCGGTTTCGGCGCGTTCTACCTTGCGCTACGCAAGTGGATAGAGCGCACGCCGATTGCGGGTTCGCGGCTGGCTTCGCTTTCTGATGTGCAGCTCTCGATTGCGATTGTCTTCCTCACGCTGGCCGTGCCGCTGGCGGTTCACGGACACTGGGTGACCGTGGGCTGGATGGCGGAAGGCGCCGTGCTGGTGTGGGTGGCGACCCGCTTGCGCACCAGGCTGATGCAGGTGCTGGCCGCTGGGGCGCTCACGCTGGGCCTCATATCGCTGGCGATGGACGCCACCATTGGACAGAACCGGGTGCTGTGGAACACGCGCCTGCTGAGCTTTGGCGTCTCCATTGCTGCGATGGTGGTCGCAACCGCGCTGGCACGCGGCGAGGCAAAGCGCGATGGCGCGACGGCAGCCAGAAGCTGGGAGCTGCTCGCCCAGACCGGCGCGGTGATCGCGCACGCCCTGGTGATTATCGCGGTGCTGCTGGAAATCCATACTTACTGGTGGTCGGGTCCGCCGCCGGCTCCCAACATGTCTGACCTGCGGACACCCGGCTCGCTGCTGAGCAGCGCCATTTGGATGATGGTGGCGAGCGGAGCGATCGTGTGGGCGAGTCGCGCCAAACCTGCCGCTCTGAGATTTACAGCGCAAGGCACTACGGCTCTGCGAGTCGAAGCCCTTTGCTGGGCGGCGGCTGGCTTAATCTCGCTCTTCATCGGAATGGTCTATCAACAGCAGCAGGTTATCTGGAACCTGCGCTTCGCGGCGTTCGCTGTTGCTGTTGCGGCGATGGTATGGGCCTCCCGAGCACTGGACAAGGACGGTGTTGCTCTTGGCGCGGAGGTTCATGTCGGCGCGAGTGTGTTGGCCACTGTGCTCGCATTGACCGCCATATGTTTTGAGATTTCCACATTCTGGTCCACGCGCCCTCTGCTGGCCGCTCCCGGTTCCGCGCTGTATGGTTCGGAGTTGGCTGCCCGGCAGATGGCGGAGCGATTCAGCTACTCGGCGTGGTTCCTGCTTGCCGGAGCGGTATTGCTGGCCGTGGGATTTCGGCGGCGCTCTGCGCTGCTGCGATGGCAGGGACTTGTGCTTCTGGCAGTGACGATTTTCAAGGTGTTTCTGCTGGACACCAGCACGTTGAGCCAGGGCTATCGGATCGTCAGCTTTCTTGCGCTGGGCGGGCTGCTCC
>DASUWP010000128.1:0-8052 GCA_036378335.1 Acidobacteriaceae bacterium | reverse complement strand
ATATCTCAAACTTCACCCCGTTACAGTGCAACGCCTTGCCCGGGAGGGGGTTCTCCCAGGTCATCCGGTGCAGAAGAATGTCAGAAGGCATTGGCGATTCCTACTGTCCGAACTTGGGCAGTGGCTAAAGGAACGAGATGGGCTGCTAGCGGAGTCGAAAAATGCCAACGATGCGAATCGGTAGAGGAAACGTGCCTTTTTGCCTCGGAAAGCCACCGCTGGTGAACTTGGGAAATGGCCCGGGTGTCGGCCGCGAAAGGGGGCGATTCGGGGGCAATCGCGCTGGCCTTCAAAAGGCCCCTCAATTGCCCTTCTCGCAGAGGTATAGTGCGACTACCGATGCATTCTGCGCCCTCAGCGGAAGGAGGTTTCAATGAAGAAGGCGCGGAAACAAAATGGCTCTCTTTATCTAGACAAGAACGGTAGTCGGGAGCTGATCTGGATGTTTAGTTGGCACCATGTCTTGCCTAGTGGAAGACGGGTGCGACGTAAAAAACAAGTTGGCACCGTTGACCAGTACAAGACGGAAGCTGCTGCGGAACGGGCAGTGCGAAGTTGGCGGCTGGCCATCAACTCCAATCAGGTACACGCATTCAGCGGAATCACGATGGGCGATGTAATCGAACACTTCCGGACAAAGGAACTCGTGGACAAGGGCGAGGACGGACGCGCCTGGTCGACCCGTGACCGATACGAGAGCTACCTCGACCGTTGGATCGGGCCGCGATGGGGCAGAGAAGAACTGTCATCCATCAAGGCGCCGGTCATCGAAGAATGGTTGGGAGATCTGAAGTTCGATCCAGACTGGCGAAAGAAAAAAATAGTCGGGCTTGGAAAGCGGACAAGGACGGAGACACAGCCATTGGCACCCGCCAGCAAGTCGAGAATTCGCGATCTGATGAGTGTGCTCTTCAACCACGCGATACGTTGGGAGTTTACCGACCGCAATCCCGTCTCTGGACCGAACAAGGGTGCTGGCGTACGCCAGAGCTCCAAGCGCCAGAGTATTCCCGACGTTCTCGAGATTTGGGAGTTGCAGGCGATCGTGGCCGACCTTCAGCTTCGGGAGCGTGTGCTGGTCTTTCTCGATATGGCGAGCGGTTTGCGCCGTAGCGAGTTGGCCGGCCTCCGCTGGCGCGACTTCGATTTTGCAGCACTGGATATCGACGTCCAAAGGTCAGTCGTGAACCAAGTCGTGGGCCGGTGCAAGACAGAGGCATCGCAGAAACGTATCCCTCTGGACGAGGACACGGCACAGGATCTGCTGGCGTGGTATCGGGAGACTCCGTATCGCGATCCTGATGACTTCGTTTTCGCTACCAGCAGCACTCGGGCGGGAAAGAAGCGCGGCAAGCAGCCGTTGTGGCTGTCGACCGTGATGCGTTATCACATCCAGCCGGTGGTCAAGAGGCTCGGCATTCAGAAACGGGTGTCATGGCATACCTTCCGGCGCACCTACGCGACGCTTCTCCATGCCAACGGAGAGGACGTCAAGGTGGTCCAGGAGCTGCTGCGTCATAGTTCGTCACGCGTCACGATGGACGTATATGCGCAGGCGCAGACTCCAGCCAAGCGGGCGGCGCAACAGAAGGTGGTGGAGATGGTACGGCGGGAACCACCCATTTTGGGGCCCAAAAAGATGGCTTAACTGCTCCGCAAAATGCTCCGCGGCGAAAACAGGGGATTTGTGCTAAATTGTTGATTCTGTTTGGCGTCCCCGACGGGATTCGAACCCGTGTTACCGCCGTGAAAGGGCGGTGTCCTAGGCCACTGGACGACGGGGACGCGGAGCGGGGTTCGCGAATGCTGCCGGGCGGCAGCGCGATGCCCACTTGAGGCTAACTTTGAGGCTACCAAGGGGGCGGTGTGGTGTCAAAAGCCTCGGCTGCTGATCCGCGGCGGTACTCGAATTGCCCAACGTTCTCGCCCGGGCAGGCAATGCGCGCCGCGGATGCTATAACCCAATCACATGCGCAAGTTCCATTACCTCGATGTGCTGACGATCGTATTCGTCGTCGTTCTGGTGATTTCGAACCTTGTCGGCCCGAAGATGTGCCAGGTCGGCCCGTTCAAGCTGAGCGGGGCGGAACTGCTCTTCCCGATCACCTACATCTTTGGCGACATCTTCACCGAGGTCTATGGCTATGCCGCGTCGCGCCGGGCTATCTGGTTAGGCTTTCTGGCGATGGGACTGCTTTCTGTCTTTGGCGAGATTGCGGTTGCGCTGCCGCCTGCGCCCGATTGGCATAACCAGCAGGCTTTCGCAATAGTGTTCGGCCTGGTGCCGCGTTTTGCCATTGCCAGCCTGGTGGCCTACTGGGCGGGTGAGTTCACCAACTCGTATACGATGGCGAAGCTGAAACTGCTGACCAAGGGCTCGAAGCTGTGGACGCGTACCATCGGCTCAACCTTGACCGGGCAAGCCGTCGATACGACGCTCGTGATCATGATCGCCTTCTACGATGCGCCCTGGACGGCAAAGGCGAACATCATCGTGTCGTCCTACCTGGCGAAGGTGCTGTACGAGGTGCTGGCGACGCCTCTAACCTATCTCGTAGTCTATGGACTCAAAAAAGCCGAGCATGTGGATACATTTGACGATCACACCTCTTTCAATCCGTTTCGTTTCCGATCGAATGTGGCGGAGCAGAGCGGTACCGCCGTTCCGCGATAGGCTCACTGCATGAATGTCAGAGAAGAGCGCATGCGGGCAATCGTAGTCAAAGGCCCAGGAGATGCGGCTACAATGCGGGTTGCGGAGGTGCCGCGGCCGGCTCCAAGAGCCGGCGAAGTGCTGATCAAAGTCACAGCTGCCGGCGTGAACCGCGCCGACATTGTGCAGCGCAAGGGACACTATCCGCCGCCCGCCGGCACCACCGAGATTCTTGGCATGGAAGTCAGCGGATACGTCGCCGCCACAGGCGCGAATGTGGCGCGATGGAAGACTGGCGATGCGGTATGCGCGCTACTGGCGGGCGGGGGTTACGCAGAATATTGCGTGGCGCCTCAGGGTCAGGTGCTGCCGATTCCGGATGGCGTTTCTGTGGAGAACGCCGCCTCATTGCCGGAGGCAGCGTTCACTGTGTGGGCGAACCTGTTCTCCGACACCCAGATGCTGCGGACACGTGAATCGATCCTGATACAAGGTGGATCGAGCGGCATCGGCTCGTTTGCGATTCAGGCAGCGCGGCATGTCGGTGCGCGCGTGGTGACGACGGCAGGCTCGGCGGAGAAGTGTGCCTATTGCCGCGATCTCGGCGCTGGGGCGGCGTGGAATTACAAAGAGGAAAACTGGGTAGCGGCCGCGTGGGCCTGGTCCGAGGGCAAAGGTATTCAGGTGATCCTCGACATGATCGGCGGCGACTACTTCGGCAAACACATCGAACTCCTCGCGCAGCGCGGGCGGCTCATTCATATTGCGACAACCAAAGGGGCGGAGGTCACGCTGGACCTGCGCGAAGTGATGCGGAAGCGGCTGATCATCACCGGGTCGACGCTGCGCGCACGCAGGCCGGAGGAGAAGAGCCTGTTGCGCGAAGGCGTGGAGGCGAAGCTGTGGCCCGCAATTGCGAGCGGTGCGATCCGCCCCACAGTGCATGCGAAGTTTCCACTGGCCGATGCGGGAGAAGCGCACCGCCTGATGGAGTCGAGCGCCCATCTCGGCAAGATCGTGCTGACAATCTGATAGAGGCACAATCGAGCGCTGTACACTTCCTTCGCCTTCTAAACTCGATCCGGAGCCGGATGATGATTGCCACTCGCCGTGCAGCCTCTCTGTGTCTGTTCGCCAGTATTGTTCTTACCTTACGAGCGGAAACTGTCGGTCCGAACTCGCGCACCCCCACCGCGCCGAAGAGTGTGGCCGCACCGCAGGGAACCGGGTCCGGCCCGGTAGATATCAAAGACATGTTCGACACGGTGCGGCTGGGTGATGCCGCATGGTCACCTGACGGCAAGCTCATCCTGTACGCGGGCAACGCCTCAGGGCGTATCAACCTGTGGCTGATGAACGCCGATGGGACCAGAGCCCACCAGTTGCTGCGCTCTGACGATGCGCAATCCGGAGGAGTATGGAGTAAAGACGGCAGCGCAGTCGTCTACCAGCAGGATCATGGTGGAGACGAGATCTACGATCTGTATACCGTGTCAACGGCTGGAGGCGCGCCGGAACCGCTGACCCAGACAGATGAGATCAGCGAGACCAATCCGCGCTTCTCACCCGATGGCAAATGGCTTGCCTTCCAGCGAAAGGAGAAGCAGGGTCCTTCCATCAACCTGGCTGTGATGGACTGGACGAGTCACCAGATACGTCAGTTGACACATGAAAAAGATCCCAAGCGGTCCTGGGGGCTTGTCGCGTGGAGTCCCGATGGAAAGACGATCTATGCCAACCGCAGCGATTCTCACGAAGACTCGAGCATTTGGCGCGTGGACGTGGCCACGGGGAACACTGCCGAACTGACTCCGCACAGCGGCGAGTTGCTGATCGCCGCGTCGAGCCTGTCGCCGGACGGCAAGACGCTACTGATGGGGTCAAATGAAAAGCAGGGGTACAGCAATGTTGCGCTCCTCGATATCACGAGCCGGCAGAAGACTTGGATCACGGACACACAGTGGGAGGCGCAGCCGGGTAGCTTCTCGCCGTCGGGCGATTTATTTACGTGGTCATTGAATGCGGATGGCCGCACCTCCATCCACTTCACCGACGCGAAAACGCACCAGGAAAAACTACATCCGCTGCCGGAAGGTCTAAACGAGGAAAACGGCAATCCGTCTCCGTTTGCTCCTGACGGACGTCTTCTGTTTGTCCATCAGGACGCGACCCACGCACCCAACTTCTACGTACTCGCTCCCGATGGAACGACAACACAGATCACGCACGTGGAAAGTCCGGGGCTACAGCAAGCGGCGCTGCCACCCACACGGCTCGTGTACTACGCGAGCTTCGACGGCAAGATCATCTCTGCGTTTCTGGCGATGCCTTTCAACCTGAAACACGATGGAAGCAATCCGCTGATCGTGTTGCCGCACGGGGGCCCCACCGGACAGACAGTGGATAGTTTCTCCCCGCGCATCGTTGCGCTTGTATCGCGCGGCTATACGGTGATCGCGCCGAATGTCCGTGGTTCGACCGGATATGGTGTCGCATTTGAGAAGGCGAATTATCAGGACCTGGGCGGCGGCGACCTGCAGGATGAGATCTACGGCGTGAAATTCATGGAAGCGACCGGCTATATCGATCCAAAGAAGGTCGGCATTACGGGCGGCTCCTATGGTGGATTCATGACGCTGATGGCCATCGGCAAGGCGCCTGATATCTGGGCCGCGGCCGTGGAGGAATACGGCATCATCGACTGGTACTCCATGCTGCAGCATTCCGATCCGCTGCTGCAGGAATATGAGAAATCGCTGCTGGGAGATCCGGTGAAGGATCGCGCAAAGTACGAGGCTGCATCGCCGATCCAATTCCTGCGTAAGGAGCGCGCGCCGCTGCTTGTGATGCAAGGCGAGCGCGATATACGCGTCCCGCGTGAGGAGGCAGCACAGGTGGTGGATATCCTGAAGAAGGAAGGACGGACCGTGGAAGTTGTCTACTATCCGCAGGAGGGTCACGGCTTCATGAAGCGGGAAGACCAGATCGACGAGATCACCCGGATGGTGGCGTGGTTCGATAAATATCTGAAGGGCGCCGTTGCCGGCAGTCGCTGAACGCGCGCCGCGGCGCCGGTGGCGCATCGGGTGGCTCCTGGGCCTCGGCGTGCTGGTCAACTACTTCGACCGCGTCAATCTGTCGGTCTCGCATGGCGCGCTGTATACGGCCTTCGGCATCTCGGATGTGGCCTTCGGCTACCTCTCCGCCGCATACAACTGGAGTTACGCGCTGTGCCAGTTGCCTGTTGGCGTGGTACTGGATCGCTTTGGCGTGCGCCGCGTGCAGCGCATCGGCATCTTCATCTGGAGCATGGCATCCTTTGCTGCCGCCGTCACGCCGAGCCTACCAGGATTTTTCGCCGCCCGGCTGCTGCTGGGGATTGGCGAGGCGCCAACCTTCCCGGCAAACGCGAAAGCGATTGGCGTCTGGTTCCCAACGCGGGAGCGCAGCTTTGCAACGTCGCTGACCGACGCGGCAGCAAAGGCAGCCTCCGCAATCGGGGTGCCGCTGATAGGGCTGCTGCTGCTGCATGTGGGCTGGCGATTGAGCTTCGCCGCCACAGGCGTCATCAGTCTTTTGTTCCTGCTCGTGTTCTGGGTTGTATACCGCGAGCCGGAGGAAGATAAGGAATTGACCGAGGCGGAACGGCGGTTGATTGCGGACACGGCAGAGAATGAACCGCCCGCCGCTGAAGGACCGGCACTCTCACTGGGCGCGTTGCTGCGACAACATAAAGTCATCGGACTCTCACTTGGCTTTGGAGCTTACAACTACGTCTTCTATCTGCTGCTGACCTGGCTGCCGAGTTATCTTTCCGGCGCTTTGCACGTTGACCTGCTGCACTCGTTTCTCTACACCGGCCTGCCGTGGCTATTTGCTACCGCAACGGATCTATTCCTGGGAGGGATGCTGGTAGACGCGCTGGTATCGCGCGGATGGAACGCCCCGCTGGTGCGCAAGGTAGTGCTGGTCGCCGGCACCGCGTGCGGACTGGGTATACTCGGCGCAACCTATGCGCATACTGCGGTGCAGGCGTTGATCTGGATCAGCATTTCCATCGGCGGACTCTCCGCCGCGGCGCCGGTCGGCTGGTCGATTCCCGCACTCATTGCACCACGCGCAAGCGTCGGTAAAGTAGGCGGCATCGTAAATTTCGTATGCCAGGTCTCAGGAATTACCGCGCAAATCCTCACTGGGTACATCGTACGCGCCACGCACTCCTACGCGCTGGCCTTCGGGATCTCGGCAGCCTATCTGTTGCTCGGCATTGCCGGCTACCTGGTGCTGCTGGGACGCATTGAGCCGATGGAAGCGGCTCGCTTCCCTGCTGCGTAGCTCTTCTCCAGACCAGTACGGCTGTTGTGCACGGTAAAGCTTCCATCGCGGCTGGCGGTTAGCTCGATATCATGGCCCGCGTCAGGACCATCGAGGTTAGCGATGTACTCGGATCGCGTGTTGTGCGTCGCGCCTCCCTCATCCGAATAATGTAACTGCCACAGTGCGTCAAGCCCCGGAGCGTTTCGGACCGTGTCGAGGGTGGGGATCGATCCACCCTTTTTCGCGCCGTTATCCATGATCGCGACCCGAGGATGGATAGCATCGACCAGCGCAGGACTCGAGCTCTGGTACCAGCCGTGGTGCGAGACCACCAGCACGTCCACCTTGCCGAGCCGGTTATTCGGACACATCAGATCGCGCTCCTTGTCCCAGGTCAGGTCGCCGAGATCGAGGATCTTTAAATCGCCGAAGCGGATCAGCACACCCAGAGAGCGAGCGTTCTCCGTCTGATCGGGGGTACGAATCTCGCTTTGCTTGCAGAAGGCATTGGGCTCGCCGCCACCCGGCAGCGCCTTCTGGAGCACCGTGCCGTCGGCGCTGATGACAGTGACGTCCATGCCTTCGATGGGCAGACGATCGCCGGGCTTTGCGACTATCTCTTTCGCTTTTGTGTCGGCAAGCACCTTCTGGAAGGCTGCGTAGCCGTGTTCGGTCACACCGTGGTCCAGTTCACGGTTCGGGCCATGCACGATAAACGCGCCAACTGGAATTCTCTGCACCAACTGCGGTACGCCGCCTACGTGGTCATCGTGATAGTGGGTGATGAGGACATAGTCGATACGGCTCAGGCCGGCACTCTTTGCAGCGGCGGCGATGCGATCAGCGTCACGGAAGTTGTTATCGGGCCACCCGGTATCGATTAGCAGCGACTTCCCTGCGGGCGTGACGAACAACGTAGACTGGCCACCCTCGACATCAATGAAGTACACGCGAAGCTTGCCGGCTGCTGTTCCCTGTGCGTGCAGGCAGATAGCAACTGTAATGGTGACGACAATACCGAAAAGCGCGCGAAAACGAAGCATCATGGCTGGCTGCCTTTGTTCGGATGTGAAACAGTGGCG
>DASUWP010000127.1:0-3004 GCA_036378335.1 Acidobacteriaceae bacterium | reverse complement strand
CACCGAAGTCCCGGTGAAAGAACCGGATAATAACGAATCCCTCACTCCGGGAGTCTTCTACATTTGCCCCGGTGGGCAGCACCTGCGAGTTACCTCCTCCGGGCGTATCCAACTCGATGGCAGCAGCGGGCGCATCAACGGTTATCTGCCCAATATCGACATCACCATGGAGAGCGTCGCGGCGTTCGCGGGCCCTCTAAGCGTCGGCGCGGTGCTGACCGGAATGGGCAATGACGGTGCGGCTGGCGCTCTCGCGATGAAAGCGGCCGGCGGAACGGTCTTCGCGCAGGATGAAGCCACCTCCACCATCTTCGGCATGCCCCATGAAGCCATCAAAACCGGCGCGGTAAGTAAAGTGTTGGGCATCGATGAAATCTACGGCGCGATCGAGAAGCAGGTTCTGGCCATCGCGCGTATCGCTCCAGTAGGGGCACGCTGATGCAATTCCCCGCTACGCATAAGGGCCCCGCGCTGCGCACCGAGCAGATTATTCTTTTCCGCGTCAGCGGAGAGCTGTTCGCGGTGTCCTCCGGCGCGGTGCAGGAAGTGCGCAGCGTAGACAGCCTGGCAGGCTCGGCTACAGAGATTAACGCCCCGGGACTTGCCAAGGTGCGGCACATCGTCCGGCGCGGCGAGCGCTCGCTGTTTGTCGTGAACGGCGCGATGCATTTCGGGCTGCCGCTGACCTCCGGCCTCCTGGTCTTCGTGCTGCGCAGCACCCGCACCGCACTGTTGATTGACGGCATCGAGAAGATGACCACCATGACGCGGCTGCAGGGGTTGCCGATGGCCTTCAATCAGGAAGAGCGCAGCTGGTATCGGGGATTGACCGCGCTGGAACAGAACGTGGTGCCGGTAGTCCGCCCGGAAGGCTTTCTGAACGACGAGGAAATATCCCTTCTCGAAGCCTCCCTGATTCACGCCATGCCAGGCGCCGCGAAGATTTCCGTTACGAAGCGCGGGCTGCCATCATGACCGTGCAAAGTGAAACGGGATCCCAGACGTTCGTGCTGCTGCGCCTGGGTGAACGCCGTTTCGCGGTGGCGTCGAGCCAGATCGCGGAGTTGGTGGCGCCCAGCCGCATCTTCCGTTTTCCTCACCGCAGCCCGGCGGTTGAAGGAGTGATCCTGCGGCGCGGGCGCATCGTTCCGGTCTGCGACGTGTCCGAACAGCTCATCGGAACTCGTCTCAAGGCCAGGCGCTTTTATCTGATCGTGGTTCGCCACTACGGCGACAAATCGGAATGGGTGGCGCTGCCGGTGAGCGGAGAGTGCGAATTAATCGGTGCGGATATGTCGGCCTCTTCCGACGCGGACATCCCGCACGTCGCGGGATGGATCTCGCACGATGGCGATGTGATCGAAGTGCTGAACCTCGACGTTCTTACTCCCGGACCCGGATGGACTCCGCGCACGGATGCTCCACTCGAACTGCAGGAGACCGCCACATGATCGCTGCGGGCCGGACTCCCAAAATCCTGCTGATCGACAGCAACGTCTACTTTTCGAAACGCTTGGGCGAGGCCTTGAAGCGCGAAGGTTTCGAAGTAGTCGCCGCCAAAGAGGCGGCCTTTGCTTTGACCACTCTGGAATATGACATGCCCTCGGCGGTTTTGTGCGCTACCAACCTGCGGGAGATGGGCGCGCTGGAAATTGCGGGAATCATTCACGCCGATCCGAAAAATTCTACCCTGCCGGTGATCGCCATCGGCGATGGAAATCAGCGCGGCCTGATGGAGTCGTTTCAAGCCGGCTGCGACGACTACATTGACCGTCATCGCCCTCCTGCGGCCATCGCCGCGCACGTCAAGCAGGTCATCATCAGCAAGGCCGAAGGCTTTTTGCCCACCCAGATGCTCGAGCAGTCGGACACCAGTCTCAGCGGCAGCCTGTTGCATCACGATTTGCCGAGCGTGATGCAAATGCTGGGGCAGGCCCGCCAGACCGGTGCCTTGCACATCAATTCCCAAGCCATCGACGCGCTGGTCTTCTTCGACGCCGGCGAAGTGGCTCACGCCGAGAGCGGCCACTTTTTCGGGGACGAAGCGGTGATGCACATCTTAAAAAGCGTGCATGGGAAAGACGGAGTCTACAAATTTGTGTACGGGGCCACTTCTTTGCAGCGCACCGTGCTGCGTTCCGCTACCGATTTGATGATCGACGCCATGCGTGAGTTCGACGAAGCCGCTCACGACATGGCAGACAGGAACTCCCCATGAGCGAAACCTTCATTATGCCGCCGCCCGCGGAATCGGCCGTCAAGCGCATGCCGACGGTCTATTTCATCGACGACAGCGCCACCATGCGCGAAGTGATCAAGATCGCTTTCCGCCGCGAGAGCATCCAGGTAATCACCTGCGCCGATGCGGCTTCCGCTTTGGCCCAGTTCGAACAGCACCGGCCGGACGCCGTGATCACCGACGTGATCATGCCGGACCAGGACGGTTACTCCGTTTGCAGCCAGATCAAGGAGCATCCCGAGTTTGGCGCGATCCCGGTGGTGCTCATGTCCGGGGTGGTGAATAAAAGCGTCGCCGACAAGGCTGTGGCGGTGAAAGCGGATGAACTGTTGCGCAAACCGTTTCAGCCACAGGAGCTGATCGCTCGCGTGAAAACCTTGCTCGGTATCAAAGATGCCCCAGCTCCAGCCCCGCAGCGCGAGCAGAGCAGTCCCAATGCCTTGCAGAGCATATTTTCGCCGCCGGTAGCAGTGCCCCAGAATTCTGTGGTTGCCGCACCGCCGCAGACCCCCGAGCCGGTTTGGCCCCGCGCGCTCGCGGAAGCCTTCACTCCGCTGCTGACCGCGGCGCCGGCGAATGGCTCCTCTCCTCGTCCAGCTGCCCCGTCAAAGAACGCCCCGCTTTCGCCCATCCCCCAGCCGCTGCAAACCGCCAGGCAGAATCCGCCATTTAGCGCCGAGGTCGCCAAACTTCGCGGAGAGATTGCTCGCGTGGAGTTGCTCGTGCGGAAGCTGCAAAACGAACTTCAGTTGGAGCGGGAATACA
>DASUWP010000126.1:0-11807 GCA_036378335.1 Acidobacteriaceae bacterium | reverse complement strand
TGAGAGCGGCGCCGCCACAAAGCGGCGCCGTTTCAATCTGCGATGACACCCCCCAGGGTGGGTCATCCGGCCCGAGCCCGAACATCACCCGCAATCCGGAACGCCCCATCCTGACCCCGAGCAGTGCGAACGGGAAGAGTGGGATGTCACGACAATCCACCTTTCCTTCTCGACAAGCGCAAAATAAGAGCCGCAGTGAACACCATCCTCACCTACGCTGAAGCCGCCACCCTCGTCCTTGCAGAAGCCCAGCGCCTCGCCTCTGCGACAATGCGTACCGAGCGCCTTCCACTCCTCGAAACACTCCACCGCGTCCTCGCAAGTCCCATCGGTGCCGACCGCGACCTCCCGCCCTTTCATCGTTCCACCCGCGACGGCTATGCCGTCCAGGCAGCCGCACTCAGTCGCGGCGACTGGCTCCCCGTAACCGGCATCCTCCGCGCGGGCGAAGCGCCATCATCCACGCCGCTGAGCCCCGGTACCGCGCTCGAGATCATGACCGGCGCACCCGTTCCGGAAGGCGCCGACGCCGTGGTCATGCTCGAGCACGTAGAGATTGAGGACGCGAAAATCCGCCTTCAGCCCGACCGCAAGCTCCGTCCCGGCAGCCATATCGTGCCCGCTGGCAGCGAAGCCCGCCGCGGCGATGCACTCATTGCCAGGGGCACCCGCCTCGCCGCAACCCACATCGCGGCGCTCGCCGCGGTCGGCGCTGCTGAGGTCGAAGTCTTCGCCAGGCCTCGGGTCGCCATCCTCGCCACCGGCGACGAGCTGGTCGAGATCGACTCCACCCCGCAGCCACATCAGATTCGTAACTCAAACAGTTACAGTCTTGCCGCGCAGGTCACAGTCGCCGGTGGAGAGCCCATCCGCCTCGGCATCGCCCGCGATAATCTCGACGACCTGCGGGCACTCCTCAGTACCGCACAGCAATCTTGCGACCTGCTGCTGCTGTCCGGAGGCGTCTCCGCCGGCAAATACGATCTGGTCGAGCAGGCACTCGCCGAGCGCGGCGCCACCTTCCACTTCACCGGCGTCCGCATCCAACCCGGCAAGCCCACCGTCTTTGGCGAGCTCCCGCCGCGCGCACCAGACGCCGCACCGCTCGCCTTCTTCGGCCTCCCCGGCAATCCCGTCTCCACCATGGTCACCTTCCTGCTCTTCGCCGCGCCCGTTCTCCGCGCCCTCGCCGGCGAAAGCAATCGCGCACCGCGCTTCGCACAAGCCACCCTCACCGAAGCAGAGCCCGCAGCCGACATCACCCGCTTCCTCCCCGCTCACCTTAACGCCAACTGGGATCGGGCCACCGTCCGCCGCATTCCCTGGCAAGGCTCCGGCGATCTCGCCGCCACCGCTCAATCCAACTGCTTCGTCGTCCTACCCCCAAACGCCGCCGTCGAAGCAGGCACCGCCGTCCAAATTCTCCTGGCTGACCCTCAGACTTGCTGACTCGCTGACTCGCTCGGCCACCGCTACACTCAACCCATGGCGAAGAAAGCAGACAAGCTCTCTCACTACGACAAATCCGGCCGCGCCCGCATGGTCGACGTCACCGCCAAGCCCGCCACACGCCGCGAAGCCACCGCCTCCGCCTTCGTCGCGCTCTCAAAAAAAGTTCTCAAGGCGCTGCCCGAAAACCCGAAAGGCAATCCGCTCGAAGTCGCCCGAATCGCCGGCATCCAGGCCGCTAAGCGCACGTCGGAGCTCATCCCCATGTGCCACCCGCTCTCGCTCACTTTCATTGACGTAATTACCACTGTTACCAATAAAGGCGTGGCCATTACCGCCTCCGCCGCCACCACGGCCAACACCGGCGTCGAAATGGAAGCACTCACCGCTGCGTCGGTCGCCGCCCTCACCATCTACGACATGACCAAAGCCCTCGACAAATCCATCACCATAGAGCGCATCCAACTGGAAAAGAAATCAGGCGGCAAAAGCGGCGATTATCAGCGAACTGCGAACGGGCAAGATCGATGATCCTGGAAGTCGCCACGCTCAAGGTCATCCCCGGCCAGGAACCCGCCTTCGAAGCCGCATTCAGCCAAGCGGCGCACATCCTCGCCAGCGCACGCGGTTACATCTCCCACGAGCTCCGCCGCTGCCTCGACCAACCCAGCCGCTACCTCCTGCTCGTGAAATGGCAAGCCCTCGAAGACCACACCATCGGCTTCCGCGGCTCGCCTCAATATCAGGAATGGAAGGCGCTGCTGCATCACTTCTACAATCCATTCCCCACCGTTGAGCACTACAGCACGCCGCTGTCTCAGTGAATACGGACTGCAGCAGAAAGGGCGCCCGAAAGCGCCCTTCCTGCTCTTGACTCCACGAATACGCCAAACAGCTCCAGTTCGTGAGCGACCCATAACCTCCAGTCTTGACGATGTGCCCGCTCCTCACTATCGTGTAACCCGTTACAAAGCAGCGCCTGAGAACGATATGAAATGCGAAGGCGCGTCACAGTACGGCCAGTACTAGAGGAGCCCATGCGCAAGACCCTGTTCACCCTTTCCCTGCTCGCCCTCCCGTTCGCCGCCACCGCACAAACCAACGTCGCCGCCACCCCGGCCATGGGCTGGAACAGCTGGAATCACTTCGCTACCCGCGTCACCGACAAGGATGTCCGCGCTGCCGCCGATACCATCGTCTCCTCCGGCATGAAGGACGCTGGCTACATCTACGTCAACATCGACGATAGCTGGGAGGCCGATAAGCGCGACCCCCAGGGCAATATCCAGACCAACAGCAAGTTCCCGGACATGAAGGCGCTCGCCGACTACGTGCACTCCAAGGGCCTCAAGATCGGCATCTACTCCGGTCCCGGCCCCAAAACCTGCGGCGGATATCTCGGCAGCTACCAGCACGAGGAGCAGGACGCGAAGACCTATGCCGCATGGGGCATCGACTACCTCAAGTACGACCTATGCAGCTACGGCGAGATCATGAAGAAGGCCGCGCCTGGCGACCAGGCCAAGCAATACCAGATGATGCGCGCCGCTTACGAGAAAATGCACAAGGCGCTCCAAGCCACCGGCCGCCCCATCTACTTTTCTCTGTGCCAGTACGGCTGGGGCTCTGTCTGGAAGTGGGGTCCTACCGTCGGCGGCAATAGCTGGCGCACCACCGATGACATCGAAGACAGCTACATGAGCATGTCCAACATCGGCTTCTCGCAGGCGGGCCTTGCGAAGTACGCCGGTCCTGGCCACTGGAACGATCCCGACATGCTTGAGGTCGGCAACGGCAAGATGAAGTACAACGAGTACCTGACTCACATGAGTCTGTGGGCGATCCTCGCCGCGCCGCTGCTCGCCGGCAACGATCTTTCGCAGATGTCGGCCGAAACCAAATCCATCCTCCTGAACAAAGACGTCATCGCCATCGATCAGGATCCACTCGGCAAACAGGGCGACCGCGTCAGCGCCGAAGGTCCCTTCGAAGTCTGGTCCAAGCCGCTCAAGAATGGCGACATCGCCGTTGGCCTCTTCAACCGCGGTCACGATGCAGAACAGATGTCGCTGCCCCTGCAGAAGCTCGGCCTGACCGCCAGCAGCAAGGTGCACAACATCTGGAATCCATCCGATAGCGGCCACGGCCCCTGGATGATCCCCGAACACGGAGTCGTCCTTCTCCGCATCAGCAAATAGTCTTCAATCCGAAGCGTGCCGCCGCCGGTCGGGTGCCCCACATCTCGCGTTTGAGATGTGGGCTAACCTGGCGCCACCATCCACCTTCCACTCGTCATCCTGACGTCAAGCAAAGGGCCTGCAGTCAGCGTATGTAAGACAACTCACCAGCCGTGAGCGACCAAGGAAAGCGAACCACAGAACAGGCGCCGCAGCCGCCTTCGCCTGGACGGCCAGCCCCGCTTCCGCCTTGGACCGCAAGTCCGTTACGATAAACACATGAAGCGCCTTCTCTCCGTCGTTCTGCTTTCCCTCCTGCCTGTCGCCGTACACGCAAAAGCGAAGAACGAAAATTCGAAGATCGCCGGCACCTACAAAGGGGAGACCCGCGCCAAAGACGAAACCCGGGCGCAGAGCCAGGACGGCACCTACGCCATTCGTCATCACACTATGGCACTGGATCTGGGCAAGGACGGCACCGCCACTCTTTCGCAGTCACCCACCGGGGCGGATGAGATCACCAGCTTTGCCCACTGGACTCTGGAAGGCGATACGCTCAAGCTCACCTTCGATCCCGTCGACAAGCAGGTCACCCCGGCGCCCGTCACCTTTCGCTACGAACACAAGACCCTGACACCCATCGTCTACAACCACGACCTCTGGCGAACCCTTCCGCCGCCACCTCTGAAACGCCAGGGGCAGCGCGACGTGAATGATTGAAGATATTTCTTTGACCTGATGAACCGCGTTCCCCAGCGGAAGTTGGCGTCCGGGGGGGGTCTAAGCGCGACGTCCCGTTCCCTGGAAAAGCATTTGGTGCGCCCGGCACAGCAACTCCGGCGTTAGCTCAAACCCGGCGCCCGAGCCAACCACGGCAGCGGCACCGCACCGTGGGCAGACCGCCGTGGTTCCGGCACCCACCCATTTGCAAACCTCACTTGCCGGAATGATCTGCTTGCAGGAAACGCAACCACATGGTCGTCCCGTCTGAATTTCCGCGCGATTGTGATGCATGTGCTGGGGAAGCAGGTATGCCTCGACCGTGAACTGTTTCGGCTTGATGGATTCGCGCGTCACTGTCCGGGTTGCGGACCATGCCCGCATGAACGTCCCTCGGACGCCGGATGAAAAGGTCCTACTCCGTTGATCTTCCACAATGCCTCCCCCCAAAGAGCCATGCACCCGGCCACCATCGTAACAACCAATTTATTGCCTTAGGCAAAAATCGATTACCTAAGTAATAGCCAGCTCGGCAATACCGATCGTGGTCTTTTCCTTTGTCTTCGAATCTCTTGGGAAAACGATCCAGTATGCCGTCATCTGCGGCCAGGCGAATAAAACGCGAACCCGAGGGCTACAATGTCCCCATGCAGTACCCCGCCGAAACCACACCTGCCGAAGCCCTCGCATGGGCCCACCCCATCCTGCAGGAGTGGTTTCTCTCCCGCTTCGGCTCCGCCACCGAGCCGCAAATCGAAGGCTGGCCGGCCATCCTCGCCGGCCGTCCGACCCTGATCTCCGCGCCCACCGGCTCCGGCAAAACCCTCGCTGCCTTTCTTATCTGCATCGACCAGCTCTTCCGCAAGGCGCTCGCCGGTGAACTCCAGCCGCACACCGAAGTCGTGTACATCTCGCCGCTCAAAGCGCTCTCGAACGACATTCGCAAAAACCTCGAAGAGCCACTGCAGCAGATACAAAAGCTCGCCCTGGAGCGCGGCTATCTCTGCCCGCCCATCCGCACCGCCGTGCGCACCGGCGACACGCTCCCCGCCGAGCGCCGCGCCATGCTCAAGCAGCCGCCCCACATCCTGGTCACCACACCGGAATCCTTCTTCATCCTGCTCACTGCGGAAAAATCGCGCGCCAATCTCGCCCGCGTCCGCACCGTCATCGTGGACGAGATCCACGCCATGGCCGACGACAAGCGCGGCACTCACCTCGTCCTCTCGTTAGAGCGGCTCGACGCCCTCGTCTGCGGCGAAAACCGCCTCTCCCCCGGCAGCATGATCGGTGGTCTGGCTACAGTCCCTCAAAGGATCGGCCTCTCCGCTACCCAGAACCCCATCTCCCTCGTCGCAGACTTCCTCTGCGGAACACGTCACCGCAATTGCGCCATTATCGAAGTCGGCCGCCGCCGTCACTTCGATCTCGCCATCGAAGTCCCCAATGACGAGCTCAGCTCCGTCTCCACCAACGCCATCTGGGACGACGTTTACGACCGCATGGCCGAGCTCGCGCTGGAACACCGCTCGACGCTCGTCTTCGTCAACACCCGCTCCATGACCGAACGTCTCGCCTTCCAGCTCGGGGAACGCCTCGGTCACGAAAACGTCGCTGCGCACCACGGCTCGCTCTCGCGCAAGCTGCGCCTCGAAGCCGAGCGCAAACTGAAGGCCGGCGAGATCAAGCTGCTCGTCGCCACTGCCTCACTCGAGCTCGGCATCGACATCGGCGCCATCGATCTCGTCTGCCAGGTGAACACGCCGCGCGCGATCGCACCCGCACTGCAGCGTGCCGGCCGCGCCGGACACTGGCGCGGTGCCACACCGAAAGCCCGCTTCTTCGCCACCACCCGCGATGACCTCCTCGAACTCGCCGCGCTGATCCGCGCCATCCGCGCCGGCGCGCTCGATCAGCTTGAAATCCCACCGCAGCCGCTCGATGTCCTCATGCAGCAGATCATCGCCGCCTGTGCCGCCGAGCCGTGGCAGGAGGACGATCTCTTCGCGCTCCTCACCCGCGCGCACCCATATCGCGATCTCTCGCGCGAGATCTTCGAAGAACTCCTCTGCCTGCTCAGCGATGGCATTGAATCGTCGCGCGGCCGCTACGGCGCTTACATCCTCCGCGATCGCATTCACGGCCGCCTGCAGGCCCGCCGCGGCGCGCGCTCCATCAGCGTCTCGAACGGCGGCACCATCCCGGACACCGCCGTCGTCTCCGTCATCCTGCAGCCCGACGGCCATCAGATCGCCACCCTCGACGAAGACTTCACCATCGATTCCGGCGTCGGCGACGTCATCCAGCTCGGCAACGCTTCGTGGCGCATCTCCGCCATCGAAGCTGCAGGCCGGATGTATGTCGAAGATGCCCACGGCCAGCCGCCCACCGTGCCCTTCTGGCGCGGTGAGGCGCCGCAGCGCACCGTGGAGCTCTCGCGCTGGGTCTGCCAGTTGCGTGAAGCCATCGCCGAGCGCACCCCCGGTCTCCTGCCCGGCTACATCAGCCAGGTCGACCCCACTGTCGCCGCCGCAGTTACGTGGCTGAGGGACGAATGCTCCGTCACGGACGCCGGCGCCGAGCAGCTGATCGCCTACATTGTCGCCGGCCGTGCCGTCCTCGGCACCGTCCCCACCCTCAACACCATCGTTGCCGAGCGCTTCTTCGATGAGGGCGGCGGTATGCAGCTCATCCTGCACGCGCCGTTCGGCGGCCGCATCAACAAAGCGTGGGGCCTCGCCCTGCGTAAGCGCTTCTGCCGCGGCTTCAACTTTGAGCTGCAGGCCGCCGCTACCGACAACGGGCTCAACATCTCGCTCGCCGAGCAGCACTCCTTCCCCCTCGCCGATGTCTTCCAGTTCCTCACCACCCACACCGTCACCGAGCTCCTCGAGCAGGCTTCGCTCGCCTCGCCCATCTTCAAAACCCGCTTCCGCTGGGACGCCACCCGCAGTCTGCAACTGCTGCGGTTTCAAAAGGGCAAGAAGGTTCCGCCGCAAATCCAGCGCACCCGCGGCGAAGACCTGCTCGCCAGCGTCTTCCCGCAGGCCGCCGCGTGCTTCGAAAACATCGAAGGCGACATCGAGATTCCTAACCACCCGCTCGTCCGCGAAGTCATGAAAGACGTTCTCGGCGAAGCCATGGACCTCGCCGGCCTCATCGACGTCATCGCGAAAATTCAATCCGGCGAAATCAAATGCGTCGCCGTCGACTCCACCGTGCCCTCCGTCTTCTCCCACGGCCTGCTCAACGCCAACCCCTACGCCTTCCTCGACGACGCGCCTCTCGAAGAGCGGCGCGCCCGGGCCGTCAATATGCGCGGCATGGTTCCTGACAAGCTCCTCGGCGAAGCCGGCCGCCTCGATCCCGAAGCCATCCGCCAGGTCCGCGAAGAATCCTGGCCCGACATCCGCGACGAGCACGAGCTCCACGATCTGCTTTACTCCCTCGTCATCGTCCCTGAGTCCATCCTCGACCATCCCCGCGCTACCGGTTGGCGCATCCTGCTCGATCGCTTGCTGTCGCAATCGCGAGCACATGTTCTTGCAAACACGCGGCACGTTCTGGCCGCCGAGCGCGAAGCAGATCACGCATCGCTGCTCTCCGCCACCCCTGATCTGCCGCTGTTACAAAAAGCCCTCCACGCCTGGCTCAACATTCTCGGCCCACAAACCGCCCAGTCGTTAGCAGATCAACTCGGCGTAAACCCATCCGCCATTTTCACCGCACTGGTAGCCATGGAAACCCAGGGCACCATCCTGCGCGGCGAATTCGAACAAGCCGCCACTGATGTCATCCTGCGTGAAGCGAAGGACCTGCAGTTACCTTCGTCAGAATCGTCTACAACGCCGGGAGTGAGTGACCAAACGGAGCGAAGCCGGCAACACGAGCCGCAGGCTCCGTTGCCCGACCACCGGATCCAGTGGTGTGAAAGACGGCTGTTACAGCGCATCCACAAGCGCACCATCCACACGCTCCGTAAACAAATCGAGCCCGTCGCCCCCGCGCGGTACATGGATTGGCTCCTGCGCTGGCAACACCTCGCGCCGCAAACCCAGCTCACCGGCGAAGAAGGCGTCCTCGACGCGCTGCGCAAACTCGAAGGCTTCGAAGCTCCCGCCATTGAGTGGGAAACAAAACTCCTGCCGCAACGCGTCGCCAACTACGACCCGCGCGCGCTTGACACACTCTGCATGGCCGGCGTCGTTGGTTGGGGCCGCATCTCCCCGCACCCCGCCTTCCTCTCGCCGGAAAGCGGCGCGCCCCGCCGCGTCATCCCCACCAGCATGGCGCCCGTCACCTTCTTCCTGCGTGAAGACGCGCACTGGATGGACGGCTGCCTCCGCACGCGTGAATTGCCGGAATCCGCGCTCGCGGCGTGTTTGTCACCGCTGGCGTTACGTGTTCGCGCTCTGCTCGAGCAAGCCGGCGCCGCATTCGCCGCCGATCTCGCCCGCCAGCTCACAGCGCCAATCGCCGAATTGCACAACGCGCTCTGGGAGCTCGTTGCGGCCGGCCTGGTCACGGCCGATGGCTACGACAGCCTGCGTTCCCTCATCGATCCCCGCCGCAAGTCCGCAAGCAGCGCGCCCTTCCGTATGCGAGGAACGAATCAGCGCGCCCGCAACACCGCTGGCCGTTGGAGTCTCCTCGCCCCGCCAAACCCGGCTCCACTCGTTCCGAGCGACGCGAAGGACCTGCAGTCCGCCGCAATGGCCGCTGCCCAACAGAGAGACAAGGAGATCGAGTCCGCCGCCCTCGTTCTCCTCTGGCGCTACGGCATCGTCTTCCGCGATCTCCTGGAGCGCGAAACCACCATGCCCCGCTGGCGCGAGCTGCTCGGCATGTTCCGCCGCCTTGAGGCCCGCGGCATCGTGCGCGGCGGACGCTTTGTCTCCGGCTTCCAGGGTGAACAGTTCGCGCTTCCTCAGGCCGTCGAATCCTTGCGCGAATCCCGCAAGGCCGAGTCGCACCCCGAGTCGCTGCGTGAAGCGCACAAGCAGGAAGTCGCCACTGTAACGGTGACAATAGCCGCCGCCGATCCGGCCAACCTCGTCGGCATCGTCGTTCCCGGCGAACGCCCGCCGGCCACCGCAGGCCGTACCGCGCAATTCCGCGGCGGCCACTTCGTCTCAGATCTCGGCGTAACTCCCGCCGAAATCGCGCCATCCTTGCTGCAGCCCACCCTCGCCGCAAACGCGCCCGCGCAACTCGCTCTGGGTCATGACTGACAAAGCGGAACAGATCACCCCACGCCCCACCCCAAAAGAAGGTGAAGACTTCTACTGGGAAGGCCCCTACATGGTCTTCACCGCAGCCTGGCATCTCAAGCGCGGCTACTGCTGCGGCTCCGCCTGCCGCCATTGCCCCTACGGCCACGAAAACGTCCCGCAAAAAGCGGGCTCATCGCGGTAAATCTGGAACGCGAACACTCTTGTCTTGCAGGCCGCCAAAGAACCACGTCGCGGCATTTCGCCGGAAGACAGCATCCTGCTCCGATTCCGAAAAGCCGCGTGTCATCTCCTGATACCCCTCATAAGGACTCGGAAAATTCTGCGCCAATCGCGAGATCGGACGATGACTCCCAAACATCACCCGCGCGGTCCCGAACAATTCAAAAACCGTATCCATCCACGGCCCCACCTGTGCTGTCTGCCAGCGCATGCCGAAGATGCACTCCACCGCAGACACAAGGATGCGCACGTTTTCGCATGCGCTCAGTGCGCGAAGGCCATCCTTCCAACGCGTGAACCCCTCGCGATCCACTGCAATCGGCCAGCCCATCACCGCAATCGTGAAGCCGACCTCCGGATTCTCCTCGATCACCGTCGTTAACTCAGGCAGCTGGGAAGAGAACACCTCCAGCGAGCACTTGAAGTGGTACTTCTTCAGTAGCCCAAATCGCCGTCGCCAGTCCGTGTCAGTCAGCAGGTCTCCCCGCTTTGCAAAGCGCCGCAGCGCATTGTGCTCGTCCCAGCCCATGTGTTCACGTACCGCGACAACATTCGCGCATCGTGCATAACTCTCGAGCGTCGTCTCGACATCGGGCGCCAGGAAATCCACCAGCCCCACAATCGCCATCGGGATCGGCGAGTTATCCGCCTGCCGTTGCGCCCACTCGACTTCGCGCACAGGATCGGCCGACATGAACTCATGCCACACAATGCCGTCAATCTCACGGCCGCTCTCATCACGCAGATAGTCGTCCAGCAGATATCTCCGCGGCAGAGTCGAATAATCGCCGATCAGCGCCTCAAACATGGCGTCCACTCGTTCCAGATGTTCGTACCGCATCTCCCGGCTGTCATAGAGATGGACGTGTGCATCAACGACTCGCCGACGACCTTCCGCGGATGCCATGAATCCTTCTGCCCTCTTTCCCTCACCAGGAAATTCGATTCGTCCCTTCCTGGGGTCGCAAAGCAAAATTCGTCGGCCACACTTCGCCCGGCCGTTTGATCTTGTGATGAGCTCCTGGCTGCTAACTAGCTTCCGCGTCTCAACGCTGTGTCCTCACCCCGTCGTCTTTATCTCCGTACCGTGTGCCATCTCCGTCCACGTCACGTTGTCGGTCGAAAACTCCTGGCGAAACTCAATCTGGTCCGGCTTCACCCAGACATTCACGACGCGAAACCAGGTCGTCTTGCCGCCATCCTTCACCTGCCACGGATACGTCCAGACATTCCCCTTGATCTCCAGCTTTCCCTGCCCCGCCGCGCCGCCATCCGCAGGTATCGGATAACTGGTATAGCTTCGCGAACTCGCGTTATAGGTGAAGACCAGCAGCACCTTCGACACGCCATCGACATACTGGTTGCATACAAAGTACCCGCCACTCTTCCAGCAGTCGTTGCGCAGCGTATTGTGATCGTGCGTCGCCTTGCTCTGCGCCGTGTCCAGGTGCTGAATGTCCACCGTCCACGTGCCCGCATACGCAGCGATTTTCTCTATCCCCTGCCCGCCAGCCGAAGCCGCCGCACAAATCGTACAAACTAGGATCGTGCCATTCCTCATCAGGTTCTTCATAGCCATCTCTCGGGAAGCGCTACCCAATGTACCCGCAGTCACCGGAGCCGCAACAGCAAATTGCAGACCTCGCCTATCGTGGCGCCCGTCACCGTCGGTCCACTGCCGTAGCTCTTCGCAAAGTAAATCCTGCGCCTTCCCAAAATAGACTCCGGTCCGCGCACCCACGCGTAATTCTGCCGGATCACCCCACCCAAATTGCTATCCTTGAATCAAGACTGAATGAGAAGCAAAGAGCCACGAAACTTTTCGTGGCTTTTTGTCTTTGTAAGTGCTTCGCCAAGACGAATTTAGCCGCAAGCGCCGGAGAATAAGGAGCTTACGAGCGGGAGCGAGGAATACACCTGAAATGAAGACAAAAATGGCAGATAAGTGCTTTGTCTGGACGAATTTAGGTATAACTCCTTTAGAACACCGAAGTTACCTATCGGGACG
>DASUWP010000125.1:0-3254 GCA_036378335.1 Acidobacteriaceae bacterium | reverse complement strand
GCGCCTGGTCGCCGACGACATGACCCTCAGCATCGCTGTCACCACCCGTCCAGAAGTACCAGGTGTCGCGGCCCTCGCGTTGCTGCTCCGTCAACCCGGCGTAGCCCGCTTCATAACAGCCCACCCGCTCATCCGCACAGTTAACCGTCGAATCGCCACCTGCGCTCGCCACACTCCCGCCAATGCACGCCACTCCAATCACGCAGAACAACAGAACACACACACGCTGAATCATGCGGACACCATCCAGCATGAATCGTGTACCGGTACGCGCCGGCGCGCACGCCCGCTTATGACACTTCCTGAACTGTCCTGATTGTCTTAGCCCCGGAAGTCAGTCCCGCAGAATGCTCTTACTGTCCCTGCGTATCCACGCTGGCGATCGCGTAATATCCCTTGCGCGTCTGCACCTTCAGGTCTTTGCCGCAGCCCATCTCCAGCTTCCGATACGTCCCATCGGCCTTCGAGTTCGTCGGCGTATAGCTCAGCAGATATTGCGTGCGCAGCTCGTCCTGAATCTGAGCGAACGCGTCCTCCAGCTTGCGGCCGTTGTTGCCCACGTTGATTACGCGCCCGCCCGTATCCGTAGCCATGCGCTCCATCTCGCGGTCGCCCGAGTAGCCAAAGCCGCCATAGAACCCGCGGTCCGCAATCAGGATTACGTACACAATCACATTCGCCTTCTGCGCCGCCTCCGTCGCCGACTTCAGCGTCTCCTGCGATCCCTGGTCCTCGCCGTCCGTCAGGATCACCATCACCTTGCGCCCGGCCTCGCTCGAAAGCTTGTCATGCGCGGCCAGAAACACCGCGTCGTACAGCAACGTACCGCGCGGCGTGCCATTGCCCGTCACCGACCCCGTGCCCGCGCCCGTGTTGATTGTCGCCTTATCCAGCGCGTGTTTGATCTCGCTCGCCCGGTTCGTGTAGTCCGCCAGCAGGTCGACATTAATGTCGAACGAGATCAGAAAGGCCTCGTCCTTCGGCGTCAACACATCGCGCAGAAACTCCGCAGCCGACTGCTGCTCCACCGGCAGCACATTCTGCTGCGACCCCGACGTATCCAGCAGTATCCCGATCGTCAGCGGCAGCTTCTTCTCCTGGGTGAAATTCTTGATCGTCTGCGGGACCTTGTCTTCCATGATCGAGCAGTCGCTCTTCGCCAGGTTCGTGATGAAGCCCTGCTTGTCGCGCGCCGTAAAGTAGACGTCCACCAGGTTCACGTTCTCGTGCAGCGTCGTCGTCGCGTCGTCCGATGCAGGAGGCGGGGGCGCAGTCGAAGCAGGCGGCGGACCCGAGGGCGATGGGGCCTCCTGCGCCATCAGGCCGGGAGCAAGCAGACAAGGGGCCAGCAGGCCCAGCAGCAAAGACGGGGAGAGAACAGCGGAACGCATGGTCATATAGACGTAAAAGCGGCGCTCAGGTGTGACTTGATCCTACTACCGGGATCCAGGATCCAGTCCGGGGTGAATCCGCAACGTTGTCCCCGCCTTGGGCGTCCAACTAGGAAGACGCAGAAACCAGCCTGGATGACGCATTTCCGCGCCGGCTGGTAGTCTCGGACTTAGCAGTCTTCGAACTTGGAGAAAAGATCGAAACATGGCACTAACAAAGAGCATAGTTGCAGGATCGCTGGCGCTGCTGATGACCGCTGCCCCGGGCCTCACCCAGCAGGAGGCGATTCCCGATGCTCCGCGCCCCCAGACCAACATCAAAGTCGGCAACGTGACTCCCGGCCAGGGCAGTTCCTCCACGTCCAGCACGGATACAGACTCCACCGAGCCCGCAGCTCCAGTCGCGACCGGTCCCTCGACGACGATCGCCGCCACGCCCAACGCTCCGCCAGCCACCGAAACCGCGGCGCAGCAGCAGCAAGACCAGGCGATGCTCGAGAGCTTCCCAACTTTCATTGAGCACGTGGATTACGTCCTCATCCCCTTCACCGTCAAGGACAACAAGGGCAGGCTTGTTTCCGGCTTGCAGGCCCGCGACGTCCAGGTCTTTGAGAACGGCGTCCGCCAACCTATCCGGTACTTCAATCGCGACGCGGCTCCGATGTCCGTCGCGCTGGTCATTGACCAGAGCATGAGCAGCGAGAACATGACCCGCGTCAACGACGCGCTCGGCGCGCTGCAAGGCGCGTTCGCCGCCTCGGACGAGATCTCCGTCTTCACCTACAACAAGGCGACCAAGCTGCTCACCGACTACACCGGCGCGCAGAGCCCGCGCCTGGCTCAGGCGGTTGACCGCGCGAAATCCAGCGGCCGCGAGGATTATCTCGCCGGCAGCTTCAGCGGACCGATGGCGCAGACCAACAATCTCAACGGGGTCAACGTCGATCCCAATACTGCGCCGAACCGGGGGCACAACGGTTCCTTCATCACCATTCCGAAGGAAGTGCATCCGCTGAACGACGCGATCCTCGAAGCGGCCAAGAGCCTCTCGCGCAAACCGCCCGACCGTCGCCGCGTCATCTACGTCATCTCCAACGGCAACGAGAGCGGCAGCAAGGCCAAGACCAGTCAGGTGATCAAGTACCTGCTGACCAACAGCATCGAGGTCGACGGCACCCTGGTCGGCGATAACGGTCTTCCGGTCATGGGCTTTCTCGACAAGATCCACCTGCCCCTGCAGATGCGTGACAACGTACTGGTCGCGTATCAGAAGGCAACCGGCGGCCAGTTGGATGCTGAGTTCCGTCTGGCTTCGATTGAGAAGAGCTTCGAGCGCGTAGCCAACGAAGCGCGCAGCCGCTACACCCTCGGCTACTACTCGCCTGAGCCCTTCATCGATGCCAAGGAGCGCCGCGTCGAAGTCATGGTTCTGCACCCGAATCTTCAGGTCATCGCCAAAGACCGCTACTGGCCGGAAGCGATGGAGATGCGCACGCAACCGCGGCCGCGCCAACCTCAAACTCAAACGCAACCCGCGCCGCAGCGGTGATCCCGTACTTTGCCCCGAACGCGATGATCGCGCTCGGGGCCGCCATCCTCTGGGGTGGTGGGGACTTCTCGGGCGGCATGGGGGTCAAATCCGCCGGCGGCTCCGTCCGCGCCGCGCTCCGCGTCGTGCTGCTTAGCCACGCCGCCAGCTTCACCGTGCTTCTCGCCATAGCGCATCTGCGCGGCGACCCGTTTCCCCACGGCGCGTATCTCTGCTGGGGCATTACGGCGGGCGTCTTCGGCGGACTCGCGCTCACGGCCTTTTACATCGCCCTCTCGCGTGGTGCGATGGGCGCCTCGGCCGCGGTCAGCGGA
>DASUWP010000124.1:0-8178 GCA_036378335.1 Acidobacteriaceae bacterium | reverse complement strand
GACCCTTACCAGACATAGGTGCCGACGGAGCCGGCGTTTAGGGATGTGGTAAATGCTTTGGATTTGTCGCGGACGGCGAAGTTCTGCGGGGTATCGCCGGGGTTAGCGACGATGAGGACCTCTTTGCCGTCGGGGGTTTTGAATGCGACGTTGGGCAGCGTTTCGAATTGTTTAAATGCGACGTTGGGCCGCACGTCGCCGAGATGGTTGGAATCGATGCGGACCGAGCCGGCGGGAACGAATTTGGAGGCGTGGGCGAGGACGTAGTAGGCGAGAAGGCGGGTGACACTGTCGCCGTCGATGGTAAGGGCGCCGTAGCAGACGGGGCAGCCTCCGTCGTTGGTATGAGGACCGGCATTGGGATCTGCGGCGAGATTCCACAGGAGAACGTTCCTACTCCAGTTACGTGTTGCGCCGATGAGAATGCTGGCGACCGGGTGCGCAACGCCCAGTGTGGTGGCGCCAGTCGGATCGTTGACCGACTGCTCGGTGAAGTAGATGTTTTTGTCCGGGAAGGCATCGTGCACCTGGGTCATGGCTTCGACCTTGCCCCCATAGAGATGCCAAGCGGAGCCATCGATGTACTTGTTGGCGGTGGGGTCTTTGAGGATGGAGAGCACGTAGGCGGGGTGGTCGAGCTTGTGATCGTAGAGCAGGATTTTGGTTTTGATGCCGGCCTTCTGGAAGGCAGGGCCGAGATCGTGCTCGATGAAGTCGGCCTGCTCGGGCGAGAGCATGACCATCGATGGCGTGTTCTTTTCGTTGAGCGGCTCGTTCTGGATGGTGAGCGTATCGATGGTGATGCCCTGGGCCTGCATACCCTGTATGTATTTGACCCAGTATTGCGCGTAGGCGGGGAAGTATTCGGGCAACAGGACGCCGCCCTGGGCCTTGCCGGTGGTCTTCATCCAGAGCGGCGCGGACCACGGTGAGGCGAGGATCTTGATTTTCGGATTGATGGCAAGAATTTCTTTGAGCACGGGGATGACGTCGGTCTCGTCGGGCGCGAGCGAGAAGTGGGCCATGGCGGGATCCGTTTGACCTTCGGGCAGATCGTCGTAGGAGTAGACGTGATCGTTCATGTCGGAAGAGCCGACGGTGATGCGGAGGTAGCTGACGGCGATGCTGTCGCTTTCGGTGGCGAAGAGGTTATGGAGAAGGGCAGCACGCTTGGCGGCGTCCATGTGATGGATCAGCATGGCGCTGCCGCCGGTGAGCGCGAAGCCGAAGCCGTCGATGGTCTGGTAGGTCTTGGCGCTGTCGACATCGATGACCTGGCCTGTCGGCGCGGCGCTGCTGAAGGCGAGCCTGGGGGATTGTTCGGCGAGGAGCGCGGAGCGATCGGGATTGGTGAGCCAGAGAGTGGCGTCTTTTTGTGCGAGAGAGGGCAGTGGCAGAAGCGCTAAGGCGGAAAGCAGAAAAGTGGCAGTGAGTTTGGATTGCATGAGGCCTCCGTGCAGGCTTGAACGGCGGGGCTCATTCTAGACACACGTTTGTTTACTTGTCCAGAAGAGATAAGAACACAACCAAGAGGCCATTCGCAGAGCTGGCTTAATATTGCGGCATGCAAGACAGAGATGATCTCATCACGACGCTGCATCTGAGCGTGGCCGAACGCAGGGCGTTGGGATCCACTCATGTCAGGAAGTCCGAGGTTGTCTCCACGATATTGCGCGTTCTAAAACACTCGCGTTGGTTTCCACTGAACGCTCGGCCATCGCAACCGGGTAGGCCGGTTTTTGAAGGACATTTTCTTGAATTGCTTCCTGCTGGAAATGTCAGGTTGCGGCTACAGCGTAGTCAGATATTCGACCCTAGGGAGCTTGCTGAGCAAAGATCTCTAGAATTTCAGGGCTGGCTCAGGCTGTTGAAGAGTTCGTGACGCTAGAGTGGGGCGCAACCGGGATCGATGGTATTGGCATCGAGGATGACAGCGCGGCGCCTGCCTAACTACTTTTTGCGAGCGAGGCGGCGGTTGCGGAGGTACTTGGCGCCGCCAAGTGCCAGCAGCATGCAGCCGAAGGGCAGGCACATCATGGTGACGATGAGCGAGATCCAGCCTGCGTTGGTGTGCGGTCCGTGGATGCCGATTCCGCCGAAGAGGAATTTTGTTGCTGCCGCGGCGAGGATGCCAACGAGCAATGTCCAGAAGGCGCCTTGAAGCATCGGGCGGGTGCCGTCGTCCGGCAGAGAACGGCGTGGCGGGCGTGTGCGGGCGGTGACTTGCGCCGCTGTCGCCTGTTTCTGGCCTACGGGATTGGTGACGGGCGTCGACATAGGAAGCTTTATCCGTGCCAGCTTGCCAGCATCGCCCCGACGATGACGCCGGTGACCGAGACGTAGAGCCAGATGGGATAGGTCCAGCGAGCGAGCTTGCGGTGCGTGGCGAAGCGACGCGTCAGCGCGAGGAAGAGCGTGATGAGGACCATGGGCAGCGCGACGACTGAAAGCGTGATGTGGCTGATGAGGATCGCAATGTAGGCGATCCAGATGGCGTTGTGCGGGCCGGGGAAGCGCATGTCTCCGTGCAGCCAGTGGTTGGTGATGTAGCTGATGAGGAAGAGGGTGGAGAAGGCGAAGGCGGTGAGCATGGCGGCGCGATGCGCGACGACGCGCTTGCGGCGGATGAGCAGGAAGCCGGTGATGAGCGCGATGGCGCTCAGGCCATTGAACAGGGCGTTGAGCGCGGGCAGGAAGCGGAGGCGCATGTTGTAGGCATCCGGCGCGTGGTGGGCGTAGACCAGCCAGAAGAGGAACGCGGACGCGAGCGCCGAGACGGCAAGAATCGCACCGATGGCGATGCCGGCGGGGAAGGCGGCTGGTTTGTTTGCGGGTGCAGTCGTAGTTGACATAGCGCTTCAGGCCGCGGGCTTGCTGGTGCGGCGATTGACGACCGCCCATGAGGTCGCGAAGGTGACCAGACAGAAGCCGAGGGTGATGGCGAGGTTGATGGGAAGCGAGTGGTCGGTGTGAGCGGCAGGATCGAGTCCATTGCGCAGCGCGTCGACGCCGTAGGTGAGTGGGTTGGCGAGCATAATGGCGCGCAGCCATCCGGAGGCCTTGTCCGCAGGAAAGAGCGAGCCGGAGAGCAGCCACAGCGGCAGCAGGATGAGGTTGACGATGGCGTGGAAGGCTTGGGTCGAGTCCATGGGCCAGGCGATGGTGAAGCCGAGCGCGGTGATCTCAAAGCTGATGAGCAGGACGACGACTGCGGCCAGCAGCACGCCGGCGAAGCTTGGATGCACTCCGGCGAGCGGCGAGAAGAGCAGGAAGATGAGTCCCTGAATCGCGGCGAGCGTCGCGCCTCCGAGCACCTTGCCCAGCACGATGGCGGAGCGCGAGACGGGCGAGGCGAGCACGGTGAGCAGAAAACCTTCGTTGCGATCCTGGATGAGCGACATCATGGAGAAGATCGCGGTAAAGAGCACGATCATGACGATGGAGCCGGGGAAGAAGTAGCCAAAGGCGCTGCCGCTGGCGCCGGCGTTGCCGGAGGAAAACGAGTGCGAGAAGCCCGCACCGAAGGCGACCCAGAAGAGCAGTGGTGAGGCGATCACGCCGATCACACGCGCACGCTGGCGGTAGAAGCGGACGATCTCCCGCTGCCAGAGCGAGAAGGACGGGATGAAGAGACCAGGCTTTGCCGTGCGGATGGCGTGCTGGTGTCGCGTGCCGTGCGGTGCGGTGGTGGCGATGGTGGCCATCAGTCGATGCCCTCCTTTTCTTTTACGCTGGCATCGGTGGCTTCTGTCCAGAAGCGATGGCCGGTGCGCTGGATGAAGACATCTTCCAGGCGCGGCCGGGAGACGGAGACGCCGCGTACCTCTCCGGGGAAGGCATCGAGCACTGCGGTGAGGAAGCGGTGTCCGTGTTCGCGCTCCAGACGGACGGTATTGCCAAGAGCGGTTGGCGCGACTTCAAAGCGGCCGGCCATGCGGGCAGCGAGCGACTGCGCGGCGTTCTCGGTTTCGGTTTCGAAGAGGACGACGTCGCCGCCGATGGTGGACTTGAGTTCCTCTGGCGATCCCAAGGCCACGAGCTTGCCTTCGCTCAGGATGGCGAGGCGATCGCAGTACTCGGCTTCTTCCATCATGTGGGTGGTGACCAGCACGGTGACACCTTCCTGATCGCGCAGCATGCGGAGGTATTGCCAGAGGTCGAGGCGCGCGCCGGGATCGAGGCCGGTGGTGGGCTCGTCGAGCAAGAGGACTGCGGGCGAGTGAATGAGGCCCTTGGCCAACTCGACGCGGCGCTGCATGCCACCGGAGAGCGTCTCGACGTAGTCCTTTGCGCGATCGGTGAGCGCGACGCGCTGGAGCACATCGGCGATGCGGGCGCGGAGATGCTTGCCGCTGAGGCCGTAGAGATGGCCGGCATGGCGGAGGTTCTCTTCGACCGTGAGCTTGATATCGAGCGATCGCGCCTGGAAGACAATACCGGTCTGCTGGCGGACCTGCGCGGGCTGGGTGGCGACGTTGAAGCCGCGAATGGTGGCGAGGCCGCCCGAGGGAACCATCAGGGTAGAGAGGATGCGGAACAGCGTGGTCTTGCCGGAGCCGTTGGGGCCGAGCAGGCCGAAGATCTGCGCGGGCGCGACGGAGAAGGACAGGTGGTCGAGCGCGATGCGCGTGCCGTAGTCGTGGGTGAGCGACGAGAGCACGATGGGGTCGTCAGAATGCGAGGCGGGCGTGGCGGCAGCGGCATCCGGCTCGAGAGTAGTCGAGGGCATCGAGCGGTTTATCTCCTTCCTGCTGTGGCATCCAGCATCATGACAATGAGCAACAGCGGCAGATACAAAACGCTGGCCTTGAGCAGCGCGCGGGCATAGGGCCGCGATGCGGTGAACGATGGCGCTTTGAGAATCTTCGCGAAGCGGATGGTGTACGCGAGATAGCCGATGCCGAGGATGACGGCAGCCACGGCGTAGATGCTGCCCGATATCTGGAAGTACCAGGGCAGCAGCGATACCGGGATCATGAGGACGGCGTAGGCCAGCGCTTCGACGACGGTGGACCAGCCGTCGGGCTGCACGACGGGCAGCATGCGGATGCCGGCGCGGCCGTAGTCTTCACGGTAGAGCCAGGCGATGGCCATAAAGTGCGGGAACTGCCAGACGAAGAGGATGGCAAAGAGGGCAACGGCGGGCCACTCGATGCGTCCTCGTGCGGCGGTCCAGCCGAGCAGCGGGCCCATCGCGCCGGGAAATGCGCCGATGAAGGTGGCGAGGGTGCTGCGGTACTTGAGCGGGGTATAGACGGCGACGTAGGTGAAGACAGTCAGCAGCCCGAGGATGACGGTGACCGGATTGGTGAAGCGAAGCAGCAGCAATGAGCCGAGGATGACAGCGGCAAAGGCGACGAGCAGGCCGTGGGGCAGGCTGATGCGTCCGGTGGCGAGCGGACGTCCGGCCGTGCGGATCATGCGGGCGTCGGACTTGCGTTCGAGGACCTCATTGAGCCCGGCGGCACCGGCGGAGATGAGCGCGATGCCGGCCAGGGTTTCCAGCAAACCAATGTGGAAGCTGGGGATGGCCGAGCGCACCGAGCCGAGATAGAAGCCGGCCCAGGCGGTGATGATGACCAGCGCGGTGACCCGGGCCTTGAAGAGCTCCATGTAGTCGGAGAGCAGGTTGGGGGCGGCCTTTGCGCGAACACGGGACGCGGCGTGAAGCTGCGGCTGAGCCTCGGAAGCGAGGGCGGGGCCGTCAGGCATCTCTGAGACGGGCATCTCGGGGACGGGGATGGCGCCGGCGATGCGCGATGTGCTCAGCGGCACAGGGGACTCGTAGCTGGAGAAAGGAATTGCTGCATGAACGAGTGATGCGCGCAGCCGCGGTTGCGGGGTGTGCGCTCGCTTTCATGATACCAAGCCGAGCGTCCGCGAGCAGGCGGAATGGCTGCGAAGGCGAAGCCGGCGAAGTCTATGGCATTTGCGGAGAGCTGGTGCGGAGCATGCTGCTGGTCCACGCTGCTCCGGGCAGATCGGATGAGGAGAGAGACTTCAACTCCCGCGCAACGTCGTACACGACGCGGCGGATCGATGGTGTTCCGTCTTCGAGAAGAAGATAGGCCGCCCGGGGATCTCCGTCATATGGAAGGCCGACGCTGCCCGTATTGATGAGAAGTTGAGGGTGGCCGGCGATGCTGCGAATGGAGGGAACGTGCGTATGCCCAAAGATGACGACCGGGCGGTCGAGCTTGCCATACACGCTTTCGAGCTCCGCATCGGTGGCGTTGGGTCCGGGCGCTCTCCAGCAGCTTTGCGGCGAGGCGTGCACAAGAGCGAAGTCTTCCTCGAGATGCACACACGGGAGCTTGCGCAGCCATGCGAGGCGCTCGTTTCCCAGCGCAGAGCGGGTCGCGGACGCAATCTGGCGTATGAGCTCCCACATTGCTGCTGGAGCCGATGACTCACTGGCGAATTCTTCCAGAGCCTCCGGCATGATGAGCATCTCGTCCGTGTTGCCCATGACGCCTTGCCAGCCGAGATCGCGGATGCGGTCCACGATTTCGGCTGGGCTGGAGCCGTTGTCGGCGAGATCGCCTCCATGAAGGACCAGATCGGGCGAGGTCTGGCGGAGGTCTGCCTGGACCGCCTCGAATGCCGTGAGGTTTCCGTGGATGTCGGAGAGGACGGCGACGCGCATATCAGCTTATTCCCAGGTTGTGTATTTCTTTGCCCACTCGCTCTTCGGATATTTCGTTTGCACGATGACGAAGAGGCGGTGGTTGAGCTCTTTGGTGGCGTCGGTGCGGCAACCGTTGCGGACGGCGCGTTCGGCGAAGCCGAGGAGCGTGATGGTGCGCGGGTCGGCAGGATGTTGTCGCTGCCAGTCGAGTGCGGCGGCGGCGAAGTAGTCGGAGGCGCAGGGGGTGGTGCGCAAGGTGGCGATCTCGCGGTCGGCGACGGCGCGATCTGCGACGGTGAGGAAGGGCGGGTCGGGGAGTGTGGTGCGGGTGGCGGGCTGCGTGTTGAAGAAACTTGCCGGTGTGCCGCCAGGATTGCCGGCGGCAGGCGGCTTTGCCTCGGTGCTGGCGGACCACCAGTTGTCGCGGTATTCGGAGTATTTTGCGAAATCGTATTCTCGCGGCAGTCCGGGGCGGACAAGCGGCTCGTTCGACGGGAAGCGCATCAGTGCGAGCAGGCCGGCTGCGCGGCGGTCGCCGGTGCTCGCGGCGTTGTCGTAGCCGGCGAGCGATGGCTTCCATGCGGGATAGCAGCCAGTGAGTATCGGCGACATGCGCTTGGCAATTTCAGGGCGGTCGAGCAGAACGGCGCGTGTCCAGGTGGATTGCGCGATCTGGAAGCTGAGATTGCGGGGAAGAGATTTGTCGTTGGCCGCTTCGGCGAGCAGT
This sequence comes from Acidobacteriaceae bacterium, assembly GCA_036378335.1. Classification (GTDB taxonomy): domain Bacteria; phylum Acidobacteriota; class Terriglobia; order Terriglobales; family Acidobacteriaceae; genus KBS-83. The sequence continues at coordinate 823 of DASUWP010000124.1, read as the reverse complement.
GTGAGCGGCATGCGGGTGTTGAGGATCGTGGCAGCATCGGGGTTGAAGAGCAGCGTCGTAGCCTGCGAGCCGTTCACGCCGCAGAGGCTGTTGGGGTTGGGTGTGGTATCGGGGGCGCTGGGCGTGTCGGTATCGAAGGTGATGCCCGCGGGGAGCGCGGCGGCGGCGCGGAGAAAGTCCGCGAGCGTCGGCGAGCTGCGCTGGTTGAGCAGCTTGAAGAGGTTCACAGTAGAGCGCTGCGGGGCGTGCTGGATGTCGGGCTCGATCACTGCGAGATCGCTGCGCACGGCGGCCGCATCCTGCATGAGACGGAGGCGGTTATAAGTCGCGGCAGTCCATGCCGGCGAAGCTTTGGGGAGTTTCGCGGCGGCTTGGATCAGCTCGGATGCGGCGGGGTCACCGGGCTTGGTATTGGAGATGGCGGCGATGAGCCAGGTCTCGGCGTGGGCTGCGTGCCATTGTTGGAGAGCTTCGGCCGTAGTCTGCGCGCGCTGCTGCTGGGCTTTGGCCGCGTCGGTGGGCTCACCGGAATTCCAGCTGGATCTTTGGGCGGTCGCGGGGGCGCGCATGGCCTGCATCCAGGCCAGGAGTGGTGCTGTGGGCGTTGTATTCGTATCCGATGGCGTTGCATTTTGCGAGTCGGGCGGATAGAGGTAATACCGCAGATCGATGAGCGCTTGCTGGAAGCGGCCGGTGGTTTGCGGGCGGTCCGGTGCAGTGAGGCGTGTGATGAGGGTGTCGGCCTGGGTTGCGGGATCGAGGCGGAGGTTGACGAAGTCGAGCAGCCCGGCGGCATCGGCGTGGTAGGGCTGCATGGTGGGAT
>DASUWP010000123.1:0-15338 GCA_036378335.1 Acidobacteriaceae bacterium | reverse complement strand
ATGCGATGCCAGAGGTAGCGCCCGCATGAGTCAGAGAGTTCATGACAGGATTCTGATTCAGGGTGGCCATCTCATCGATCCTGCAAACAGAATCGATGCGCCGCGCGATGTGCTGATTGAAGACGGTCGCATCGCCGTTGTCGATGTGAACCTGAGCAGTGCATCGCAAGATGCCGAGGTTGTCGATGCATCTGGATTCTTCGTCACCCCTGGCTTCGTCGACATCCACGTACATCTGCGCGAACCCGGACAGAGTTACAAGGAAACCATCGCGAGCGGCACGGCTGCTGCTGCCGCTGGCGGCTTCACGAGTGTCGCCGCCATGCCCAACACGGTTCCCGTGAATGACTCAGCTGAGATCACACGATGGATGCAGGCGCCGGATCGTGGAGCGCACGCGCGCGTCTATCCCATCGGCGCGGCGACAGTGGGCAGCATGGGCAAGGTTCTCGCAAACTACGAAGCCCTGCGCGATGCAGGCGCGGTCGCAGTGACTGATGATGGCAAGCCGATTCTGGGTGATGAAGTCATGCGCGACGTGCTGCGTGCCGCCACAGCAGCAGGACTGCCGGTGATCCAGCACGCGGAGGACACGCGCATGACCGGTGGCTGCTCCATGAATGCCGGTGCGCTGGCCTTTCGCCTGGGTCTGCGTGGCATGCCCATCGAAGCGGAAGCGGGCATCGTCGCACGCGATATCGCACTCCTCCGAGAGTTGAACGACGATCGCGCTCACTTGCACGTCGCGCACTTGTCAACAAAGAAGGCTCTGGATCATGTTCGCGCAGCGCGCAAGAGCGGACTGCACGTCACATGCGAGGTGACGCCGCATCACTTCGTCTTGACCGAAGAGGCTGTTGGCGAATACGACACGCACGCCAAAATGAATCCGCCGCTACGCGCCGCGGAAGACCGCGATGCGATGATCGAAGGCCTGCTGGACGGTACGATCGACTGCATCGCTACCGATCACGCACCACACGCTGCGCATGAAAAAGAACAGGAGTTCGAGCGCGCACCAAACGGCATTACCGGTCTTGAAACGTCGCTTGGTCTCAGCCTTGCCGTGCTGCATCGGCAGCATGGCATGCCGCTCGCGCAGGTTCTTGCGCTGCTCAGTGCACGCCCCGCTGCCGTCCTCGGCCTGCGTGCGGGGTCACTCGCACTGGGAGCCAGCGCGGATATGGTGCTGCTCGCACCGGAGACGGAGTGGGCTTATCGCGCGAGTGAGTCGCGCTCTCGCTCCCGCAACACCCCCTTCGATGGGTGGTCACTGCCGGGCAAGATACATATGACGATGCAGGCAGGCCGGGTTGTTCATGCAGAGCGCTCTCAAATTCTGCATGCGTGAGGTTCGCAAAGTAAGATAAGTCAGCAGTCTTGCATTTCGAGGTGTTCCCCTGAGTCGTCTGCCTGGTATTGCGGCGGTGGCCGCCGCGCTGCTCTTCAACGTCACTTCCAATGCCCAGCAGTCTGCCGCTCCGGTAATTCTCTCGCCGTCTAACGATCATCTCTCGGGCTCGGTTTACATCTCGATGGATAGCTGGATTTACCCGGCTATGGAGCGGCTCTACTCACTCGGCTACATCGATACGGTCTTTCTGGGCCTGCGTCCGTGGACGCGTCTCAGTTGCCTGCACATGCTCGAAAAGTCGCAGGCGAAGATTTTCGAAGGGCCGGCAGATTCACCCGGCAATCGCGAAGCACGTCAACTCTTCAACGATCTCGGGCGGGAGTTATCCGATGATCGCGACGCGCTCGATCCCGATCGCTCGAATCTGCACGCGGAGGTGGACCGCCTGTATGCACGCGCGATGTACATAGGGGGACGGCCGCTGAACGACTCGTCGCACTTCGGCTCAACACTGATCAACGATGACGGTCGCGCCTACGAAGGCGGCTTCAATGGGCTGACGGGCTTCAGCGTACGTGCAGAGGATGTTCGCCTTTCATTGAAGGTTCGCGGGGAATTCCAGCATGCACCAGGCCGCGCGGCCTATCCGCTGAGTGTGCGGCAAACGATCGCAAATATGGACCAGGCCGATCTGCTGCCCGCGACCCCCGTGGACACGACAAATGAATTCCGCCTGATAGACGCGAACCTCTCGTATCACATCTTGAATCATGAAATCTCCGTCGGGAAAAGTGAAGATTGGTGGGGTCCCGGAGAAAGCGGCGCTATGGCCTGGAGCACCAATGCAGAGCCGATTTATGCTCTGCGCATCAATCGCGTGGAGCCGCTGTATATCCCGCTGCTTTCGAAGCTGGTGGGACCGTTCCGCTACGAAGGCCTATTCGGTAGCTTGAAAGGCCATCGCTATCCGAATGCACCCTGGGTACACGCGCAGAAGGTCAACTTCAAGCCGACTCCGAATCTCGAATTTGGCTTCTCACGTGTGGTGGTGTTTGCCGGTGAAGGACACGTTCCGCTCACCTTCGGCTCCTTCTGGCACAGCTTCACCAGCTTCCAGAACGTGAGTGTGGCGGAAAAGAGCTCACGCAACGACCCCGGCGCGCGTCACGCCAGCTTCGACTTCAATTATCGGCTGCCATTTCTGCGCAACTGGGTAACTCTTTACTCCGATTCCATCATCCACGACGATGTGTCACCTGTGGCCGCGCCGCGACACGCCGCTATCAACCCGGGCATCTACATCTCTCACTTTCCCGGCGCTCCCAAGCTCGACTTCCGCGCAGAGGCGGTCTCGACCGATCCGCCAACATCCCACAGTAACGGTGGCGGATACATTTATTGGGAGAACGTCTATCGGGATGTCTACACCAACAAGGGCTACTTGTTTGGCAACTGGATCGGACGCGAAGGCAAAGGTGGACAGGCATGGCTCACCTATTGGCTTTCGCCGCAGGAGCGCGTCCAGATCAGTTATCGCAACGCAAAATCTGCGAAGGATTTCGTTCCCGGCGGCACGACGCAGAACCTGATCGCAGCCAACGCGATCCTGCGCGTGAAAAAAGACGTTGAGCTAAACGCCATGGCGCAGTACGAACGCTGGACAGTGCCCGTGCTTGCACCCGGACAGAAGAGCGACTTTACCGCGCAGGTGCAGATGACCTGGTACCCGCATCTGCGCGTCGGCCACTGATACCGCCGCCTTCTTAGCCTTTGAGCACTGGCCGGATATGCAACTCGCGTAGCTGCGTATCGGAAACAGGCGTTGGAGCATCGACCATCAGGTCGATCGCTTTCGCTGTTTTCGGGAATGCAATCACCTCGCGCAGGCTGGGCGCACCGGCCAAAATCATCACAATACGATCGAGCCCAAGTGCAATTCCACCATGCGGGGGAGTGCCGTACGTGAGTGCTTCGAGGAAAAAGCCGAAGCGCTCCTTCGCCTCTTCATCCGTCATTCCCAGTGCTCGAAATATCTCGGACTGCACGGATTGCTGGTGGATACGAATCGAACCGGACCCCAACTCGGTGCCATTCAGCACAATGTCGTACGCGAGTGCCCGCACCGCCCCAGGATCGCTGGTGAGCCGGCCTGCTTTCAGATCATCTTCATCCGGCGACGTAAAGGGATGGTGCGCCGCAACCCACGTCTTCGTATCCTCATCCCACTCGAACATCGGAAAATCCGTGACCCAGAGAAATTTGTAGTCGTCAGACCTGCCCTTCTTCTCGAATGCACCGTGACGTGCAGCGAACTGCTGCGCCAGCGCGAGGCGCACCTGACCCGCAGCCTCAAAGATCTGGCGGTCGCGCGGGGGCAGCCGCTTTCCGATCACCCGCTGCTCCGGCACGTCCTCGCCATCGGCCACGACCAGCACCAGCAGATCTCCTTCGCCGGCACCGGCAGCGGCACGCACATTCGCCATGTCCTCGGGAAAGGACTTCTCCAATCGCTTGAAATCATCGAGCACTTTAATCTTCTGCATCTGTAACTTCTGCGGATATAGCAGACGCAGATCATCGCGCTCCTTGCGTGAGAGCTCGCCCACCCGGGGGATGCGGACCGCGATTACCGGGAGTGCGGCCGTGGTCTTCAGCGTTGCGGCTGTCTCTGCACTCACGGCGCTGCTCACGTCGGCCATCGCAGGCAGCCGCATGTCCGGCTTGTCGATTCCATAGAGGCGGATCGCCTCATCGAAACTCATGCGTGGGAATCCGCCATTCAGCTCAACGCCTGCCTCACGGAATGCCGCCTTCAGAAAGCCCTCGACCACCGCGAAGATCGTCTCCTGCTGGGGATAACTCATCTCCAGGTCGATCTGCGTGAACTCCGGCTGACGATCAGCGCGCAGGTCCTCATCGCGAAAGCAGCGCACGATCTGGAAGTAGCGGTCGAAGCCGGAGATCATCAGGATCTGTTTGAACAATTGCGGCGACTGAGGCAGCGCATAGAAGTGCGCGGGATGCACGCGGCTGGGCACTAGATAGTCACGCGCGCCCTCGGGCGTTGACCGCGTCATAAAGGGCGTTTCTATCTCAAGAAATCCCTGCGCGGCCAGATAGTTGCGAATCGCGAGCGCGACGCGATGACGCAGCGCGAAATTGGCCTGCATCTCCGGGCGCCGCAGATCCAGGTAGCGATATTGCAGCCGCACTTCTTCGTTCGCAATCGCTTCCTCCGCCGGAGAAAAGGGCGGTACGCGCGAGTCATTCAGCACCAGCAGTTCGTCGGCGACTAGCTCCACTTCGCCCGTCGGCATTTTCGGATTCATGGCGCTCGCATCGCGGTGCCGCAACGTGCCTTTGGCAGCCACGACATATTCCGGCCGCACATGCTCGGCCTTCGCGTGGCCTTCCGGCCCGAGGTCCTTGTCCAAAACAATCTGAGTGATTCCGGTGCGGTCGCGCAGGTCTAGAAAGATGAGATTGCCGTGGTCGCGGCGGCGGTTGACCCAACCCATCAGTACGACAGGCTGGCCGGCGTTTTCGGCGCGAAGCTGCCCACAAGTGTGGGTGCGCTCTAATGTTCCAAGAAAGTCGAGCAATTGCGTTTGCCTTTGAACAGATAAGTTATTTGTCTAGTCTACTGATGAATGCGCCCGAGGTGCACGTATGGCAATCCCGCCGGAGCGATGGATTTCCAATCTACTGGAAGTGGCAGCTTCAATCGCAGATAGGAAGATGCAGGAAGAAAAGTGGACCGCAGGAACCTGGAATATATGGGAGCACCCCGATGAGATGATCAATACGACCGACGATTATGTTCTCGACGGTTTTATCGATGCATTCCACTCACTGCTTTCTCCAGCGCAAGAATCTGCGGCTCGCCGATTTCGTGATGAAGTGAATAACTTCTGCGCATCTTCGCCAACGAGCCTTGATCCAGCCAAACTGCTGTTCGATCCGGCTTGGGAACGGGTACGTCAAAGCGCAGACGAATTTATCAAAGCATTCGCTGGAAAATGGCCACCTTCTGGCGCAGAAGATCGCGCTCGCGAACTTGTTGACGAGTGGATGCGCGCCTTCGCGAAGCGCAATACAAAAACAGGCAACTAGCGCAGACTTCCGCCCAAATCACTCCAAGGCACCTTCGTCTGCTCGCCCGTAGCGAAGTCCTTCACGGTAAGGATACGGGACTTGACCTCGTCCTCACCCAGGATGACAATCTTGCGCGCCAGCTTGTCCGCTGTTTCGAAGGACTTCTTCAGCCGAAAGCTGCCGTCGCCCAGTTCGATGCGCAGCCCGGCCGCACGCAGTTCGCGTGCCAGGGCGAGCGCCTGCGCGTTCATCGCTTCACCCATCGGTGCGACATAAGCATCTGCGAGGGCTGCTGCGCGTTGCGCTTCGACTTGGGCCTGCAGGGTCAGCACCAGGCGATCTTCGCCTATGGCAAAGCCGATGCCCGGGGCACGGGGGCCGCCGATCGCCTCCGAGAGGCCGTCGTAACGGCCGCCGCCGAGCAACGCGTTCTGCGCACCCAGGCCGCCGTGCTGGAACTCAAAGGTAGTGCGTGTGTAGTAGTCCAGGCCGCGAACGAGCCGGTGATCGTGCTCGTAGGGCACGCCGCAGGCGTCGAGCGCCTGGCACACCTGCTGGAAGTGCGCACGCGAAGCCTCGTCGAGCGAGTCCCAGATGCGCGGGAGCGTCGCGATGATCGGCTGGTCTTCCGGGTGCTTGCAGTCGAGCACGCGCAGCGGGTTGGTCTCCGCGCGGCGCTGGCAATCCGTGCACATCTGCCCCACCACAGGCTGCAGCGCGGTGCGCAGCGTCTCGATGTAGCGCGGCCGGTCTGCAGGGGTGCCGACGGAGTTGATGAGCAGGCGCCACCCGGTGATGCCCAGCTCGTTGAGCAGCGTGGCCAGCATCTCCAGCACCTCGGCATCGCGCAGCGGGGACTCCGATCCGGCGCTGGGCGGCCCGATGACCTCCGCGCCTATCTGGAAGAACTGGCGGTAGCGCCCCTTCTGCGGGCGCTCGCGACGGAACTGCGGACCGATGTAGTAGAGCTTCTGCAGCAGCCCCTGCTCGCCGAGTTTGTGCTCGATGTAGGCGCGGACCACCCCGGCGGTATTCTCCGGCCGCAAGGTGAGCGATTGCGCCTTTTCCGACTGCGCGCGCGCTTTATCTTCCCAGGTGTACATCTCCTTGGAGACGATGTCGGTGTCCTCGCCCACGCCGCGGGCGAACAGCTGGGTGTCCTCGAAGATGGGGGTGCGGATCTCGCCGAAGTTGTAGCGGCCAAATACGCGGCGCGCGGTGGCGTCGATGTGATTCCACAGCTCGGTTTCCTGCGGCAGCAGGTCGCGGGTGCCGCGCACAGCCTTCAAGGGTTGGGTAGTTTTGATGGTCTGGCTCATGACTGGGCGATAACAGTAGTGTATCGGCAGGGCTGGGGAACGCTAGAATCGCAATCGATGCCACGCTTTCGTCCAGTGCTTGCGCTCGCGTGCGTGTCACTCGCCATAAGCGCGCGGGCTGTCACCGTACGGCTGACGCAGGCGGATGGCACGCGGGTGCAGGTCGCAGTGCATCCGGGCGATGTTCTCCGTATTGACCTGGCAGCGGAACCGGTGACCGGAAGGACGTGGAGCATCTCCGGGCGCGCTCCGTCGCAGTTAATGGCGCTTGGCGCGGCGCAGCGTGTCTTTGGCGGACGCATGAGCAACCAGGGCACCAGCAGCTTTGCGTGGCGCGCTATCTCGCATGGCGAGGGGGAGCTGACGCTGGTCTATGGGACGGCGATGACGCGTGCTGCGAAGCCGGATAAGACGGTCACGATCCAACTTACCGTGGCGGGCGATGCACTGGGGCCGGAGGAGGCGCATCCGGTGGCGGTGTCGCAGACCGAGCAGGTTGCCGCTTACGAGCGGACTGAGCCGTGCGGCGATTGCAGTGCGCTCACGGAGCGGCTGCAGTTGTATCGCACGCCGGAAGAGACGCCGTTTGTACTACGGCGCACGTACAAGGATGCGCCTGGCGGCACACTGACGAGCGTGATGACCGGAGCGTGGTCAACCGGCAAAGGCACGGCTGATCCATCCGCGACGGTGTATACGTTGGCGTCAACGAGCGAGACGTCGCTTTTCCGGCTGGATGGCGGGCGGCTGGTGCCCCTGGATGCGCAGCAGATCCCGGTGCCTTCGCCGCCGGGAATGGATACCGCGTTCCACAAGGTCGTCGAACCGTAGCTGCATCCTCGCGGCGGCGGACGTCATCTGGAGTGCTATGGAATATCGACTGCTTGGCCGCTCCGGTTTGAAGGTCCCTGTGCTGTGTTTTGGTGTCGCTACATTCGGTGGCGGCAACGAGTTCTTCCGTGCCTGGGGCGCGACCGATGTTGAGGAGGCGAAGCGCCTCGTCGGTCTGTGTCTGGATGCGGGGGTGAACTTCTTCGATACCGCGGATGGTTATTCGAACGGACTCTCGGAAACCATCCTGGGCAAAGCCATCGCGGGCAAACGGCACGATGTGCTGCTCTCGACCAAGGGATTCTTCCCGACAGGCGAAGGGCCAAACGCCGGCGGCAGTTCGCGCTATCACATCCTCGACGCGGTCGATAGCAGCCTGAAGCGGCTGGGCACCGATTACATCGATGTCTATCACATGCATGGCTTCGACGCGCTGACTCCGGTGGAGGAGACGCTCGACACCCTGAACACGCTGGTGCACGCAGGCAAGGTGCGCTACATTGCGTGCTCGAATTTTTCCGGCTGGCAGTTGATGAAGTCGCTCGCCGCGTCGGACCGCCATGGATGGGCCCGGTATGTGGCGTACCAGGGCTACTATTCGCTGGTCGGCCGCGAGTACGAATGGGAGCTGATGCCGCTCGCGCTCGACCAGGGTGTAGGGACGCTGGTGTGGAGCCCGCTCGGCTGGGGCCGGCTGACCGGCAAGCTCCGCCGTGGCCAGCCGCTGCCGGAGACGAGCCGGTTGCATCAGACTGCCGACCGGGGGCCGCAGGTTCCGGACGAGTACCTCTACACCGTCGTCGATGCGCTCGATGCGGTGGCGAAGGAGAGCGGACGCAGCGTGCCGCAGGTGGCGCTCAACTGGCTGCTGCAGCGGCCGACTATTTCGAGCGTGATCATTGGGGCGCGCAACGAAGAGCAGTTGAAGCAGAACCTGGCTGCGGCGGATTTCAAACTCACCGAGGCGCAGGTGGCGAAACTGGACAAGGCCAGCGCGCGCCCGGCGGCGTATCCGTACTGGTGGCACCGGGGTAATTACGCGGAGCGTCACCCGGCGCCGGTACCACTGGAGGCGAAGGACTAGGTCACGAGCCAACTTCCAATTGCCCCAGACCCTCCCCCTCCCGCTGCGGAAGACTGGCTTGTAACTTCTCTGGAATGCTCGGCTTAGCCGTCCTCCCGACGGCTAAATTCGTCATTCGACAAGATTTATCGCTTAATTCGTCTTTCCAAAGGACTTACGGGCACGAAAAAGCCACGGCGCTCACCGTGGCTTTTGATGGACATTCTGTCCTATTTCCAGTGTAGCGAATCAGGAGGATGAACATGCCAAGATTCGTGCATATCCGAAAAAGCCGTTCCTGAAACGAGACTCCGGCTGTCCTGCGGTATCGAACCCGTGTGACGTTCGATGCGATGCGCAATGGCGAGACGATCCGGAACGATGCGACAGTGCTGCCGCGAAGGCATAGTCCGCCGCTGCATTATCACGTCGATTTCATGGAGACATTTTGGTCATGGGAGAAAATCGAGCCCGGTGCTGACCGTATTGCACTGTCTGCTGTGCCACGGATGCGCCAACAACTTCCATCAAGACCACTTGTGAGAAATGCACAGGATCTGCGCTACCTGGAGAGTTTTGATGGTCGTGTCGCAGGTGCGGCAGGTCTATAATTCCCGCCGGACTAGCAATCCGGACAAATATCCGGGCGCAAAGGAGGTTGACAATGTCCGATGGCAATAAGGAAGTCGCACGCAGGTTTATGGAAGAGTGCTGGAGCCAGGGCAAGCTCGAAGCGATTCGGGAGCTGGTTTCGGAGAAGTGCAATTTTCATGACCCCGTATTTCCATCCCTAGCCGCCGGAACAGAAAGCATCAAGCGGCATATCAGCACGTGCCGGACCGGTTTCCCCGATCTGAAATTTTCGATTGAAGATACGATCGCGGAACGGAACGAGGTGGTGCTCCACTGGATGGCGAGCGGCACGCACAAGGGCCAGTTTTTGGGCATCGCGCCGACCAACAAAAAGGCAAGTGTTTCCGGCACGTCCATCTTTCGGATCGATGATGGAAAGATCACCGAACAATGGGCGGACTGGAATCTGATGACGCTGATGGAGCAGCTCGGAGTTGCTCCCAAGATGGAAACAGGGGTTCCAGCTCGTTAAGTATTTTCTATGCAAGCCAAAACGGCCTGCGATGCGCATCGTGATGCGTGTTGCGGGCCGTTCCGCGTCTGTATATACGAAGGGGCAGGCGGTATTCGATGAGATCGTGGGTGTCGGTCAGGACCGACGTATGAAGCGATATCGCATCACGAAATCAAGAAGTGGGGCGCTTAGCCCCACTTCTCTTTGCTGGCCAGGAGCTGTTGCCGGCGAAGCCGGTTGCGAAGAGCGGAGCTGAGGCATGTTCAATGATTGAGTCGAGTTCCGCCTTCAGGGCGGTAGTGAAGATTCGTGGCGTTAATCCGTTTGTCTCAGTCAATGTCTCACGGGCTGGGCGGCTGAAACCGGGTTGGCGTAAGCCGCTTCCCGTGCTCGTGCGCGTGAATGGCCGGCCTGAAGGTGCGTGGCGCACGAACTTAATGCCGGATGGCGATGGCGGATTTTATTTGTATCTGAATGGGGTGATGCGTGCCGGGACTGGACTCACGATTGGGAGTGTGGTGAGGGTGGAACTTGCCTTTGATGCGAGCTATCGCAATGGACCCCAGCACCCGATGCCATCCTGGTTCTCAAAGGCCCTCCATGAGAACGAAACAGCCAGGAAGAATTGGGCGGCGTTGTCACCGAGTCGCAAGAAGGAAGTGCTGCGCTACTTTGCTCAACTCAAGTCCCCTGAAGCCCGCGCGCGAAATGTTGAGAAGGCCTTGCATGTGCTCTCGGGACAAACCGGACGTTTTATGGCGCGCACATGGACGAATGGGACTTAGAGATTGAGGAGTAATTGGCAGTTATTGGCACACCGATGTCGCAATGATTCCGATATTGCGAACTATTCCAGCCTAGCTTCGCCTGGAGGGCATCCAGCTCGCCCGTTTCGTGATTGGCATCTCCTGAATTGTTTCTGGCGAGGAGGCGGAGATGGCGAGCGTCAAGACCATGGCTTTTGCGGATCACATGTATGGACCGCTGCGACCAGAAATAACCCGGCCTTCGCACAGCAGTTTGCCGGATCGCTTCGAGGAGTGAGGCACACCCGCCCCACTCCCCGGTTCCCGGCTACGATTTGTTGAACATCACTGACATCTTTGATGGCGAAGGCGCCGGGGTGATGTCTGTTTCGTGGACCGTCTTGCCGTCGGAGCTCAAGACAAAGGTGTTTTCCCGGCCGACTTTGCCGTCACTGTCGCTGTAGGTCACCTTCAGGGTCCGGGGTCCGGCCTGCTTCACGGAGATCGTCCCTCTTCCGAACTTTGTGGGCGTGCCGTCCAGCTTGCAGGTGATCGGCTTGTCGTTGTCCGTCTCTTTGAAATCCACGCTGTCGCCGTTGACCTGGATGCTGAGGATTCCGGTGTCCTGGGACTCGGTGAAGGCGGTTTCCTTCCATGTGCCGGACATACCGTCTCCGCCCGAGACCTTCTTTGATGTGATCGTCATGGTGTAGGGGTCACCGTCGGGCGGGGTAATGTTGATTGTCCTGGTCAGGGTCTTGCCATCCGCGGACAGTTCGGATTTGCCCTTGCTGGCGGGCTTGCCGTCGCGGGTGTTCTCGAACTCATAGCCGGTCCCGGATTTTGTGCAGGTGGTGACCATGCCGTTCTGCGGCGCATTGGGTTTGCCGTCGCACGTTACCTTGGGGCTGGCCTTGCCGTAGCGGGTGATGGTGTAGCCGTCAGCGTCTGTCGCGATAGAGACGGTGGGACCATCGTATTTGAGGGTGGAGCGATCGATCTTCCATGATCCGTTCCAGGGATTGTCCTGCGCCATACAGGGAAGAGTCAGGGCCACAAACGACGCGAGAGCGCACACGCTCATGCCATAGCGTTTCATCATGATCTGCCTTCGAGAAATAGATTTGGGCCCGAGATTGACCGGTTTTTGGGGGTGATGCATCTTGCGCGTAATGGGTGCGGCTGTCAAGGAGGATGGCGCCTTCTACAATAGCGGCCATGACAAACCGGTCTGTGCCGCTGCCGCACGCGATGGGTCGCTGTCATCATTCATAATCCAGAACAGAAATGAGCAGGAGAGGATACGCATGATCGGTGGTGGCGGAAGAGGTGTGCTTGCGACGCTGGTGGTGAGTTGTATGGCAATGGGGACGGCGCGCGCAGCGGACAAGCCGCCGATACCACCGCACGGGCCGGCGGAGGTGCTATTCGACGGGCATGGCCTGAATGCGTTCGACAGCTTTCTGAAGACGAAGGGGCTGAACTCCGATCCGGAGCATGTGTTCACGGTGGAGCACGGGGTGATTCATATCTCGGGCAAGGAGATGGGCTATCTGATCACGAAGGAGCCATTCCACGACTACTATCTGCGCGCCGAGTTCAAGTGGGGTGAGGGCACGTACGGCGAGCGTGCAGGCAAGGCGCGAGACAGCGGCATTCTTTACAACGTGCAGGGCGAGCAGAAGGTGTGGCCGCGCTCGATCGAGTTCCAGATCGTGGAAGGCGGCACGGGCGACTTCTGGATGACGGATGGCGCGGCATTGACTGGGCGCGATGGCAAGCGCGTGACCGGGCCGCCGGGAAGCGCGCTGAAGATTGACCGCTTCGGCAAAGGGCCGTGGCAGAATGTCGTTGGCTATCGCGATCCGGTGGGCGAGGTAGAGCGGCCACACGGCCAGTGGAACCTGCTGGAGCTGGTCACCGAGGGCAATACAGTGCGGCAATATGTGAACGGGAAGCTGGTGAATGAAGGAAGGGATCCGTTTCCGAAGGAAGGCAAGGTACTGATCCAATCGGAAGGGGCGGAGGTGTATTTTCGCAAGATTGTAGTGTACCCATTACAGTGACGAATACTACGAGCTTCCTTCCGACGAGCGCGTTCCTGCTGTTCCCGCCAATAATTCCGCATCTGGAGCTGGGCGCCGCCCGCGCGATCGCGACCAGGCGCCGATCTCGCTCCGCGACTCGATGAAGTAGATTCCATGGATACGGATGCGACGGGTCTTGCTCACCATCTGGAGGAGCTGCGGAATCAGCTTCGACGCGAGGGCACGTTGATGCTCGGTGTTAAGGTGATCCCGCGTGCCCGTACGGCTTCCGTCAGCGAGGTGATGGGCAATGGCGTTCTGAAGGTGAAAGTGACGGCGGCGCCGGAGAGGGGTCGCGCGAATGATGAGGTGTGCGCCGTGATTGCGGAATCGCTTGGTGTGGCAAAGCGGAAGGTGGAGATCGTCTCCGGCCACACCTCGTCACAGAAGCGGGTGCGGATCACGCGGTTGCTTAGTATGTGACAGAAGAATGCCGTGTGGGCGCTTGTCAGGCCTTTCTGCGATGCTGGGCAGTCGCGCACAGCATCGCAGGTTCGAGATCTTTCTAAAACGAAAGCAGCCGGTCAAAGAAAGCGCGGTAGCGTTTGAACCCCTGGCGGAGATCTTCGGTGGAGACATTGTCGCCGCGGTCCCATTGTTTTTCGAGCTTGGTGCGCTCCTCGGAGAACTGCTCCGCGATGCGCTTGACCACGGTGGCAACGAGCGTATCTGCCTGTTCGACTGCGTGACGTGGCTCGTCGACGAACGAGGTCTGAATCTGGTCCCAGCGGCCGCGGAAATCGCGCAGTTCGTTTTCAGGGAACAGCGGACTTTCGCTCCGGAGACTCTCGTTCCGACCATCGGTCTGCGAAACCTCGTTCCTGGTTTGCGAGGCTGCCGATTCTCTGCCGGGCGAATATGCCTGGCTTGCGGTCCCGCGCGCGCTGGGGGAGGATAGCGGAACTGAACCTACATTGCTCGCGGCCGGCGAAGAGTCGACGCGCGAGTCGACGATCTCCCCGTCGTAGGTGTCGTCGGTATCATCGCGGGCATCATTGCGATTGGCGCTGGCTGCCGTATCGTTGACTGCGGACGATGGGCCAGCGGCGGAGCGCGGCGGACGGCGATCGGCTGGATCAATGTTGGTTTCGTCCACCGCGTCGCCTCTGCCGGCACGCTGATTTGCGATATCTGCGGTAGTCAACGGTTCTTCTTTACGAAGCGCGCTCATGGGCAACTCCTCTGCGTTTGTGGTCGATGCGTTCGACTTTGCCGGGTTCGAGTAATTCATCAAAGAGCGAGCGATAGTGGACCATCGCCTGGCGCAGATCTTCCGTACTGGCCTTGCCATCGCTGTGGCGCGTGAAGATGTCGTGAGCTGCGCGATAGTTCTGGACGACGGCGGGATGAGTTACCGAGATATCTTCGGCCCTCTGTTCGAAATCGGTCATGGGATAGCCGCGATCGGTCATGATGCGCCCGACCAGCCGGTCTGCGGTTCCGACAGCGGCCGAAGGATCGTCGACGAAGCGGCGTTGCACGGCGGCCCACTCCATCGCGTAAGCCTCGCGGTCGACGGCCGAGAGCGAGCGAAGGGGGAAGGCGTCCACGCGCTTTTCCCGCTCAGCCAATGTAGCCTCGGCACGGCGGGAGTCGCCATGCTGCTGGATAACGGTGCGATCGTACTCTGGCCCGAAACGGCGTTTCAGCTGCTCGCTTCTGCGACGGCGCATGGCCAGAGCAACCGCAACGACCACTAAAATGGCGACGATTACGACTATGGGAATCACAATTCTGGTATCCATCGTGGCTAACCCTCTGCAAGTCTCTGATGCGGGGATGAGCAGCGAATGATGTCGGATGGCGAGAAATGAAGCGTGCGCAGAAGGCGGCGACAATCACTGTAGAGAAATGACCGGGCAAACGGGGAAATCAATACGCGTGGCTGGAAAATCCTGCAGGAGTTATCTAAGTAGGCAGCAGGGCGCAGTGGTCCGCGTAATCGACAAAGATAGCGGTAACTTAGGCCACTCATACGAGAGAAGACGCATCATGCAGGTCGCCGTGATGGCGACATTCTTCTTCTTACGGCAAGACGATCTGTAGCAAAGCGCAGAGACGGTGACGTGCTTCGGCCTTATCCGCCGGCGATGGCGGCAAGAACAATGAGCGGCTCGCGGGAGGCGACCACCGCTTCCGGCAGCGGGGTGTCCGGCGGATCGTGGGAGATGTCTTCCTCGCAGGCAAAGTAGCGGATGAACGCGCGGCGCCGCAGGGTGCCATGGTCACGGATGGTTCCGCAGAGCACGGGGTAGCGCGTCTCGAGTGCGTCGAGCAAGGAGGCGATGGTGACAGGGGGCGGAACCTCGAGCGTGACCTCGGCCCCGACACGGGCGAGGTTGCGCAGGTGCGCGGGCAGCATGACACGGATTGTCGCAGTCTGGGTCACGGTAGCTACTACACCTGGTGATTTGATCAGGATAGGGTCTGCACCTCGACGGAGAGGACGGCAGGCAGATCGCGCACGATGGGCACCCAGCTATCGCCGGCATCCACGGAACCGTAGACCTGGCCGCCAGTGGTGCCGAAGTAGATGCCGCAGTCATCCATGGTGTCGACGGCCATCGCATCGCGCAGCACGTTCACGAAGCAGTTGCTCTGGGGCAGGCCCTTCGTGAGCGGCTCCCATTCATTGCCGCCGGTGCGGCTGCGATAGACGCGCAATTGTCCATCAAGCGGGAAGTGTTCGGCGTCGCTCTTGATGGGGACAACGTAGATGGTCTCCGGCTCGTGCGCGTGGACATCGATGGCGAAGC
>DASUWP010000122.1:0-11553 GCA_036378335.1 Acidobacteriaceae bacterium | reverse complement strand
CGCCCGTGGTCGAAATGCGCCTGCACGTCCTTGCCGTTGATGCGACCATGCTGGCGCACAAAGGCCAGCACCTCATCGGCGCGCGCCTGCATCCGGGCGTCCCAAGCATCCCAGGCGCGCGGCGTGCCGCGCGGATGCAGCAGGGCTACGGTCTCGCGAGGCAGGAAACCGTAGTTGATGAAGAAGGCCTCTTCGATCGCCAGGCGGGGGTAGCGGCGCTCCAGCTCGCCGGCGCGATAGTCCTTAACGCGTTGCAGGAGGATTAAATCCTGGGCGCGAGCGGGCGACCGCATCGGGTCGGCCTGGACAAAGCCCAGCCGCGCAATGGCCCGGGACAGGCTGGTCGCCGGGAAAAGGCTGCGGGCGATCGCGTACCGGCGAAGCTGCCGGAGACTGAGGGCTTTCAGAGGGCTCACGCGCGGTGTCCGGTCGGGGCTTGCGCTCAGGCGGAGGCGAGACGGGGCGCGTGGTCGAGCTTCATCAGCAGCAGGGTCATATCGTCGTGCTGCGGCGCGGTGGCGGCGAAGCGGTCGGCTTCGGTGACGATGTGACGAAGAATGGTGCTGGCGTTTTCGGGCAGCTTGGTTCGCGCGGCGGCGACCATGCGTTCCTCGCCCCACTCCTGGTCCTGCAGGTTGAGCGCTTCGCTGATGCCGTCGGTATAGGCAAGCAGCAGATCGCCAGGCTCGAGGATCAGGCGGCATTCCTCGTAGATGGCATCGGGCAGCAAGCCGATGACCGGGCCGCCGCCCTCGAGAGCATGGATTTCGCTGCCGCGCAGCACGTAAGGCGGATTGTGGCCCGCGTTGACGTAGCGCAGCAGGCGATTGTCCGGCTGATAGATGCTGAAGAAAAACGTAGCGTAGCGGTTGGTGGCGGAGGACTCGTAAACCAGCCGATTGACGCGGTTCATAAGACGGGCGAGGTCGGCGGGGCCGTCCATGGTCATGCCGCGGAGCGACGCGCGCAGGCTGGCCATGAGCAGCGCGGCAGAGATGCCTTTGCCGGAGACGTCGCCGATAGCGAGGCCGAGCGATCCGTCCTCGAGCGTGAGGACGTCATAGTAGTCACCGCCAACGCCCTGGGCGGGTCGGCATGCGCCGTGAATGCTGTGGCCGGGGAGGGTAGGCAGCTGCTGCGGGAAGAGACGCTCCTGCACCTCGCGCGCGATCTCGATTTCGCGATCGATGCGCTCGCGGCGCGCGGCTTCGCTGGCGAGCGAGTGGACGAGCGCGCTGATCTCGAGCGCAAGGCCGGCCTGGGTGCTGACGGATTGCAACAGACGCAGATCGGAGGGCGTGTAAGGCTCCTCGGAGCGTTTTGGGCCGAGACTGAGGAAGCCGAGCAGGCGGTCGCGGCCGGCGAGGGGCAGCAGGAGTTCAGCCCCGAGGTTATCCAGCGCCTGGCGCTCACGATCGTCGGCGAGGAGAAACCAACCGTCGGGATTCTCGCGGTAGAGGGTAGCTGGCTGGCTGGAGCGCGCGAGATTGCGCACGGTAGAAGAGCTCTCTTCGAAGCGCTTGGGTACGTTCTCCTTGATGCCGATGCAGTGCTCGAGGCCGAAGCTGTGACCTTGGCGCAGGTAGACAGCGATCGAGGAGACGTGCAGGACCTCCGAGATGCGGCGGCTTACGGTATCGACGAGGGGCTTGGCCTCGGTGAAGCGGCGCGCCTGATCCGAGAGCTCGCTCAGCACCAGCTCGGCGTCATAAGCTTCGCGAAAGAATTTGCGATCGAGCCAACGCTGCAGGCGGCTGCTGATGGAATCGTGTGAGGCGAAGAGCTTGATCAGTCCGACGCCGATGAGGATGAGGACCGGAATGGCGACGGGCAGGTTTTCCTTGTGCCGGACCAGCGGGACGACGAAGCGGATGAGGACGAAGGCGACAACAGCGATCTCCGCAGCCAACAGCGTATAGCGGGCGAGGGCGTATTTGGTGCCCATGCGCAGCAGGAGCCGGACATCCAGCGCGCGCTGCACGACGACGACATAAGCGAAGGAGAAAGGCGCGGCGAAGAAAAGCAGGAATGCGGGCAGGGCGAGCCAGGGATGATGATTGGCCTGAACACCGAAGTGCGGCAGCAGAACAAAGACGAACAGCAGGGAGCCGATGCCGATGACCGACCCGAAGGTGAGTACCTGCATGCGGCGCCTGGCATCTGCGGTGGTCGCGGAGCGCAGCTTATCGATGAGCGCGGCAGTGTAGATCAGGACGCATGCCAAACTGAGCGGGTTGAGGATGCGATCGACCCACGGGGATAAGCCCGCGCTGAGGGTGCCGTACTCAGGTGCGGCGAAGTTTTCGATGTACAGCGTCGTCCCGTAGAGCGCAATGCCTATGCAAAGTGGAGCGAGGATGAGCCACTTGGCCCAGGGATAACGACGATCGAGACGCCAACGCTCGGGAAAATAGATGCCAAAGAGAAACAGCGCCGGCGCGCACAGCACTTGCAACGTGCCGAAGTAGGCGCTGATCGGGAGCGCCCAGGGATCTGGCCACCAGTGCGGCGGCGCCGACAGCACCGAGGGATAGGCAAAGAGCGCGAGCAGCAGCCACGCATTGGGATCGCGGATGCGCGCGGCCACCACCCAGTAGCCAATCAGCAGACAGATAATCGGCGGGAGAAGCTGCAGGATATTGAGGGCCCATTCGAGATTGAATGTCTTCTGCGAGGGCTTGCTAGCTACAGTGCGGATCTGGGCGTGATACTCGCTGTCGTCCGCACGCCGGATCGTCACCGGCAGCGGGTCACCGGCGCGAACAAAGTCCTTGCCTCCGCCGGTGAGTATGATGAGCTGCCGCTTGCCGCGGTACGGCTCGCCGCGAATTTCAAGCAGCCGGTCACCCGCTTTGAGACCAGCCGCAACGGCTTCCTGCTCCAGATTGTTGATGGTGAGCAGGTCGTCATCTACCTGGAAAGGCATGCGGGCGTGCTCACCGCGATGCATCATTTCCTGGAATACGGCCGTTGTCTGCATGACGAAATAGGTCATGCTCGCGATGATGAAGAGGCCGAACGCGAGATAGAGAAACCGGGTTACGGTCTTGCTGGTCATGGGAGGCGGCCTGGTTATGTGCGCGCGGTCGTCGGGAGCGTCGTCAGCGTCTCCATCATAGCCCGGTAAGTCGATCAGAATGGCGGGCATGCCAGGTGGTACGTGGCTCCACGCGGACCGGTTCCCCACGGAAAGATGCGGCCCGTTCACTGCTCGCCGTCCTGTAGGGCCTATGCGCGGCCATGGGCGGTGAGCGTCACCTCGATGTTGCCGCGAGTGGCATTCGAGTAGGGGCAGGTGCGGTGGGCGTCAGCGACCAGCTTTTCAGCCGCGGCCTGGTCCAGGCCGGCGACATGGATATCGAGCGAGACGGCAAGCGTGAAGCCGTTGTCGCCCTCGGCGGGACCGATGGAGACTTTGGCGTCGATGGTGATGTCACCGGGGCGAAGCTTCTGTTGCATGGCCTGATACTGCATGGCTCCGATAAAACAGGCGGAGTAGCCGGCGCCAAAGAGCTGTTCGGGATTGGCGCCCGGCTTGCCGCTGCCGCCGAGCGCGGGCGGGGCGGAGAGATCGAGGTCAACGCTGCCGTCGGAGCTGCGGACGTGGCCGTTGCGACCGTTCTTTGCTGTCACTTCTGCGGTGTAGAGCGTCTGGACGAGGGCAAGCATGAGGGGTCGATGGTCTCCTGGTGTTGGTGAGTTGGCCGCAGTTCGGGCGGAGCACTTGTTAGATTCGCATATGCGGGACGAATGAGGGGAGCAGGCTAAACGCGCGAATGGCAGTGATCATTGACTATTGACCAGAGCTTTAGAACCTCGTGGACGGCGGAGGTGCTGGGGGGGCGTCCGCCCATCCTGCCGCGGCGGCACTTCGTGTATCCGGCGGTGGTGGAGGAGGTGGAACGGGGCGCGCTGGAGCTGATGGTGCGGCCGGCGGAAGGCGAGGCCTTCTTAGCCACCTGCGCGCTTGGTTTCGCGAGCCCGGCGGTGCCGACCGGGGTGTGGAGCTGTCCTGATCCCGCGATGCTGTGCGCTGTGGCCGGAGGATACGCGTACATCATTGACAGCCGTGCGCCGGAGCGCTGGCAGCAGTTGGGCTATCGGCCGGTGACCGAGCTGCGTCCGCTTCCGCAAGCCGGGCTGTTGGTCTTTGTGAGCTTTCACTCCATGGAGGCGTGGGGCGCGGCGGGGAAGTTGTGGCAGACAGCGCGACTCTCCTGGGAAGGTGTGCGGTTGGGCGAGGCTTCCTCGACGGAGCTGCGCGGCTGGGGATGGGATATGCGGACGGATCGGGAGATGGAGTTCGTGGTGGATTTGCAGACGGGCCGGCACACGGATGGTCCGCAGTTCTAGTCTGGAGTAGGCCGGTAGAAGCTGAGGGCGGCATCGCCTTGTTCGAGCTGGCGATAGCGCTGCAGCGTGCCATAGGTATCTGCCAGAGTGGCAGATGGCCGGCGCGCGTGTTCGGCAATGACGATGGCTTCCGGTGCGAGCAGTGCCGGCGCTGACGCGGCCAGGAGGTTGAGCGATTGCGTATAGGCAGCGTTGTCTTCCCATGGCGGGTCGAGATAGACGAGGTTGAAATGCGGATCGCGTCGGGCGAGCGTCCGCAGTGCGACGGGCACGCTGCGCTGTTCGAGCTGGAAGGCACCGTGGATGCCGAGTGCGCTAAGGTTGGCGCGCAGCGCGGCGACAGCACTGGCGGCGCTCTCGATGAAGGTGACCTGCGCGGCGCCGCGGCTCAGCGCCTCGATGCCGACGGCGCCGGTGCCGGCGTAGAGGTCAGCGAAACGAGCTCCTTCTATATGCGACGCAAGGATATTGAAGAGCGTCTCGCGCAGCCGATCGCTGGTTGGTCGTGTCGCCATGCCACGCGGCGCGATAAGCGGGCGACTGCGGTAGGTACCGGCGATGACACGCATGCAGACAGAAGAACACAGGACGGGACGGACCGTTTCCGCTGCCGGCAGCAAGAGGCATTCAGGCGCTCGCATACAATGAAGCGATGGCGCGGTCCCGAGAACCGCCGCCGAGCGCGATGCGTGCTGCGTATCGTGCGCAGAACCGCAGGGCCGGAAAGACAATGCGGCAATTCACCTGAAGCGAGCAAGAGACGAAGATGCGTGGCTGGTCATTTCCGCTGGGGCGCTGGTGGGGGATGGATATCCGTATCCATACCTTCTTCCTGTTGCTGCTGGGCGTGTGCATGGGCTACGCCAGCATGCTGCAACTGCCGCAGTGGCACGGCTTCATGCTGTGGGTCCTGCTCTTCTGCGCCGTGTTGGCGAGGGAGATCGGGCGGGCGATTGCCGCGGCGTATAACGGACTGCAAATCCGCAGCGTGCTCCTGCTGCCCATCGGCGGCCTGATGTCGTTTGCGAATGCGGAGAGCGTGGAGCGCTCGAACGAGTTGTGGACGCAGATCAAGATGGCGGTGGTCGGCCCCCTGGTGAGCGTGTCGCTGGCCGTGCTGTGCGTGCTGACGATTGTGGGCGCCGCGCCCGGCTTCCCGCTGCTGGCCAGGCCGCTGATCACGCCGGCGCACCTGATCCGGTCCTTTGTATGGTTGAGCGCATTTCTGGGGGTGCTGCATGTGCTGCCCGCCTACCCGCTGGATGCAGGACGCGTCCTGCGCAGCCAGTTCACGCGGGTGCAGGAGCGGGTGCAGGCAGCCCGCGCTGCGGCGGGACTGGGGCTGATGATCGGAGTGATCGCGATTCTGACCGGCATCCTGCTGCCGAACATGTGGCTGGCGACGGCTGGATTTTTCATCTTCATCGGCGCGCAGCTGGAAGATCAGGGCGCGCTGTTTCAGAGCGTGGTGGATACGGTGTATATGCGCGACATCATGCTGACGGACTTCTCGCTGCTGTCTCCATCGGACACACTAGAGGATGCGCTGGCCAAGGCGATCCATTCGCTGCAGGATGATTTTCCGGTGGTGCGCGGCCATAACCTGGTGGGCGTGGTGAGCCGGCAGGTGATTGCGGATGCGCTTCGCGCGGAAGGCAACGGCTACGTGCAGGGCATCATGCAGCGTAGCTTCCACGTGGCAAAGCCGGACGACTCGCTGGGCACGACGATTAGCCGCTTCAGCGGGCGGGGCATGTCGCTGGTACCGGTGACGGACGGCGAGCGCGTGGTGGGCGTCGTGACCTTGCAGAACCTGATGCACTCGATGTCGCAGTTCGCGGAGAAGCGCAAGCGCCACGCGCAGGCGGAGTAGCGTGAGTTCGGAACATCTACTCCCGGGTCTCTACCTGGTCGGCACACCCATTGGCAATCTGGAAGACATCACTCTGCGTGCGCTGCGGGTCTTGCGCAGTGTGGACCGCGTGTTGTGCGAGGACACGCGCGAGACGGCGCACTTGCTGGCTCATTACGAGATCCAAGTGCCTATGCAAAGCTGCGACGAGCACAAGGAGCATGCCTGTGCGGCAGATGCGGTGGCGCGCGTGGGCGCGGGCGAGCGGCTTGCGCTGGTGACCGACGCGGGTCTGCCGGGCATCTCCGATCCGGGAGCGCGCGTGGCGGCTGCGGTGGCCGCGGCGGGGCTGCCGGTGATTCCTGTGCCGGGAGCGAATGCCGCGCTGACGGCGCTGGTGGGCTCGGGTCTGACGGCGGAGAGATTCTTGTTCTGCGGGTTTCTGCCCTCGAAGGCAGGACCGCGGCGTACCGAGCTGGAGCGGCTGCGGGCCATGGTGATCGCGGGTGCTGAACCGCTGACCCTGGTTTTTTATGAGGCGCCGCATCGCATTGTGGAGATGCTGGAGGACGTCGAGGGCGTCTGGGGCCCGGAGTGTCCCGTGGTGCTGGCCCGCGAGCTGACCAAGCTCCATGAGGAGTTCTTGCGTGGAGGTGCGGCGGAGGTGCGGGCGCAACTGGCAGAGCGGGAGCGTGTGCGAGGCGAGATCGTCGTCTTGGTGGAGGCTCGGCCTGCTGCGGCGCCAAACGTTGAGAACGAGTCGCTTGTCGCGCTGATGGAGCGGCTGATGAAGAACGATGGCTTGAGCGAGAAGGACGCGTTGAAGCGAGTCGCCCGGGAGCGCGGGATGGGGAAGAGCGAAGTCTATCGGGAATGGACTCGTCGTCCCGGCAAACGCGCTGGCGGCGCGTAACTCAGTGCTCGCCTAATGGCTGTCGGATACGGCTGTAGCTTCGGGTTCGCGGCCTTTGACCCGGTCGTACATGTAACTGTTGCTGACGGTGCCGAGTGACTCGTTGTAGAGACTGGGCTCGCCGATGGCTTCGCGCAGCTCTTCGCTGAAGCGATGGATGGATTTGAGCGCGTCCGCAGTGGCGGCAATCCGGGTGCTGGGAGTCTCAAACAGCTTCTGGTTCCCGTGATCGACCAGGCGGGAGATCTTGCCGCGAAGGACCCACCCCGGCGGGGTAACCCAGACGACGGGGTGCTGCTCATCCTCAGCCGCGGTCTTGGCCGAATATTTCGGATTGCGGGCCAGGGCGGCGGCGGCGCCATATTTGGCAACTGTCACCTGACCTGCGACCCCGGGCAGGTCGCGAACATCAAATCCGTTATCACGAAGAATCTGGAGCACTTGTTCAAAGCTGCGGACGGTGATTTTGGTGCGCATGACGGGTCGGATTCCTCTGGAGTACCTGCCGTGCGGGCGTAGCGCTTACACTAGGAAAGGGAGAGGCGCTGCCGGTCCGGGCCGGGTGCTTTCAGTGTCGCATATCGAATATGCCGTTTTCACAGCGATGTACGTGTCGTAAGAACTGCTAACGCAGCTTCTCGGTAAAGAGAGGCTGCTCCGCTGCAAACGCAGATGACGTCACGGCATTGTGAAAACGGATAGAGGAGCGACAAGATGGCTACTTCGGCAGAGACACGGCAGATACTCCGATCTACCCTCGGCACCATGCTGGCCGATCGCATCGGCAACACACCGCTGGTGCGGCTGGACCGGCTGACGGCGCATTTGCCCGGCATCACAATGCTGGGCAAAGCAGAGTGGATGAATCCGGGCGGGTCGGTGAAGGACCGCGCGGCTTCGGGGATCGTCGGCGCGGCGCTCGAGCGCGGGCTGTTGGGTGGCGGAAAGCATCTGCTGGATGCAACCAGCGGGAATACCGGCATTGCCTACGCGATGCTGGGCGCGGCATGGGATTTCCCGGTGACGCTGTGCGTGCCGTCGAATGTGTCGCCGGAACGGAAGCGCATCCTAGGTGCTTATGGCGCAAACGTCATCTGGACCGACCCGGCGGACGGCTCGGATGGGGCGATCCGCAAGGCGCGCGAGCTGGCAAAGGATACTTCGCAGTACTACTACGCCGACCAGTACGGCAATGATGAAAACTGGAAGGCGCACTATCGTGGAACGGCGAACAATCCCGGAACGGCCAACGAGATTTGGAACCAGACAGACGGGCAGGTGACGCACTTTGTCGCGGGCTTGGGGACGAGCGGGACGTTTGTGGGCACGACGCGCCGATTGAAGGAGCTGAACCCGCGCATCCAGTGCATTAGCATGCAGCCGGATTCGCCATTCAACGGGTTTGAAGGCCTGAAGCACATGGCGACCGCGATTGTGCCGCCGATTTACGACGATCGGCTTGCCGACCGCGATATGGCAATGGAGACCGAAACGGCATACATGATGGCGAAGCGGCTGGGACGTCTTGAAGGGCTGCTGGTGGGTGTCTCGGCAGCGGGCGCTACAGCGGCCGGGCTGCGCATTGCCGAAGAGGAACACGCGCACGGCCGCGAAGCGGTGATTGTGGTGATTCTCTGCGATGGCGCAGAGAAGTATCTGAGCGAGAGGTTCTGGGAGGAATGATGATCCCGCCTGCGCTGACGATCTCTGGAGAGCTGTACGACACGATTCGCCGTCATGGCGAGCGCACCTATCCGCATGAGTGCTGCGGCGTGCTGCTGGGCAAGACCGGGGACGACGGCAACACGGTGGAGGCGGCGGTGGAGGCGGGGAATACGCGGACCGATTCGGCGCATAACCGCTACAACATCGCTCCGCAGGAGCTGATTCGCATCCAGAGACAGGGGCGCGAGCGCGGGCTGGACATTGTGGGGTTCTATCATTCACACCCGGATCATCCAGCACAGTGGTCGAAGACGGATTTTGAAGAGGCGCACTGGATCGCCTGCTCGTACGTGATCACGAGCGTGGATCAAGGCACGGCGGCGGTGACGAATTCATTTCTGCTGACGGGCACCAGTGAGGAAGACAAGCGGTTTGAAGATCAGCAGGTGATCGTGACGAGCGCGGCGCTGAGTGGAACGCGGGACACAGACCTGAGCGGTGTTCGGGACGATGTTCGATGTTGATGCCGTGACTAGGCCTGGGGCCGCTGGGCATATATACCGCGAACGACATTACGCAAAGGGAAAGAGCAACGATGAAGATTTTTATCCCTACGCCGCTACGGGCGTACACGGGCAAGCAGGACACAGTGGAAGTTGGCGGCGCGACGATTCACGAGGCGCTGGGCGGGTTGACTTCGCGTTATCCCGACCTGCGCAAGCATTTGTTCACCGATGAAGGGAAGCTGCGCTCGTTTGTGAACGTGTATCTGAACGATGAGGACATCCGCTATCTGGATGCGAAGGAACAGACAGCGGTGAGCGAAAAGGATTCGCTGTCGATCATCCCGTCCATCGCCGGCGGGACTGGCCGTCCCGGCAACGACGAATGCGGCGCGAGCTGGGGGTTCGCTCCGTCGTCCTCACGTTTGGATGAGTGGCGGTACTGGTAAACGGCAGATCCCTCCGCTAAGCGGCTTTGCCGCTCCGGTCGGGAAGACACATTTACTGAGGTGGACGGCGCAGGAGCCGTCCGAAGGAGATACGTCATGGCAACAGTGGCAGAAGCAACAGCGGGAGTAACGTTGCCGGCGCTGACGCATGAAGAGATTGCGCGCTATTCGCGGCACCTCATCCTGCCCGAGGTCGGAATGGAAGGGCAGCAGCGGCTGAAGGCGGCGAAGGTGCTGCTGGTGGGAACGGGCGGACTGGGCGCGCCGATGGCGCTGTACCTGGCGGCAGCGGGCGTGGGTACGCTAGGGCTGGTGGATTTTGACGTAGTGGATGCGAGCAACCTGCATCGCCAGGTGATCCACTCGACACCAGATGTCGGCCGGCCGAAGCTGGACTCTGCCGCGGACAAGATCGCCGCGCTGAATCCGAACGTGAAGGTCGTGAAGCACGAGACGATGCTGACTTCGGCGAACGCGATGGAGATCCTGAAGGACTACGACATCGTGGCGGATGGCACGGATAACTTCCAGACGCGCTACCTGGTGAACGATGCGTGTGTGCTCAGCGGCAAGCCGAATGTGTACGGCTCGATCTTTCGCTTCGAGGGACAGGCGAGCGTCTTTGCGACAGAAGAAGGACCGTGCTATCGCTGCTTGTATCCGGAGCCGCCGCCGCCGGGGCTGGTGCCATCGTGCGCGGAGGGCGGCGTGCTGGGGATTCTCCCGGGACTCGTGGGCATCATTCAATCGACCGAAGTGATCAAGCTTATTTTGGGCCAAGGCGACCCGCTGATCGGGCGCCTGCTCCTGGTAGATGCGCTGGGCATGCGCTTCCGCGAACTGAAGCTGCGGAAGAATCCCGACTGCCCGGTGTGCGGCACGCATCCGACCGTGACCGCGCTCATTGATTACGACCAATTCTGCGGCATCGTGCCGCCGGCAAAGGAGACAACGCAGGTGGCAAATATGCAGAATGGGGTTCCGCAGATTGGGCCGGAGGAGCTGAACCGGCGGCAGACAGCGGGCGAGGATGTGTTTGTACTGGATGTGCGCGAGCCGCATGAATTTCAGATCGCGAATATCGGCGGCTATCTAGTGCCGCTGAACGATCTGCCGAAGCGCATCGGTGAGTTGGATCGCGAGAAGAACATCGTGGTGCATTGCAAGTCCGGCGGCCGAAGTCAGCGAGCCTCGGAGTTCCTGCAGCAGCAGGGCTTTCAGCACGTGGAGAACCTGGCCGGCGGGATCACGGCGTGGTCAGAAAAAATCGATCCGTCCATTCCCAAGTACTAATCAAAATAACGCCGTCGTAAACGTGAAGCGGGGGTGATTCCTCCCGCTTTTCTTGTTATGGCGCCGGACTGAAGATTACGACACGACCAGCTGAACTTGAATCCAGATCCAAAAAGCACGGCCCGGCAGGAACGTTTCAGGCCGCCCGCGCGATGTAGAAATACGCAGGGAAGTGCAGATCGAGTGCGCCGTCCTTGGTGTAGTTGTCGAGCTGGCGCTCGCAAGCGTCGCCAAGGGCGGCCAGCTGATCGGTCGGAAGCTGTGCCAGTCGAGCAGCGAGCGGCGTGGCGCCCAGCAGCCTGCGGCCATCGGACGCCTGCCATGTGCCGTCAGGCACCACATCGACTGACTCCTGGCGCTCAATAAGAAAGCCGCCCTGGCGAAGGATGCCGCTGACCAGCGCGGGATTGTGCAAGCGGTGCACCTTGGTGAGGAACGCAGTGAAATCGCGGAGGCCGCATTCGAGGAGAGCGCGCTGCATCGCCATGGTGAGCGAGTGCTCTTCTTCCGATCCCCAAAGCGCGA
>DASUWP010000121.1:0-2142 GCA_036378335.1 Acidobacteriaceae bacterium | reverse complement strand
GCATTCCAACCGATCTTCCGATCGGCATCTCTCCGCGGCTTGACGGGCGCGTGCTCCTCTTCAGCCTCGGTTGCGCTTTAGCCAGCGCGATCGTCTTCGGTCTCGCGCCGGCGCTGCAAAGCTCAAAACCTGACCTGGTGTCGGCCTTGAAAAGCGCCGAATCGGGACCGCCGGTGCGGCGTCGCCTGACTGGGCGCAATACGCTGGTAATCGGTCAGGTTGCGATGTCGATGATTCTCCTGATCGCCACCGGCATGCTGGTGGATGGGTTCCGCCACGTACTTGTGCTGAATCCAGGCTTCCGCATTGACCACATCCTGACTATGCAGTTCGATACCTCATTGGTGCGCTACACCCCGGTGCAGAATCACGATTTCTACCGCAACGTGGTTGAGAAGGCGCGCGCATTGCCTGGAGTTCGCGGGCTCACGCTCGCAAGCTCGCTGCCGTTATCCCCACAGCAAGACGACGAAAAAGTCGCTCCCGAAGGCTACCAGTTTCCCAAAGGCCAGTTCACCACATCGATCTTCAGCAGTGTGGTGGATGAGAACTACTTCGACGTCATGCAGACTGTGATCGTTCAGGGCCGAGCGTTCAGGACCACAGACAAAGAAGGTGCGCCCGCCGTCGCGATCGTAAACCAGCAGTTCGCAAAAACCTATTGGCCCGGAGAAGATGCCGTTGGCAAGCGACTGCGCATTGACAGCAAAAAGAACGACTGGCTGCAGGTTGTGGGGGTCGCGAAGACGGGAAAGTACACCTACATGGGCGAGCCGCCCACTCCGTTTCTTTACTTGCCGTACGCACAGAATCCACGAAAGAGCATGTACCTGCTCACGAACAGCTCCGGCGACCCAGCGACGCTCGCTGCTCCGCTGCGGGAACTCGTGCACACCCTCGACCCGGACCAACCTGTGTTCAATGTGCGCACTATGGAGGACTTTTATCAGGTGCGCGCAATTTCCATCATGCGCATCGTTGTGGAAGTTGTCGGCACGATGGGTACTGTCGGCTTGGCGCTGGCACTGATTGGATTGTACGGGTTAATCGCGTATTCAGTCGCAAGACGCACGCGTGAGATTGGGATTCGCATGGCGATAGGCGCCCGGCGCTCCGATGTGCTGAAAATGGTACTGCGCCAGGGACTCAGGTTGGCAGTCGCGGGAATCTGCATCGGGGGAGCCATCAGCGTAGCGATCTCTCGGGTGCTTACTGCAGGGCTCGCGGGCCTTGGTCATCCAAACTCTGCGACCTACGTAATCGTGCCGCTGGTTCTGCTGCTGGTGACTCTGGTTTCGTGCTATCTGCCCGCCCGGCGTGCTTCGCGCGTGGATCCTATGGTGGCTCTCAGGTACGAATAAGCCCGGTTGCAGCAGGTGCAAATCTATGCGGCTCAGTCGCAGCGGATTCTAATCGTCCCGGCGTTTTGGTAAGCATAGCTTAGCCGTACAAGGCAGCATTGCCCCCAGGAGAACGGCCGCACTCGGCCGGACTCTTTCCTTCTTCGGAAAAATCCGGCCGGGGGCGGCCGCGCTCCTTCATGCGGAACTCCCTAGTTAGAACCTGGCTTGTTCACCTCGGCTCCCGGCTTCTGTGCAGTCTTCAGGTTGTAGACGGGGAATGCCGGGTGTTTGGGCTGGGTGATTGGGTGCTGTTGCAGCTCTTCCATGGCGATAGCCACCGCTTTTTCCAGTTGCGGATCGTGGCCTTCGCGCCAGGCCTGCGGAGACATTTCTACATCCACGTCGGGAGGGACACCATGATTCTCGACGTCCCACTGCCCTGCCGGGCTGTAGAAGGCTACGCGCGGCGCGGTGACCTGGGCGCCATCGATGAGATTTGGGTAATCGTAGATTCCGATCAAACCGCCCCAGGTGCGCGTGCCCACCAGCGGACCGAGCTTGGCTTCGCGGAAGTACCAGGGCATAGCGTCGCCGCCGGAGCCGGCGTGTTCATTGATGATCATCACCTTGGGTCCAAAGATGGCCGACACGGGCGTAGTGAAATCGTGGCCCTCGCGGGTCACCCAGTAGCTCATCAGCGGACGGCCGAGACCATTGATGATGTAGTCGGCCGCAGCGCCGCCGCCGTTGAAGCGCTCATCGATCACCGCTCCCTGTTTCCCAACCTGGGCATAGTAGT
>DASUWP010000120.1:0-66709 GCA_036378335.1 Acidobacteriaceae bacterium | reverse complement strand
AAGGCGATGGAGGAAAGTGGCCGGGTGCGCCGCGGATATTTCGTTGCGGGGCTGGGTGCGACGCAGTTTGCACTGCCGTCGGCGGTAGACCTGTTGCGCTCTCTGCGGCAGCAGGCACGGCTCGAAAAACCGGAGATGGTTCTGCTGGCCGCGACTGATCCCGCGAATCCCTACGGGGCGACGCTCCGCTGGCCGGCAGCAGAAACATCGTCGAGCGAGACCTCCGACGCGGACGGCCAGCCACGCAGCCTGACGCGTAGTGTAGGGGCGAGCATGGTGTTGCGTAATGGAGAGATGGTGGCGTATCTGCGGCGAGGCAATCCAAACCTGCAGGCATTTCTGCCCGCGGAGGAACCGGAGCGCTCGGATGCGGCGCGCGATCTGTCACAGTTTCTGGTCCAGACGGCACAGGCGGAGATGGCAGTACGAGAGGGCGACCGGAGCGCTGGATTGTTGATTGCACAAATCAATGGACAGCCGGCTGGCGCGCATTTTCTGGGTCGCTTTCTGCTGGAAGCAGGCTTCCATGCGGCACCCAATGGATTCAATGTGCGGCGGGTGCCGGTGGGGGCTCGTGATGCAGCAGAATCCTCTGCGTCGGCGGAGGTCCAATAAGTGCCCGAAGGGGATACAATTTACCGTACGGCGCGGGCGCTGGGCCATGTTCTCGAAGGTAAGGTGGTAACGCGCTTCGAGACCGCGCTCGCGCCGCTTGCCAGCGCAGATGACAACACGCCCGTGGCAGGGCGAACGGTAGAGAAAGTGGAGTCGCGCGGAAAATGGCTCCTGATCCACTTCTCGGGTGACCTGATCCTGGTCACCCACATGTTGATGTCAGGCTCATGGCACATCTATCGAACGGGTGAGCGATGGCAGCGTCCCCGGCGCGACATGCGCGCGGTCATTGCTGCTGCTGAGTTTGAAGCGGTCGCCTTCAACGTGCCGGTGGCGAAGTTCTACACGGCAATTACGCTGGCGCGAAACTCAGCAATCCCGAAGCTGGGACCGGATCTTCTGGGCGCGAATTTTGCCGCGGACGAGGCAAGAGCCCGGCTGCTGGCGCATTGCGATGAGGAGATCGCAAATGTGCTGCTGAACCAGCAGGTGATCGCAGGATTGGGGAACGTCTACAAAAGCGAGGTCCTGTTTGCCTGCGGAGTGCATCCATTCCGCCTCGTGAGCACGCTTGCGATCGCGGAGATCGATTGCATCCTTGAACGCGCAAGACGCTTTCTGGAGATGAACGTGAAAGATGGCACCGGCGGAGGAATGATGACGTACACCGGCCTGCGCCGCACCACGCGGGCAGACGATCCCGGTGCGCGGCTTTGGGTATACCGGCGGCAAGGTAAGGAATGCCGGCGTTGCGGTGCGGCGATCCAGATGCAAAGGCAGGGGACGGGTGCTCGCTCGACCTATTGGTGTCCCGTCTGTCAGCCGGAGCGGGCGCACTAGCCCGGCGGCAGGTTGCGAGTAGCCGGTGCTCCATCGGGCATGGTCAGGCCGTGGAGCTCGAGCGCGGACTGCAGGTCGGAATCATCCGCGCCGATTGCGGCCGCGGAGCTATTGCGCAGCGGGAAAGGCTCGAAGATGGCCCAGTTCTCAATCGAGTGGCCATAGCGGGAGCGGTAGCAGATGCCATCGAGGCCGTGGCGGAAGACGATGAGGGAAGCCTCCTGGGTGAGCTGGCGCGGGCGGCCAGCCTGGAGCGTGGAGGTGTCAAGCTCTGAGAGGCCGAGGGCCACAGCGGTGGAGGCAAGCTCTCGCCGTAGTAGCGATATCCACCCCGCCGCATAGATGTCGGCGTATTCGCCCTGAATCTGTGCGGTGCCGATAAGCCGCCCGGCGAGCCAGCTCGCTGGCACAGTGGCGAGCGGGGTGAAGTCGTCCTCGCCTTCGATTGCGGCAAACTCTGCCAGGAGTGTCAGATCGGGGCGAAAGCGCGCGAGCGTTTCGAGAAAGCAGCCGAGGCGCTCGCTGGAGCTGTAGATCACGCGATAGTAGGCCTGGGGATCGTCGAATCGGTTTCCGAATGTTCCGTCGGAGTGGGCGTGAGCCCAGTCGGGCGGCTGCCATGGGTCTGGCCAGCGTCCGATGCGATGGACAGGATGTTCGGCAACCCGCGATTCGAGAGGCATGGGATCGGGATCACGGGATGCAAGATCAGTGCGCACAAGCCTGGGGGAAATGGGATCAGGAGACAATGGCGGATTATATCGCTTCCACTTACGGCCGGAAGCCCCAGAGCATTAGGGCGGATTTCCATTGCTATGCATCAACCGAGTTCACCGTAGAGCGGCTTTTCTTAACGGAAAAACCGCGCAATCGTCATTGGCTCCGGTGTATACCTATGGCAAATCCGCATTAGCCGCCGGCGAGGAAGGCGCGGGCGGCACGCAGGACCTCCGGCGCCACGATGTGTAGATCTCCTTCACGCATCAGCCGCAGGGGAACGCGATCGCCCAGTTCCGGATTCACGCCAGTCATCCATGCCTGGACAACGGCCGGGGTATCCTGCTCCCGCAGCGTGCGGGCTACTTGGAACGCGAAGCGCAGGCGCTGCTCGGCGTCGCCGTAGATTTCGCCCCCAGCCATCCAGCGATCCACCGCACGGACATCTTTTACCTTCGCGATGTAGGCGGTCAGCTTGCGGCCCAGAATCTCAACCAGCCGAGTGACGATCTCCGCGGCAGGCAGGCGAAGCGATTCGCGATGCGCAGCGAGGTCCGGGCGGGGCATTGCCATGATGGCCATAGCGGCATCCTCCTGACAGCTTAGTATCGCATGAATAGCCAGCAAATACCACTCAAATCCCAGCTATTTTGCGTCCTGGCCCGGAGCAGATCATTGCGGGTTCTGCTGCTGCTGTTGCTGCTGGTCGTCCTTCTTACCCCCACCGAAGAGCCGGCTGAAGAAGCCGCGCTTTTTGGGCTTCGGCTGCTCCTGTTCCCCGTTCTGAGCGTTCTGAATGCCGGGATTTCCAGGCTGTTGCTGCTGGCCGGGCGGCAGGACGGTGGGTCCGCTGCGCGGAGGAAGCGGCTGCTGGGGCGGCGCACCCAGTCCGAAGATCTTCTGGAAAAAGTTCCGCTGGTCCCCGTTGGGATGGGAGCAGGTGTTGTTGGGGGCGGTGCCGTCGAGGAAGGCGGCGTAGTAGTCCTCGGGGCAGGTTGGGTCCGCCAGCAGGTTGGTGTTCTTGTCGAGCTTCACCAGATTGACGCCCTGGGGGATAGGGAAGTCACGCGTGTCCGAGTACTGGGGAAGCTCGACCGCATGCTTCATGAACTCGGCCCAGATCGGTGCGGCAGCATGCGCGCCTTCGAGCTTGATGTCGGAGTAATCGTCGTTTCCCACCCAGATGACGCAGATGAGGTTGGAGGTGTAGCCGGCGAACCATGCGTCACGCGAGGTGCCGGTCTTGCCCGCGGCGGGGGCCTGGAAGCCGCGGCTGCGCACGCCTGCCGCGGTGCCCGCGTTCATCACGTTCTGCAGCATGTTGGTGGTGAGATAAGCGATGCGGGGGTCGAGGATCGGCTTCATGTCAGGCTGGTGGTCACTAATGGGGTCGCCATTCGCGGCACGTACCGAAGCGATCTCCCAGGGGATAATGCGGGTGCCGTTATTGGCGAAGCTCGTATAGGCGCCGGCCATATCGATGGGGGTGGCGCTATAGGCACCGAGCGCAATAGCCGGCGTGCCCTTCGCGTCGGTGATTCCGGCATCGCGGGCCAGTGCAGCTACGTTGTCGTAGCCGACCATCTGGGCCAACTCCACGGTGGCATTGTTCAGGGAGTACTGCAATGCAAAGCGGGCGGTCACTTCGCCCGTGCCATGGTGGCCGTAGTTGCGTGGAGAGTAGCCGCCCTCGAAGGTCTGCGGGTCGCTGTTGAGCAGGGTGACTTCGGTGAACAAGCCGTGACGCAAACCGGGATCGGTGGGCGGCGGGGTTGCGCCGCTCTGCTGCGGATCGCCGACGACGCTGCTGCCGTCATTGGCATTAGCATCGGCCGCCGTTTCCACGACAGCGGGTGGGGTGGTGAGCTGTGTGCCGGCGAGCGATGTGTTGAAGGCCGCGGCATAGACGAAGGGCTTGAAGATCGAGCCGGTGGGCCGGTGAGCAACGGCATGGTTGAGCTGAGAGATGCCGTAGTTGCGTCCACCGACCAGCGCCAGGATTTGTCCGGTATGCGGATTGAGCGCCACCAGCGCCACCTGAGGACTGGCGATTGTTTCGGGATGCTTGGATTTTGCTCGGCGTTTTGCGACCAGTTCGTCCACGACCTTCATGCCTTCTCCAACGGCATTGTTGGCCACTTCCTGCAGATCAGGATCGAGCGAGCTGTACACGCGGAGTCCCTGGGAGCTGTATTGCTGCTCGCCGTAGTTGCGGACGATCTGGTCGTGGACGATATCGATGAAATAAGGGGCCAGGCCGCCGTCGATGCTGCCGGGGGCGAGGCGCAGAGGCTCATGGCGCGCGGCCTCGGCCTGAGCCTCCGTGATGGCATGGGTTTCCACCATCGCGCCAAGGACGACGTTGCGTCGCGCAATCGCGCGTTTGCCCCCGTGGTGGTAGGGATTCAGCGCGCTCGGCTGCTGGATCATGCCGGCGAGCAGCGCGCATTCTGCGAGATCGAGCTGGCGGACATCCTTGCCGAAATAGGCCTGCGCCGCCTCGCCCATGCCGTAGATGCCGAACGAGCCCTGCTGCCCAAGAGGAATCTCGTTGGCGTACATCTGGAAGATCTCCTGCTTGGTGTAGCGGTGTTCAAGCTGGAAGGTAATGGCCGTCTCGATGATCTTGCGCCGCATGCTTCGCGCTCGCGTCAGATCAAAGAAGTTGCGCGAGAGCTGCATGGTGATGGTAGACGCGCCGCCCCGGTAGCGGCGGTCCCCGATGAGATCGTGATAAATCCAGCCGAGCAGCGAAATGTAATCGACGCCGCTGTGGGAGAAGAAGCGCCTGTCTTCTATGGACGTGACGGCTTTGACCAGGTCAGGGGGCAGCTCGTCGTAAGTGACGAGGCGGCGCTTGGCCCGGTTCGCTCCCTCCGAGAGGCTGGTGATGAGTTGCGGCTCAAGCTCGTAAGCGGACAACTGCTGGTTCGCATCGCCAGAGATGCTGGTGACCATGCCATTCTCGAAGGAGATGGTGGCGCCTTCCTGCGAATGGTAGGACTGGGCGCCGGGGTGCACAACGATGGTGTCCCCGCGAAGCTCGTAGGTACCCATAGGCGAGGCGTTGCTGCCGGGCGGAGTGTAGCCGGCAGTTCGTAACTGCTGGGCGATAGAGCCGGCCGTGAGCTTCTGGCCCACGCGGACCTCGCGCGGCGCGGCGTAAATTCGTGGCGTTTGGTTGAAGAGAGGCTTCGCCAGCCTCTCATTCACGACCTGCTTGTACTTGCTGGAGTAGTAGCTGAACGTGATGCCCACGATGAGCAGCGTGAACGTGAATACGATGCAGACAATGATCAGCGCCGTCTCCCATACGGGTTTTTCGGCGATGCTGCGGTTGGGCGGGAGCTTGAGTTTCACTGCCAAAGGGTATGTACCGATCTTCCTGCTGGTGCCGGCAAAGCTGCGGCCAGCACGTATCTCTTTAGAGTAGACGCAGCTTTGACCACTGTGCCGGCTTGATTAGGCACTCTTTTGGTACTCCTGGCGCAAGGAGGCGGCGACATCGTCCAAAGACAGGTCGCGGGTGGCGGATCTGTCCCCGGCGGTAGCCCGGGTCACCAGTTCCACCAGGCCTTCTGCTGCCTTCTTGCCGACATTGATGCGGTAGGGGACGCCGATCAGGTCGGCATCCTTGAATTTGACCCCGGCACGCTCATCCCGGTCGTCGAGCAGGACATCGAACCCGGCAGCTTCCAGGTCGCGAGCCAGCTTCTCCCCGGTCGAGAGCAGGGCGACGTCGGTGATGTTGGTGACGGTGACGATGACATCGAAGGGCGCGATGGATGGCGGCAACCAGAAGCCGTTGTCATCATGGTTCTGCTCGACGGCGGCGGTAAGGATGCGCTCCATGCCGATCCCGTAGCAGCCCATGGTGAGGATGACCTCCTGGCCTTCGGCGTCGAGGACGCGGGCGCCCATCGATTCCGAATAGCGGTTGCCAAGCTTGAAAATGTGACCGATCTCGACTGCCTTGGCCACCCGGAGCGGCGCGCCGCAATCGGGGCAGCCCTCGCCCTCCTCTGCGTTGCGGATGTCCGCGGTGACGGTGGGCGTGAAGTCGCGGCCAGGGGTGATGTTGCGGTAGTGGTAGTCGAGTTCGTTCGCGCCGGCGACCATGTTGCGGCGGCCTTCGAGGGCTGTGTCCAGCACCATCGTGAGGTCCTCACCTAGAGCCTCCTTGGCCGCAGACAGGCCCACCGGGCCGAGATAGCCGGCCGGTCCTTTGAACCAGGTCTGCAGCTCCTCCGTCTCCATGTAGCGCAGCTCACGCGCGCCGGTAACGTTGAGGAGTTTGGCCTCATTCACCGAGTGGTCGCCGCGCAGGAAGACGGCAATGGGCTTCCACTTGCCGTTGTTGCCAAGAGCCATGTAGGCGAGAGCCTTGATGTCGTGCTGGGGAAGCATATTCAGGAAGGCGACGATGTCCGCAATCGCGGCCTTGCCGGGGGTATGGATGCGCTCGGGCTTGCCGTCGCCGGTGGGAGCGAGATCTTCGACCGGCACGAGCTTCGAGGTGGCCTTTTCGATATTGGCCGCGTAGCCGCACTGGGCGCAGGAGGCGATCAGGTCTTCGCCGGCATCGGTGTAGACCATGAATTCCTGCGATCCGGAGCCGCCCATGGCGCCGGAATCCGCCTCGACCACGATGAAGGACAGACCGCAGCGCGTAAAGATCGCGCGATACGTCTGGTCGTGCTTGCGATAGCTTTCGTCCAGGCCGGCGGCATCCATGTCGAAGGAGTAGGCGTCCTTCATGGTGAACTGGCGGACGCGCAACAGGCCCGACCTGGGGCGGGGTTCATCGCGGAATTTTGTCTGGATCTGATACCAGATCTGCGGCAACTGCTTGTAGCTACGCAGCTCGTTGCGCGCAATCGAGGTCACGACCTCTTCGTGGGTCATGCCCAGGCACACGTCGGCGCCCTTGCGGTCCTTTAGACGAAACAGGTTGTCGCCGAAGATAGTCCAGCGCCCGCTCTCCTCCAGGAGGTCGCGCGGCAACAGGGCGGGCAGAAAAAACTCCTGGCCAATCTTATCCATCTCGTTGCGGACAATGGCAATGATCTTGTTTAGCGATCGCTGGCCGAGCAGGAGATACGAGTAGACACCGGCGCTGAGCTGACGGATGTAGCCGGAGCGGAGCAGGAACTTGTGGCTGGCAACCTCGGCATCGGCCGGAGCCTCACGGAGTGTGGGGATAAAAAGCTGGGACCAACGATGCATGCGGATAGGAATCTCGTGTTCTTTCGGCTCTGAATGAGTGAATCGAGCGGTGTTGATAGTGTATCGAAGGCGCGGCTGCATGGTTCGAAGTGCGGCGCTTATGATGACTGGGGCACAGCGGCGGAAAGCTGCATCCCAATTGGCAGCCAAACGAGCGGAGGAATCTCGGACGAATGCGTGGGCGGCGGCGCAGTCTTTGGAATGCGTGGATCACGGCGGCGGCTTGTGCTCTCCTCTTCGCTCTGGCTGCCTGCGGCAACAATGGGCCGCCCGATTTTGCATTATCGCTGGCGAGCGGTCAGACGGCTAGCGCCAGCGTCACACAGGGCGGGACGACGCCCATCCAGTTCCAGGTCACGGCGGTGCATGGTTCCTCGGGAAGCATCACACTCGTGCTGAGCGGCCTCCCCCCGGCCGTCGGAGTTGCGCCCGGATCCGCCACAGTGGGCATCGGTTCGCCGCAGACGTTTGAATTGACAGCCGCGACGAATGCTTCCATCACCAGCGCGCCGGTGACCTTGACAGCGACCGGAGTGTCGGGGAATCCCCTGGCTTCGAGCTCCATCACCCACACCCAGACACTGACGTTGTCTGTAGTGGCGCCGGGAGCGCCCTGACCCGTTCTTCAGCGTTCGTGAACCATCAGTGTGCGGGGAC
Source organism: Acidobacteriaceae bacterium (assembly GCA_036378335.1). Taxonomy (GTDB): domain Bacteria; phylum Acidobacteriota; class Terriglobia; order Terriglobales; family Acidobacteriaceae; genus KBS-83. Next base: position 58,654 of record DASUWP010000120.1, on the reverse strand, counting down.
AGTCGCGTCGGTATCCGGGAGCGGGAGATATTTGCCATCACGGAAACGGAGCCGCTCTACGCTGGTGTAGGGAATTGCGACGGGGATGGCCGGAGTCACGGGCTTCTGTTTGCGCTGACCGCGCGTGAGCCTCGCAAGCGCCACCTTGGTCGGCGTCTCGACATCGGGCGGAGGCTGGGTGCCGCTGCCGGTCAGGACAAGATCGTCGTAATCCTGACCGGGAACCGCGGCGAAGGTGTCCGTGCGCTGCCAGGCATAGCAGGGGTCGCGCAGCGGGCTATCTGGACCGCAGGCGTTGCGATTGCTGTAGGCGGTCTCGCCGGTAAAAGCGCGTACGACATCCTCCTGCCAGGGCACCAGCAGGCTCATCGTGGTGCTGGAAAAGTCGCTGGCCTCCGTATGGCTCTCCAGCCGAATGCCATGCACGTCCGCGCCTAGTGTGACCAGCTTGATAGAGGGCGGCAGGCCGCGGCTGCCGGCCACGTCCACGGCGTCATTCTCGTCTTCCAGAAGCCAGGTGTTCAGGCGACGGGTAAAGACGGCCATGCCGATCACAGGGCGGCATGTGAAGCAGTTGAAGAGGTCGTCTCCGGGGCGGCCGGGCTTGTCACTGCGATGGGGGACAGCCGCGGTGACTACTACGTGGCGTGGGTGGCCAGCCTGCAGATAGCCCGCGTCAAAGATGACGACGATATCCACCGGATCCTTTGGAGCGAACCAGGAACCGCCGAGATCGACCGAGGGTTGATCCGGCAGGTTTGCGCGCGCGGTTTGCGTCACCGGGTCGAAGCGCCCATACCAGTGTTCGAGGGCATCGGCCAGCACGAAGGCACGTGGCGCCTCAACCGGGGCAGGCTTGCGCTGGCACCCGCCGATCATCAACAGAGCCGCCATGGAGACGGCGATGGAACGCGCGCGCAGCACGCCCCCATGCTAGTGCAATTCTGCGGTTGGTGGTGGGAGAGAAAGAGAGCGAGTCGGCGAGTCAGCAAGTCGGCAAGTCCGACAAGGAGGCTTTGTCGCGATGCGAGGTCGGCGTAATACCGATCAGACAGAGGTGTTTTTTGGGGGGAAGTGTGCCCCCTGGCTGATTTGCCGACTCGCTTGCGCCGCAAGGGCCCGCTGACCGGCTTCTTAGCCGTCATTGCTAAATCAGTTCGAGTCCCCACAGATCGTGCAGGTGCAGGATGCCGAGGGCGCGCTGCTCGCAGTCGGTGACCACAAGCGAAGTAATGCGGCGCTCTTCCATGATCGCGAGGCCACGGGCGGCAAACTCGTCCGGGGCGATGGTTTGCGGCCTGGAGTTCATGGCTTCGCCCGCATTGAGCGTGAGGGCATTGGGACCGCGGCCTTCGAGCAGACGGCGGAGATCGCCGTCAGAGATGATGCCGATCAGCCGCGTGTCACCGTCGAGCACAGTTGTGATCCCGAGCTTCTTGCGCGACATCTCGTAGATCACCTGACTCATGGGTGTAGAAGCGGATACGGAAGGCAGGGCATCGCCGGTGTGCATGAGGTCGCGCACGAAGGCGAGCTTTTTGCCCAGTTTGCCGCCCGGATGCAGCGAGGCGAAATCTTCCGCGCGAAAGCCTTTGCGCAGCGAGACTGCGATAGCCAGCGCATCGCCCAGCGCGAGCATGGCAGTGGTCGAGGCGGTCGGCGCAAGTCCCAGCCCGCAGGCTTCGTTTGGAACGGAGCAGTCGAGCGCAATGTCGCTCGCTCGGGCAAGCGTCGAGTCGAGAGTGCAGCAGAAAGAGATGAGCGCGTCGCCGATGCGCTTGAGCGTGGCGAGCAGGCGCAGGATCTCCTCGGTTTCGCCGGATGCGGAGAGAGCGATTACGAGATCGCCTTTGGCCAGCATCCCGAGATCACCATGGAGTGCCTCGGCAGGATGGAGGAAAAGTGCCGGTGTGCCGGTGGAAGAGAGCGTGGCAGCGATCTTCTGCGCAATGATGCCGCTCTTGCCCATGCCGGTAACGACGACACGGCCGCGCGTCTCACCGCACCGCAGCACCAGGTCCACGGCAGCGGCAAAGGGCTTTGCCATCGGGCCTTCTAGCCGCGTTGCGAGCGCGAGCAGGCCCTCGGCCTGGGTGCGAATCAGGCTTGCAGGCGTGGTGCTTGCGGGATCGAGTGATTCAGTCATGCGGGGCGCGAGATGACAGGCCCGGTTTTCCAGAAATGGCCGTCGTGTTCACTCCATTACGTAACACATTCCCGGCTCGTCTGGATCGCGCGGCCGGAAGCCGTATCGAGCATAGAGCTGTGCGACATCGCGATCCGCGAACAGATTGATGAATGCTCCGGGGCGCGCATTCTGGCGAAGCCATGTATCGATGGCGTCCAGGATCTGCTTGCCCAGGCCGCGTTTCTGGTGTTCCGGAAGCACGGCAATATCTGCTACTTGAAAGACGGTGCCGCCATCGCCAACGATACGGCCCATCCCTACCGCGGCGCCCCGGTGTTCGACGACAACCGCGAAAAGCGTGTTGGCAAGCGCAACACGCACAATCTCTTCACTGCGCGGAGAAAGGCCCGCCCCGGCGCGGAGCTCACAATACTCCGCTACAGTCGGATTACGCATGACGATTTCATATTCCTGCATCGCTGTTCCGCTCCAGGCGCCGGGGCAGTATAGCAGCGCCCGGTTTTTTCGCGTGGTGTAGCCGTGAGTTCGATCTGCAGAGCGTCCATATAAAATGAGGAGTTCCCGGAAAGCGGCGGATCCCCTGGAAAGGTACCTTTGAAGCGCAATCTGATTGTCATCCTCGTGGTGGTTGTTGCTCTGGGCCTGATGGCCTGGTCGGGATATCAAAACCTGCAGCGCCGTCGCGCAGCGCAGAAAGCTCAGCCGCATGTCACGCTGTTGGACCAGTCGAACCAGACTGTGCAGCAGGATGTTGCCTCTGACGAAGGCTTGCCGAATCTCCGCGGAAAGAAGGCGCCGTCCTTCACGCTGAAGACGCAGGACGGGCGCAAGGTCTCTCTCGCGGAGTACAAGGGCAAGGCGGTGCTAATCAACTTCTGGGCGACCTGGTGCGTGCCTTGCAAGCTGGAGATGCCGTGGTTCGTCGAGCTGCACAAGCAATATGGCCCGCAGGGATTCGAGATTCTGGGTGTCGATGAGGATGAAGCAAAAGACCGCTCTGAGATTGGCAAGTTCGCAAAGAAGATTGGGGTGAACTATCCCGTCCTGCTCGGCGATGACGCGGTTTCGAAGGCATATGGCGGAGTCGAGGTGTTGCCCACATCGTTCTACGTAGGCCGTGATGGCAAGGTGGTGGAAGAGGCGGCAGGGCTGATCTCGCGCGACGAGATCGAAGCGAACATCAAGAAAGCTTTGGCGGCGGGGCAATGATGCGGAAACAAATCAGCAGGCTAACGAGCCGGCGAGTCAACCTTGCTTTCTGGGTGGTAATCGCCTGCACTATCGCGACCTCTGCATCGGCGCAGAAATTTCCCTGGCAGGACACGCCGGAAGCCGGCGGCAAGATGCCGCAAACGGTGCGCTTCGATGGACCGGACCAGATCGCGATTGCGGCGCGTAAGCCGCAGGTGGTGGAGTTGCGCTTTCATATCCAGGACGGCTTCCACATAAACTCGCATGCACCGCATGAGAAGAATCTGATTCCGACGCAGCTTATGGTGGTGGATGGCGATGGTGTGAATGTTTCTGCGGTCGATTTCCCCCCGGGGACGGATACCAGTTTCGCCTTTGCGCCGAACGAGAAAGTGAGCGTGTATACGGGTGCTGTGACGTTGCGCGCGCATGTGACCGCAGCTCCCGGTGGGCACCTGCTGCAGGGAGCGCTTCGCTACCAGGCCTGTGATGCGAATGCATGTATGCCGCCGCGCAAGATCCCGGTTGCCGTGAGTCTGCTGGCGAAGTAGTACGCGCGGGAGGGATGGTAGCATCCGGCTATGCTTCGCATTCCACTGGTCCTCTCGCTCGCGCTGGCGAGCGCTCTGCCCATCAGTGCCCAGATGCCGGGATCGCAATCACCGCAAGCGCGTATCGCGCGGCTGCTCCAATCGTCGCCGGGCACATGGACGCCGGAACAAATCGCCAACATGGAACGGCTGCGCGACGCGGCACTGAACGATCCGTACGCGCTGACAGAATTGCGCCACCTGACTGACAACATTGGCCCGCGGCTTGCCGGATCTGCGCAGGCACAGCATGCGGTGGAGTGGGTGGCGGATGAAATGCGCGCGCTCGGCGCAACAGTGACCATCGAGAAGACGACCGTGCCGCACTGGGTGCGCGGCCAGGAGACAGCAGACCTTACGAGTTGGCCGGGTATGACACCGAAGACGACGCAGAAGATCGTGCTGACGGCACTGGGCGGCAGCGTCGCTACGCCGAAGGACGGCATCGATGTGCCGATAGTGGTCGTCGATTCCTTTGCTGCCTTGAAGGCGCTGCCAAAGGACGCGGTGAAAGGAAAGATACTGCTGTTCAATGAGCACTTCGACAAAGAGTTGGCAGCGCAGGGCCGCGGCGATGAGGCTTACGGCCAAGCGGTGGCCTATCGCGCCGCGGCGCCAAGCGTGGCAGCTTCGCTGGGCGCGGTGGCCACGCTGGTGCGCTCGGTCGGCGGCGCGGATTACCGGCTTCCTCACACAGGCATGACGTACTATTCGCCAGGATTTCCGAAGATTCCCGCGGCAGCTGTAAGTGCCGAAGACGGCGATCTGTTGAAGAACCTGACCTCGCAGGGCGAAGTGCAGATGCACCTTACGCTGACGCCTGAGACCCTGGCGCCGGTGGAGACCGCGAATGTGATCGCGGACTGGAAGGGGACCGAGCATCCGGAACAGGTGGTGATCGTCTCTGGCCACCTGGATTCATGGGATCTGGCGACCGGCGCGATCGATGATGGGGCGGGCATTGTCGTGTCGATGCAGGCGATTCATCTCTTGCAGAAGCTCGGAATCCATCCCAAGCGCACGGTGCGTTTCGTCGCATGGATGGACGAAGAGCAGGGCTCGTTTGGCGCGCAGACGTATGCGAAGGATTATGCGGGCGATCTCCAGAATCATGTCGGGGCGATCGAATCGGATCTGGGCGCGGGACATCCGACCGGAATTTACTTTCAGGGCGGCGCCGCGCTCGATGAATGGTTGAAGCCGCTATCGCAGGTGCTGGCGCCGATCGGCGCGCCGCTGTTGGAACGCAGTGCGGAAACGGGCGAAGACATCAATTCTGTGACGGAAAAGGGCGTTCCTGGTTTCGCGCCGATCCAGGACAGCCGCTACTACTTCAACTATCACCATACGGCGGCGGATACCTTCGACAAAGTCGATCCGCGGGAGCTGGGTGAGAACGCGGCAGTGATGGCGGTGACAGCGTATGCGCTGGCCGATGCGGCGACTCCGGCACCGAGATAGGAGAACAGGCTTGCTTACACTTCCAGCCCGACAGCGCGCATGAGCTGCAGTGCGTTGGTGCTGTCGGCGATGCCTGAGGCGAGTTTGTAGTCGAAGTGCAGCTCGCCCGCGCTGAAGCGATCGCCGAAGTGCATATTGATGGCGCGGTCGTTGAGCTCGCCGGCAATCTCGGTGAGCGCAAGATCGTGTGTCGTGATCAGGCCGATGGCATTGCGTGCCAGCAGACCACGCAGCAATGCCTCAGTGCCGACGCGGCGATCGTGCGAATTAGTGCCGGAGAGCAATTCATCCAGCAGGAAGAGCGTCGGCTGAGTCGCGGCGAGATCGGTAATTTGCTTGAGCCGCTGGATCTCTGCATAAAAACGGGAAAGGCCGCTCTGCAACGAATCCTGCACGGTGATGGATGCGCCGACCGCGAGTGGCGATAAGGTCAAGCTGCTGCAGCAGACCGGCGCTCCGCATTGCGCGAGTGCGACGTTCAGACCGATGGCGCGCAGCAGCGTGCTCTTGCCCGCCATGTTGGGGCCGCTGACGATGATGAGCGCATGCGCTGTGTCGAACGAGATGTCATTCGGAATCGCGGTGGCCGGCGGCAGCAGAGGATGCGTGAGGCCGACCGCATCAAGCGCTGGTCTGTCGGTGCGTAGAGCGGGAAAAGAGCATGCCGGGCGCTCGTACGCGAAGCATGCGAGTGAGCTGAGTGCTTCGAAGTCGCCGATGCTCGAGAGCCACGTGCGCACGCTGCGGCCATGTCGCCGTCGCCACGCTTCGATGGCGAGCATGCAGAGCGGCGTCCAGAAAACGAAACGGTTCACCAGCTTCACAAACCAGTTGTCGCTGGATTCAAGCCAGTGGAGATTGCGCTCCAGCTTCGCAATCACACGCGATGGCGCGAGCCCCTTGCTGCTCAATGCTGCGGTGAGAGCGGTGAGGCGCGGTGATCGAAAGTCCTGTGCTTCGTAGACCGCGAGCACGCGATGCAAAGGCCCGAGAAGTGGCGATACTTGCAGGACGTCGACCGCTGCGCATTTGATGGCTCCGATGAAGCGGGTGGTGAGTGCAGCGTTGATCACACTGAAGATCACTAACCAGGCAATGTTGCTGGTGGCGAGCCAATAGAAGAGACCGGCTAACCAGAACAGCGCGAGCGGCGGCGCTACGAAGAGCAGCCAGTCAGGCACGCTGCGTTCACGTGACTCAGCCCACCGAATGAGGGTTTCCGGCGTGCCTTCATGAATCGCATCAGCGGCGAGGGCAAGTTGTTCGCGCAAATCGAGACGCGCCGTGAGCTCGCGAATGGCCTCCTGGCGCTCGATGATTTCGTCCGGCTCGGCGGGATGCAGCAGCCAGTCTGAAAGTGTGTGCTGGCCAGGTGCGCTGGCGGCCTGCGAGATCAGCTCATAGAGGCTGCCGGCGCCGAAGATGTCGAGATCGCGGGCGTAGAGATGTCCGGAATCGAGAAAGCGGTGACCGGCGTCGCCGTGCCCTGACCATGCATCATCAAGGCGCGCCAAGCCGCGGCGATAGAACGATTCGAGCCGGGCGGATTCGTTCGATGCGCGCAGGAGGCGCTCGTGAGCGATCCACAGGATTGCGAAAACAAGTGCCGGAACGAGAGCCCAGGCAAGCAGCCCTGGATGTGCGCTCGCCAGCCAGATGGCGCACACAACAGCTGCGATCGCGAACGCGAGCTTGCTGAAACCGAAGAGCCTGTCCCGATGTCGCAGGCGTGTCCGCTCTGCCTCAAGTGCGGCAAGACGGCTGCTGTAGACGCCGCGCGCGTCTGGATTCGATCCGCTCAAGCAGGCTGCGGCGCCTCCGCGCTCGCGGCCGGTGTAGGAATGGATGTGGCGGATTGCAGGCGCCGCACCACCCGTTCGCGGCCGAGTGCGAGCATCACTGCGAAGAGCGAGGGCGCGACGGCCTGGCCGGTAAGCGCCACGCGCGCGCCATTGATGAGCACGCCAGGCTTCATTCCCTTCTCGTCAGCGAATGCGCGCAGCAACTGTTCGGTAGATGTCTCGGTGAACTCCGGCGCGGAATCGTAGCGTCCCCCGAGCTCGACCAGCAGGTCACGGGTCGTGGAGTCCTTGAGAAACTTCGTTACCGCGGCTGGATCGAAGCTGTATTCATCGCTGAAATACGCACAAAATGAGCTGGCGAAATCAGTAAGGCTACGGGCTCGCGGCTTGACGAGCTCAATAGCGGCAAGCACATCGGCGTCGCTGCGCTTGGGTATAAAACCGTTCTTACCCCATTCGCCTTGAATCAGCGGCAACAACTCGCTCGCAGTGGAACGGCGGATCCATTCGGTGTTGAACCATGCGAGCTTGTCGTTGTTGAAGACGGCGTTCGATTTCGATATTCCTTCGAGAGAAAACAGCGTGATCAACTCTTCGGAGCTGAAGATCTCGCGGTCGCGGCCCTCGGCGTCTTTTCCCGCGGCGCCGGGCGACCAGCCAAGCAATGCGAGGAAGTTGCGGAAGGCCTCCGGCATAATGCCCAACTCTTTGTAAGAGGTCACCGACGTGGCGCCGTGGCGCTTGGAGAGCCGCGTTTTATCCGGACCGAGAATCAGCGGCACATGCGCAAAGATGGGCAGCGGCGCGCCGAGTGCCTGGTATTGCAGCACCTGCTTGGGCGTGTTCGAGATGTGGTCTGCGCCACGAATAATGTGAGTGAGCCGCATGTCGAGATCGTCGGCCACCACAGAGAGGTGATAGGTGGGGATGCCGTCCGAACGCAGGAGAACGAAATCTTCAAGCTCACTGTTCGCAAATTCCACACGGCCCACAACGGCGTCGTCGAACGCGGTGACGCCGCCCTCGGGCACACGGAAGCGAATGGCGACCGGCTCTCCGGCGGAGCGGCGTGCGGCAGCATCCTCGGGCGCGATGATGCTGCAGCGCCGATCGTACATGGGAGGCTTGCCAGCTTCGGATGCGATCTTGCGGCGATGCTCCAGGTCTTCTTTGGTGCAGAAGCAGGGATAAGCATGCCCGGAGTCGAGCAGCTTCTGCGCGGTAGCTTTGTAGAGGTCCAGGCGCTGCGACTGATAGAACGGTCCCTCGTCCCAGTTAAGGCCCAGCCAGCGCATGCCTTCAAGGATGCCCTCGACCATGGCTTCGGAGGAGCGCTCGAAATCGGTATCTTCAATGCGCAGGATGAGGGTGCCGCCGGTGTGGCGCGCGAAGAGCCAATTGAATAGCGCAGTGCGGGCACCGCCGACATGCAGGTAGCCGGTGGGGGAAGGAGCGAATCGGACACGGGGACGTTCAGGAGTGAATGACATAAACGATCTGAATTGATGCTAGAGCATTTTCACCGTTGCTGTGTATCAGGCAGACTTTGTGGAGTGGGGTGTCTTCTGGCAGAAAAGCCACGCCAATGTGGTGCAATGAGCCTGCACCGATGCTGAAATGCTAGAACATTCTGCAGTGCTGGTGCGGCCGCAATCCGATGGAGGGATGCCATGACGGAGATCGACTTCGCTGTTCCGCAAGGTTACAGCCTGAGCGGTGCCGCATCGCTCATTGAAAAGGCGTGCATCGGATGTGGCTTGCGGATCTCTACCAGGGCAACTCTGAGCAGTTATCCGGGATGCATTCATTGGCATGTGAAGCGCGGTATCCAGTCCGGCACATTGGAGCTGACGTTGTGGGAGACGAAGCGGCGGATCTGGGCGAGCGTACAGGATGGGCGTCGCGCGCCCTGGATCGATGAGGCTCTGCCGCAGATGAAGGACGCCATCGAGACGGCATTGCGCATTGCCGTCTCTTGAGCTCTCTTTGATTGCGACCAGGATCAGGTTCGCGGGTAAATGTCGTTTGGATTCGCAGGCGGCGCCGCAGGAGGGTAGGCAGCGGGCGGATACGCAGGCGGGTATGCGGTTGGAGGATAGCCGGTGAGTTGAGCCACCGGAGCGACCTTCCACTGCGAGAACGCCAGCACGTAAAGAATGATGATATTTGCGAGCGGAATGAAGAGCAGGAGCGCCAGCCACGGGGTGAAGCCCGCCTTCTTGAATATCATCCAGAACGGGATGATGTAGATGGCGATGCCGATTAATGCGAAGAGCCCAAAGAACGGTAGAAAGTAGGCAAGGTGCGGATCGATACCCATGTTATTCGGATCCATGAGTGTTCCTTCCCGAGGCGAGGATGACGCGAGGATACCGGCATCCAGTTACGGAGACAACACAAATGCTGTATCGCCGCGTTAGATATCCCCGCGATCGACATCCAGGGGGAAGATGGATTTGAGCACGATCACAAGCAGCCCCAGCACGTTGGCGGTTGCGGTGCCCAGCAACGCAATGAGGACGGCATCCGAGAGTCTGCCGTGCTGCAGCTCTTCGCGAAGCACGATGCAGCCGACAAAGACCAGCCATCCCACCGTGAGCGCAAAAAGGCTGGGGACGAGCCAGCGACGGAAGGCGAGAAACTGTGCCTTTCGGGCGTCGTCGAACTGATCGTTCTCCTCGGTGGCCAACTCGCTCGACCGGACCACACCGGCAACGCGCGGCGCGAGCGCTGAGGCGCTGGTATCCGCGATGGTCTCCGGGTCGGGACCAGGAGGTGTGGCACTCATGCGGCCACCGGCTTGAGCACGGACTTGAACCAGGCGGCAATCTCCGTATCTGGAATGGGCACGTATCGCTTGCCGGAGTTCTCGCTCCAGGCCTGTGCCCAGGGCGTGCCGTCCGCGTGCGTCATCATGGAAAGCTGAATGGCGGAATAGTTGCCGTATTGCTCGAGAATGCGACGGAGGATGCGGTCGGCGTAATCGGCATCCGGGTCGCTCGCGGGCATTGAATAGCGCCGCAGACCAAGCTTTCCGCCATCAATCGCAAAGTAGCGCGCCGGCTCCGTGATCGGCTGCGCACCAAACTGCCGGAAGGCGCGGTAAACGTCCGGCAGCACCGGCCCATATTGCCATGCTTCGACGGAACGATCGAGCAGTGGGCGGCCAGTGAGCGCCAGATGCCATCCGTGCGCGTAATAGAGCAGCTTCTGCACCTTCATCGGATCAAGCGTGAGCTGGCGCTCGCGAGCAAGCTCAAGCAGGCGATTGGCAACGGCGCGGGGGTCAAAGGGCATGGCGGGAGATCCCTTTCTACGCAGTCCTTGAAGAAAAGTATAGAGCGAGCAGGTCGTGCAGGCATTAATGAAGCTGGGGGCCCGGAGTCCGGTCGCCGAGGAGGTCGCGCCGCTCGTAGACGAGATAGTTCTCCAGTGGACCCATGGCTAGAATCCGCTGCAATAGATGTGACGAGTGATATGTGGCAGGAACGTAATGGACACGCCGGATGAGCCGGTAATGCGCGGCGAACCAGCGCTGCTGGTCCGGGGTAAGGGTGTAGTTCTCGAAAGTGCGGTAATGGTCGAAGCTTTGCCGCTGGACGATGTAGTCAGGCTGCACCCCGGCCACGTAGTCGAACCACCACGCGACCGGATCCTGCTTCATAAAATCCGTCACACGACTGGAGACGAGGCCGACTTCGTCGTCCGTGCGGAGGCCGGAGAAATAAGGGATCAAACCTGCCGGTTCAAGGAACAGCGTTCCCTGACCATGGCTGACCGCGCCGAGATAGCGGCCTATATCACCGCGGTAATGGTAGTCCTCCGTAGCAGCAACGAATGCCTTAGTCCACTGCATGAAGATCAGCCCGATCCCAATGAGGGCGAGGAGCGCGGCTCCCGCCATGCGGAATCGGAGCTTCGTGACGATACGAACCGCAACAGCGAAGGTGACGGCGATGGCCAGCCAGTTCGCGGGAAAGAGATACCAGGCGAAGACAACACCGCCATAGGCATAGGCGAGGGGAATGGCGATAGTGGCAGCAGCGAGCGTGCCGAGCACGATGCGTTCCCGTCGCGAGTGCGCGAAATGGAAAGCAAGAATAAATGCGGCAACGACAACGATCAGCACGATGGGGCTGAGCTTGACCAGATAGGTGGAGGTAGTCGGCAGCAGGAAGGACTGTCCGAGAAAGAGATCGTGTATGCGGGCGGCCACCGCAGCGAGTGAATGGCTGGGGTGATACGCAATTTCTTTAGCCCGCGCGGTCGCGGGCAGAAACTGGCCGGTGGTGACGCGCGTTCCCAGCAGAAAAAGTCCGCAACCAGTGGCGAGCGACAATGTGCCGCGCAAGGCGGCGCGCCGGTCGATGAAGAACATGGCGGCACAAAAGAGTAATCCATACGCGACAGCATCGGGCCGAACGAGCGGTAACAGCAGCACGCTCACGGCGAACAGCGTCCAATGGCTGCCGCGCGCGAGCGCGAAAAGGGCGGCGGCAAGGACAAGTGCCAGCAGCGAGGTCTCCATGCCGCTGTAGCTCATCACCAGCGAAATGGGCCAGCAAGCCGTGAGCAGCCATACCGCGGGCTGCTCGCGCTGGTTGCTGCAAAGCGCGGCCGCTATGAGATAAGAAGCAGCCGCGATGCAGAGCGTTCCGAAGATCTGCACGCCCAGAATCATGAAAGGATGCAATAGCAAGTCGATGGCGGCAACAATGAGCGGGTAGAGCAGGCTGGTAGTGCCGGGGAAGTGCTGGTGCAGGTTGAAGGAGAAGTCGCCGTTTTCCGCAAGATGCCTTGCGGCGCGAAAGGTGATGTAGGCGTCCTCCTGCAGAGGATGAACGAGTAGGAAGGGAATCCGGACTAGCGCGATGATAAGCAGAGCCAGCCACGCCGTCCATGAGCTGATTTCGGAGCTGTCAGTTTCCCCGGCAGACAGTGAGTCGGAACGGCTGGACGCCGGTGAGTGCACTTCGGATGGCGAGTTCATGAAATAGTTTCGATCGGCCGGTTGCCAACGCGGCGGGCGTCAGTGGACCGACCTGATCGAGTATAGAGGCAAAATCTCCAGCGGCGATCGCGTGAGACATCATGCCGAACTTCATGCAGAGCTGGGCAGCCTGTGCTGCTCCTGCTGCGCTTTTAGCTCGCGCAGCAGATCTTCGATCTGGTCCTCGCGTTCCATTGCGGCGAAGCGTTCTTCCAGTTCCGCTTCACCCAGCTCTCCCCTATCGAGATGTGTGCCTGTCTCGGAGACAAGCATTGCCTGCTGTGCCCGGCCGGCGGCGGATGCCTGGTCGATGCGGCCACGGACGCGCGCCATGGTCGCAGACGGCCGGGGTGCAGAACCGTTGAGCTTCTGGCTCGCGCGGGCACGGCGATGCTCGACGGCGAGCAGCTCGCAGCGCGACTGCGTCTCCTGCAATCGCTGCTGGAGCCGGCTGAGCGCAGTACGCAGTGTGTCGGTCTCGGTCCGCTGATCGTTGAGCTGCTGGGCGAAGCTTGCGGCCATCTGCTGATGGCTGATCTGCTGCCGCAAAGCGGCGCGCGCGAGATCATCCTGCTGGCGCGTCACGGCGAGCGCCGCTTTACGCTGCCAGTTGCCGGCGGACTCCTCGTGCTCGGACTGCTTTTTCTCGAGCAGGTGCTGGTCTGCAAGCGCGATCGCTACTTGAGTCTTTACCTGCAAGAGCTGGTTCTCCATATCGAGGATGAGCTGGCGCAGCATCTTCTGCGGGTCTTCCGCGCGGTCGATCAGGTCGTTGAGGTTGGCGCGGAGTAGAGTTGCGACTCTTTCAAGCAGTGCCATGACGTGACTCCTTTACTGTTCGATGCCGCATTCGACTTCTGACATCTGGTAAAGCGGTGGCCCCCAGCCAAAGCCGGAGCCACCGCTCGGGTTAGCTGTTGGTTACAGTGCCATTGGGACGTGCGCGCATGCTCTTCACGTTCGCCATCAGCTCGTGCATATCCATGCCGGAGAGCGCCTCGAAAAGCGCGGGCACCTGTGCGGCGATCTTCGTCAGATCGCCTGTCAGTTTGTTAGCGCCCACCTGGCCGTCACTGCCGGTGGAGACGATGGTGATCTTGTCCACCTTGCTGAGCGGTTCGGACATAGCGCGGACCACCTCCGGCATGCTGGAGATGAGGCGATCGACGACTGCGGCCTGCGTCCATTCCTGATAGGCTTCGGCCTTCACGTTCATCGCCTTGGCTTCGGCCTCGCCCTTTTGGAAGATGACGGCAGCTTCCGCTTCGCCCTGCGCGCGGATGGCGGATGCGCGTCCTTCGGCTTCGATCATCAGGCGCGACTTCTCTGCGGAAGCGAGATTCTCGATGCGCTGACGCTCAATCTCCGCCTGTTTCAGCACGGTCGCGATCAGCTCTTTCTCGTGGCGCAGAATTTCTGCTTCCTGCACCTTGACCTGCTGCTCCTTCTCGATCTGCTGCACCTTCACCTGCTCAGCGATCACGCGCTGCTGCATGACGTTGGTCTGAATCTCGTAAGCCTTGTCTGCCTGCGCCTCCTGCTTGCGGCTCTGCTCCGTGAACTGCGCCTTCTGGATATCCAGATCGCGCTGCGCCTCGGCTTGTTTGGCGAGCGACTGTGTTTCGGCCAGCACGCGCTCCTGGTCTGCCGCAGCCTTTGCCACCGCTGACTCACGCAGCGCGATGGCGCGACGGATAGCGGTGTCGCGCTCCGCTTCGGCGGCGGCGACATCGGCATCGCGCTTGATGCGCGCGATGTCCGGCCGGCCCATATTGGTGATGTATTCGTTCTTGTCGCGGACTTCTTTGATGGTGAACGAGATCACCTCCAGGCCCATCTTGCTCATATCTTCGGCGCAGGTGGCGCGCATGCGCTCGCCCACCATCTCCGGCTCCTTCACGATCTGTTCGACAGTGAGCTGGCCGATGATGCCGCGCAGATGACCTTCCATCACCAGACGGATCAGCCCTTCGCGCTGTGGCGGCGCTTTGGTGAGAAACTGTTCGGCCGCGGTGAGAATGGATTCGCGGTCGGAACGGACCTTGATCTGCGCGACCGCTTCGACGGTGACCGCGACGCCCTGCTTGGTGTAGAGGTCCTGCTGCGGTGCGACGTCGAAGGACATCAGCTCCAGCGAGAGCTGGCGGCAGCTCTCGACGACAGGGAAGATGACAGCGCCCGAGCCCTTGATGATGCGCGGACCGCGGAATCCGTAAACGATGATGGCTTCGTTGGGTCCGGCCTTGCGAAACATTTTCGCAATGCTCGTCATGATGATGAGAAGAACGACAACTCCCAATCCGATGATGACAGTGACAATGGTTGGCATAACCGATCCTTACAATCGAACAGCGTGAAGCCAGCCGTACTGCGTATGGCCGGTGTCGTCCCTGGCTGTGGACGGCGCGCGGTCGCGGGGTTCGGTGAGAAAGCGTCAGGTGGCGGGCGGGCCCTCCAGCTCCGACCATGGCTGTACATAGGCGACGCCGCGCTCGTAACGCAGCACGACGACCTCGATATCCCGCTCGATCGCAGTGCCGGCCTCGCTGCGGGCCGCAGCTGCGCGCCGCGCGCCACCCTGCGAGTAGGCGATCTCTCCGGTGCCGCCCTCGCGTATGGGACTCGAAACACGCGCGAGCACGCCCGTCATCTCCGTGTCCTCCGCCGTGAGGACACGTTCACGCGGAAGCAGCACCCGCGCCAGAAACCAGAAGATGATTGCCGCACCGGCAACGCCACTGATGACCGCCAGCGCGAATATTCCAGCGCCCCATAGCGGACTGAAGCGGCTCAGCAGATATCCCGCTCCACCAAACCAACATAGGAAGACAAGCAGCGTGAACCCGTTAAAGGGCGAAAGGCCACTGTCGTGTCCGCCGGCGCGCGGGGCGTGCACATGGCCGGCGTGCGCATGACCGAGATGAAAGTGGCCGCCGTGGAAGTGGCCCAGCTGCAGATGGCCGAAGCCGCCCGCGAACGCGAGCAGGCTCAACACCAGGCCGACGCCAAAACAGACGAGATACCAGTTCTCCGCACTCAACAGGAACGTGTGCATAGGTCATCTCCTCTCTTTCATAGTTGCGCTGCCTTCGCGCGTAGCAACGCTGCCGTCGTGCGTATTGCGGCTGCCGTTTCGGGCGGCGCTTCGCTTGTCCGTGCCGCTCTTCGCTGTGGAATGCTTATGCCGCGGCGCGAGCTCCGGCCGCAATACCTCGAGCAGCCGGTCGGCAAGGGAGGGCGTTTCGAGAATGGCTGCGAGCAGCAACAGACATCGGCGAGTGTCGTCGTGCTGAGCTGCTGCAAGCAGTGCCCGGCGCAGCTCCGGATCGCGTCGGAAGCGCTCGGCGCCGGAGATCAGCCACAGGTCGAGCTTGTCCTCGTTCACGTGCGTGTGCAGCGTCCGCGCTTCCGAGAGCAACTCGGCGTGGTAGCCCTCCGGGTCATCGACCAGATAGCCGGGATGCACCTTGAAGAAGCGCGCTAGCAGCAGGCGAGTGGTGTTGGTCAGGTGCGGACGCGCGCCGCTCTCGATCTGAGAGAGATAGGACTGACTCACGGCTGTGTCCATCTCTTCCCGAACGGCACGCACCAGCTCCTGCTGGGTCATCGCGCGATCCAGGCCGCGGAGTGAGCCCTCGACTTCGCGGAGGTAGCGGATTTTCTCGCCAAGTTTCATAT
Organism: Acidobacteriaceae bacterium; assembly: GCA_036378335.1. Lineage (GTDB taxonomy): Bacteria > Acidobacteriota > Terriglobia > Terriglobales > Acidobacteriaceae > KBS-83. The sequence goes on along the minus strand of DASUWP010000120.1, from coordinate 42,793 downwards.
TGCAATTCGCAATAACAATATCGCAAATTGCGATAAATACCAATACTCTTTGGTAATCGAAGCGGTTGATCAAGTGAAATGAGCCAAGAATGCGTCGGAAATGATCAACATCTGCAAGGCGAAGTCCCACCACGTTCGCATTGGTCGAAAGCCCGGGCGGGCGAGGAGATCGTCATGGGCAGACGATGGCAATGGGTGCTTCTCAGCGCAGATCGTCAGACGCTGGCCTATGAAGACGCTATCCTCAGCTGTTAAGGGCTAGCGCAGCGGGACGCCGTCCAGCTTCGTAAGTCTCCCCACGGGATATAAGCCGAGTCTCGGGTCCAGCCAGGGCGAGCGGTCATAGAAAAATTCGAGCCGTGCCAGTGGACTTGCGGCAAAATTAGGATCATTTTCGACCCGCTGTTCGAACTCTGTTTTGAGCTTGGGGTCTTTGGCCATCATCTCGCGCGCCAGCTTTTCAAGAACGTAGGGCTCGCCATATTCGCGCTGCTCGAAGATGGGATCGAAGGCGTTCCATGCCATCGCAGAGTCGGGCGCCATCGGCTCCAGCCAGGCCATCGCCACGTGCGAGAGGCGCTGGTTCAGCTCGACAACCGCCGAATTGGCCGGAAACGTCATTGTCTCGGTGACGAGTGTGCACTGCGGCGGCTCGCCCGGATGGCCTTTGCTGCCCTCGCCGCCGAACATCGGATGGTGACCCTCGAAGGGCGGCTGCTGCCAGTTGCCGCCGTGGCAGCGGTAGGTCTCGACCGGCACCGTCCAGGCCGCAGTGGTTCGCCGCATCACGACCTGATGTGCGGCGAGCACGTCGATAACGTGCGTCCATTGCGCGGGAACGATATACGCTGCCGGAGGCACGGCGGAGACCGTAACTTTCGCTCCAGTCCGCATGGGCAGTGTGGCGTTCCATGGATCGTGCGAGTACTGCACCCACATGGTGCCGGAGACGGCGCTGAGCTCGCGAGTGTATTTGTAACCACGAAAGAGAAATGGCGTAGTCTCGCCCGACCAGCCGAGGCCGAGCGGGTAGCTAACGTTGCTCAGCGGGTGAGCGCCGAGCTGTTCTGCTTCGTGATCGGCCGCGGCATTCAGTGCGATCAGCTTGTCGGAATCCCGGTTCACGACCTTGAGGAGCGCGCGCAACAGCTCGTAGTTGCCGGTTACGCGTGTCTTGTAGTCCTTGAGCATGTGCATCTCGACCAGCATGCTTGGCCGATTTTCCAGGTTCATGTAGCCGGTTGAGAAGCGCGGAACATAGGCATCGAAGCCGAGTCCCTTTGCCGGATCGGAGTCGTCGACCAGCGAGATGTAAGTAGGCGAGGCGAGGTGGCCCGTCGCATCGACCTGGTGCTCCAGATCCGGAATGACGCTCTCTTCGAGCAAGCGTCCTGTGTCCGCATTGAGGTTGGGAAAGTGCTCGATGGTGAAGGTGACGTCGTACTGGAAATCAGCGCCATCGGTGACGTGATCGTCGACAAAGAAATCGGGCAGCCAACGATGAAACATGGCCATGAAGGCGCGCGTCTCCGGTGCATCGGCCTTCATGTAATCACGATTCAGGTTGATATTCCTCGCATTACCCCGCCAGCCCATCTCTTCGGGGCCGTTTTGGTTGATGCGGTTGTAGGGCGAGCGGCGCTCGTGGCCATCCGCGTTGTACATGGGGATGAAGACGAATACAGCGCGATCGAGCAGCGCCGCATCCTTGCCGGTGATCACCATGTCGCGCAGCAGCGCGAGGCAGCTGTCCTTGCCGTCCATCTCGCCGGCATGGATCGCGTTCTGCACCAGCACAATGGGACGCTTGGCTGCGTGCAGCTTGTCGGGATCGAAGACGCCGTCGTTCGAAGCAATCACGATATCCAACTCGCGGCCTTCACCCGTCTTGCCGAAGGCCTGGATGCGCACCTGCTGCGGCTTCGCTGCGGCGATGCGCTGCAGGTAGGCCATGGTGGTGGCGTAGTTGGGCGTCGTGCGGTAATTGGACTGCTCGGCCGGAGTGGCCCAGTCGTTCGACTGCGGTGTGTTCTGTGGGAAGAGGCCAGGAGTCAGCAGGAAGAGAACAGCCAGGAGCGGCGCGCGCATGGCCTAGAGTAGCAAGTGAGCGACCCGGCGACGATTTTCTCGTAGTTGTGACGCACTTGCCCCCTATACTGAGGCCCCCGCAAACATCCTTCTTTAAGCAGGTGCTTCCGATCATGCTGAAGCAACTCGTCGTGCCTTGGGCTTTGCTGGTTTGTGCAACTGCCGCGAATGCCCAGGTCTATGCAACGCTCGTGCTGGTGAACGGGCACGTCTGGACGGAAAATCCTGCGCAGCCGGAGACCGAAGCGATCGCGGTGTATGGCAATCGCATTCTGCGCGTCGGCATGTCGGACGAGATGCGGCAGCTTGCGGGCCCTTCCACTCACGTGATCGACCTGCAAGGACGCCGAGTTGTTCCGGGCTTCAATGATGCACATGTTCACTTCGTTGTCGGTGGCCAGGTATTGGCGAATGTGCAGCTTCTCGACGCCTCATCGCAAGCAGAGTTTCGCGGGCGCATTGCCCGCTTCGCCCAGTCGCAGCCTGCAGGCGTATGGATCCTGTCCGGTATTTGGGATCACGAGCGCTGGACGCCCGCCGTGCTCCCGACTCATCAATTGATCGATGACGTGACGCCAAAGAACCCAGTCTTCGTTATGCGGCTGGACGGCCATATGGGGCTGGCAAATGCGTTGGCCATGAGGCTTGCCGGCGTGGACCGCAATACGAAGGATGTGCCGGGCGGCGTGATTGTGCGCGATGCGGATGGCAATCCAACCGGCATGTTCAAAGATGCTGCCATGACGCTGATTCACCGCGTCATCCCGCCGCCTTCACTTCAGGAGACCGAGATGGCTATCCTTGCCGGGCAGGAAGAAGCGGCACGCAACGGCGTGACCAGCGTGCAGGAGATGGCCGATGATCAGGACGATACATCGGGTCCGCAGCATCTTCGCGCGCTGCAGGCACTGGAGCGCGAAGGCCGGCTGAAGGTCCGCATCTCCGTGAACCTGCGGCTGGTGGACTGGAAGAACCTGGCAGGCAGCGGCATGCAGGCGGGATTCAGCGATGGGCTCATTCAGGTGGGCGGCCTCAAAGCCTTTGCCGATGGCGGCCTCGGCGCGTCTACGGCGTGGCTATTTGCTCCCTACAACGATGCGCCGAACACGAGCGGTTTGGCGACTGACGAACTGCAGCATCCGGAACAGATGTTTACCGATATGAAGGGCGCCGACAATGCCGGGCTGCAGATCGCCATTCACGCCATCGGCGATCATGCGAATCGCGCGATACTCGACCTGTATCAGCGCCTCGAAAAGGCGAACGGGCCACGCGATCGCCGTCTGCGCATCGAGCATGCGCAACATCTGACGGCCGCGGATATTCCGCGCTTCGCGCAACTTCGCGTGATTGCTTCCATGCAGCCGTACCACGCCATCGATGACGGACGCTGGGCGGAGAAGCGTCTCGGGCCAGAGCGCATTCACTACGCGTATGACTTTCGCTCGCTACTGGACTCGGGCGCAGTCCTCGCCTTCGGCTCCGACTGGCCGGTCGCGCCGCTGAAGCCGCTGGTGGGCATCTTTGCGGCCGTCACGCGCAGGACGCTGGACAATCGCAACCCGAATGGCTGGATTCCCGAGCAGAAGATCACTGTGGCCCAGGCGGTTCATGCATACACGGTGGGCTCGGCCTATGCGCAGTTCGACGACAAAAGCAAAGGCTCAGTGGAAGCGGGCAAGCTCGCCGATTTCGCCGTGTTGTCTCAGGACATCTTTCACATCGATCCAGTGCAGATCCAGAACACGCAGGTCGATCTCACGATCTTCGATGGGCGGGTCATTTACGACCGATCTGCGCCATCGGAAGAGTGAAGAGTGCGGTTTGCCGATTGCTCTAGGTGATGTCGTCCGTGTCGAATACCTTCACCTTTACGGTCTGCCGCTGCGGGCTCGTGCCGTGTACCTCGGCGAGCAGGTTGCGCACCACGTCTTCCAGGTGGCGCTGGTTTTCGATCACAGCGCTCATGGATTTGATCTCGTCCGGGTCTTCGACTTTTTCCAGCAGCACGGTCGCATGCGCCTGCGCGACATGATCCAGACCGAGGCCTTCCGGCGTCTTCGCTTTGATAGAGATCGCTTTCGTGTCGAGGCTCAGCAGGTCGGCCAGCCGCTCGCGAATTTCTCCGGCAATGGGTGAGATCTTCGGTTTGGCCAGCACCAGCGTCGCATCCAGATTCACGATCCGGTAGCCGGCGTGCTGAATCTCTTCGAGCGCCAGGTTGAGGAAGACCGTCGAATCGGCGTTCTTCCATCGCGCATCGCCGGGGGGAAAGAAGGTGCCGATGTCGCCCGCAGCAACCGCGCCGAGCAGCGCATCGGTAAGCGCGTGCAGCAATACGTCACCGTCGCTGTGACCAGCGAGGCCCTCCGGGTGCTCGATGGCAATGCCGCCGATGCGCAGCGGGACTCCGGCCTGGAAGGCATGGGAGTCCCAGCCGTGACCGATGCGAATGTTCATGAAAGCCTCTCTTTCGCGCGGCTACGCCGCGGTTCCTGCCTCGCTTTATGCCGTCTGGCGGCGGGCGAGGTAGAACTCGGCGAGCTCAAGGTCGCCGGGCTGGGTAATTTTCAGGTTCGCAGGTGAGCCGGGAACGACGGCGACCTGCGTGCCGGCGCGTTCCACCAGGCTTGCCTCGTCGGTCCCGGCAAAGCCATCTGCTTCAGCTTCGGCGAAGGCGCGTTTCAGAATCGACCAGCGGAAGCCCTGCGGCGTCTGCGCCTGCACGACATACTCGCGCGGAATGGTGGTGCGGATGATGGCGCCGTGTGCGGTGCGCTCCACCTGTTTGATAGTGTCGATAGCGGGCAGGCCGACGATAGCCGCTCCATGCTCGGTGACAGCTTCGATGGTACGTGCGATAGTGGCGGAGTCGATCAGGGGACGGACAGCGTCGTGCACCAGCACGATGTCGTCGCCTTCCGCCTGTACCGCTGCAAGCGCGCGCCCGACCGATTCCTGGCGGCTGTCTCCACCCTCCACCACCGTGACGCGTCCGGCGAGCTGATGCTCGGCGACGATGGACTGTACGCGCTCAATCTCGCTCGCACGGACCGCCACCACGATGGCGCTCACCTGCGGCACGGCCGCGAAGGCGCGCAGGCTGTGGATCAGAATGGGGACTCCGGCGAGATCCAGGAATTGCTTGGCGGCATTGGGCGTGACCTGCCCCGGCGCCATGCGGGTGCCCAGCCCCGCAGCGGGCAGAATAACGAAGACGCGCATAAGAAGTTGAGTATACCGGGGTGGAAAGGAGCGCTGCCGGTAAGCGTATTCGAGCCCGCAAGCATCCTCCATAGAGACGGCCGTCTTTGAGATTGGCTGGAAGGAGAGAAGAACGATGAGGCGAGCGCAGAGAAGACGTCTGGTGCGGGGCACTCTGGCCGGCATTGCCGGTGGACTAGCTGCATCCTGGGTGATGAACGTGTTTATGAGCAGCGTGGGAGAAAGGTTGACGGAGTCACTCCTGAGCGATGAGGACAGTCTCGAACAGCATCTCCACCAACAGGAGCAAACCGACGAACCGAAAGAAGACGCGACCATGAAGGCAGCAGAGGGCATCGTCCACGGAGTGACTGGTGGGCGGCACCTTTCGCATGAAGAGCGGAAGGAGGCTGGACCCGTGGTGCATTACACTTTCGGAGCGCTGGTCGGCGGTGTGTATGGCGCTCTCGCCGAATGCTCACACTGGACCAGTCTGGGATTCGGAACGGCCTTCGGCGCGCTGCTGTTTGCAAGCGCAGACCTGGTCGGCGTTCCGGCATTCGGCCTGGCGCCGTCGCCAGCGGAACAGCCCATCGCAGCGCAGGCAACTCCATTGGCAGCACACCTGGTTTACGGCGCTACCACGGACCTGGTGCGCAGGGCGATTCGCGCCGCGGCGTAGCGGCGCAGCAACGCGTGAAGGCCGCGCGAGGCGGCCTTCGTTTACACCGCGGGCTCTACTTTCGCCGCGAAGATGCCGGCGAACGCCTGACGCACGCTGAAGAAGACAACAAACCAGAGCAGTGTGACGAGCAGTCCAGGTCCAATACTCGACGGCGCCATGGTCAGATGAAACAGCAGAATGTTCACGATAATCGGCCCGAGGATAACCAGGCCGAGTGGAATATAACGACCGGAGAGCATCAGAAGGCCGCCGATGACCTGCAATGCGGAGACCACCAGCACGTAATGCGAGGCGAAGAGGGCGCCGACGAATTGGCCCGCGACCCCCGGAATGGGTGGCGATGGGAGGAAGTGAAGGAGCCCATTGAGGCCAAAGAAAACAAAAATCAGGCCCAGAAGAATACGTGCAATCAGGACAGCAACTTTCATGTGTGCTTCTCCTCAATGAGCAGGTGGTCCGACGATAGGAATCTTAACCTCAGGCAGCGCTGCTGCGTATCTGCTCCAGCGCGGGTTGGAGCAAGGTGCTGCGGTCGATGGCTCCAGACATGAGTTGCGAGACGCCGCCAACAGAAAGGCTGCGCACATTTGTGATTCCAATGAATCCCAGCACCGCTTTCATGTAGGGGTCGACGAAATTCATGGCCTCGGCCGGGCTGCCCGGCGAATACACTCCGCCGCTAGCCACCAGTAGTGTCGCTTTTTTGCCCGTCAGCAAACCTTTCGGACCGTTGGCGCCATAGGTAAAGGTGCGGCCAGCGCGCACAATTTGGTCGATCCATAGCTTCAGGGCGGACGGCACAGAGAAGTTGTGCATCGGGACGCCGATGACGATCTCGTCAGCGGTCTGGAGCTCACCGATCAGCTCGTCGGAGGGTGCAAGCAACGCTTTCTGCTCAGCGGTCCGGGAATCTGCGGGGGTAAAGGCCGCGTGCACCCAGGCCTGGCTGATCGGAGCCGGCGTCAGTGCGGCGAGGTCACGGTAGACCACAGTTCCCTCTGGATGGCTGGATTTCCATGTGGCGACGAATTCACGGGCAAGTTCGCGGCTGACGGAGGTTTCAAGCGGGCTGGCGTCAAGATGGAGTAGTGTCGGCATAGATTTGAATCTCCTGGGCGACATATGCAGTCAAAACAGCAAATGTCGTGCTATGTAGACGACACTCGTTGTTCAGACGATTCAGAGTTTTTTTAGCTTTTCAGGATAGTCATGCCGATCTCCGACTGTGAGGTACGCGATCCACGGATCCGCCGCACGCGCCAACTCCTGCAAGGCGCGCTGCTGCAACTGCTTGGGTCTAAGCCGTTTGACGACATTTCGGTGCAGGACATCGCCGAAGCCGCGACGGTGAACCGCGCCACCTTCTACGACCACTACACGGACAAATTCGCGCTGTTGGAGGCCTTGATTGCCGGGGGCTTCCACCGGCTGCTGCAGGAGCGTTCGGTCCGTTACGACGGCACCTGCCCATCCGCTGCCCGGGCCATTGTCCTGGCTGCCTGCGATTACCTCGCGACAATGCGCGGCGCGCAGGGCGGATGTGAGCGCCGTAGCAACGTCGATGCTCTGGAGGACGCAGCCATGATTGCCGCCATTCGGCGCGTCGTCGCGGACGGGATGGCGAAGCACACCTCAGTCCCGGAAGCGCGGCGCGCCATGCAATCCGCGGCGGCGAGCTGGGCAATCTATGGCGCGGTGAAAGAGTGGCTGAATACTCCCGATCGAAGACCGGCAGAGGCGATCGTGCCGGAGATCGTTGCATTGGTCACCCCACTGCTGGGCATGCCGCTCGAGCAAACGTTGCTTGCGGAGAGCCAGGCAGCCGCGACTGAGCTCACAGCACCCGCGCGGTGATTACCGGGCCGGACGTTCAGCCCTCGACCGACTCCACATAGAACATCTCGTTCGTCGCGCGGAAGCCATTGCTTTCGTAGAGAGCGCGCCCAGCGTCGGTAGAATGCAGAGCGACCACTCGGATGCGACGACGGCGCGCCTCATCCAGCGCAAGTTCGATTAGCCTGCTCGCGATGTGCTTCCTGCGGTGCGCGGGCTCGACATAAACGTTCAGCAGGTAGCCGCGATGGTCGGACGTAGGATCGAGCGGGTGTGGCGGCCAATCGAGAATCATCAGTCCGCTACCTCCGATCACCTCCCCGGCATCGTCCAGTGCGAACCACCCCATGTACGTGCCGGACTGCAACCGGCTTACGACCCAGGGCTGAAAGTGCTCCTCCATGACGTCGAGAACGCGATTGTCGGAACGGCCTGCATCCACGAACATGCGCCGGCGATGGCGGGTAATGATGGCAGCGTCAGCGGCAGTAGCGGCGCGGGTGGCGAGCATGCCTGTGAGTATAGACCGCCGACTCATTCGCAGCCGTGAGCTAGAGGAGCTCTTGCTCGTACACTGGGTGCGCGATGGCAGTGCACGCACCACGGCTCAATTGGGCACACAACCTGTTCCGTGCGGGCGAACGTGTCGCTGTGGCGGTGTCGGGCGGAGCGGACTCCGTGGCGCTGCTGCTGGCGATGGTTGACTTGCGCGCGGAGACCGGCATCGTGCTCGCCGCGATCCATGTGCATCACGGACTCCGCGGCGCGGATGCGGATGGCGACGCCAAGTTCGTCGCGGAGCTCGCCAGCCGGCTCGATGTGCCGCTCTGCACAAAGCGCGGCAATGTCGCGTCGCTTGCTGCCGAGCGTGGCAATGGTATTGAGGAGGCGGCACGCGCGCTGCGTTACGCAAGTTTTCAGGAGCTACTTGCGGCGGATGACACAGATACTGTCGCGACCGCCCACACCATGGATGATCAGGCGGAGACGGTGTTGATGAAGATGCTGCGCGGCGCGTGGACCGAGGGCCTGGCCGGCATCGCCCCCGTGGTCACAGTGAATGGCAAGGGACGGATTGTGCGGCCGCTGCTCGAAGTGACCCGCGCCGAGGTCATCGCCTATCTGGAGGATCGAGAGCAGCCTTGGCGCGAGGACAGCACCAATCAGGAGCTGACGTTCACCCGCAATCGCGTGCGCCACGTCCTGATGCCAAAGCTCCGGGAGTTTCAGCCGCGCATCGCCGTGCAACTCTCGCGGATGGCTGCCGTAGCGCGCGATGAAGAGGCATGGTGGGACCGCGAACTGACACGCATCCTGCCCGGACTCGTATTGCCGGGAAAGCCGGTGCGTGGTGGGGGCCGCGCGAACTCCACCCGGCCGGGGGAAGCAGGTATCGCCATCGAACTGCAGCGACTTCGTGCTCTGCACCCGGCGTTGCAGCGCCGGGTGTTGCGGGCTGCGGCTGGCCAACTGGGCTCTGCTCTCAGCTTCGACCAGACGGAAGAGCTGCGAGCGCTCGCGGTATCAGCTGAGCACGGGACAGGCAACCGAGGCCGATTCCAACTGGGTGCCGGGTTGACCGCGGAGCGCACCGCGCGGGAACTGCGGCTTGTCTGCGGACCTGAGCAGGCGCAGTCCGCGCTGCCAGAGATCGTTGTGCCAGTGCCGGGCGCGCTGGAAGCGCCGGAATATGGCTATCGGGTGACCACCAGTGGAAGCCTCTCTGGCGCCGGCACCCTGGTACTGCGCACCCCACGAACTGGAGATCGGGTCCGTGTGCCGCACAGCAGCGGGCTAAAAACAGTAAAGGAAGTGCTGGAACGGCGCGGTCTTTCCGCGGCAGACCGCAGAATCTGTCCGGTGCTCGCTGTGGGAAACGGCATCTTATGGATGAGCGGAGTAGAAGTAGAGCGGAACCCGGGGCTGCAATTGATCGTAGAACCGTTGCGGGACAGCGGAGGGGGTTCCGGTACTTCGGACGCCACCTAGGTAATAGATTTCAGTCCGTTCCGTAGGGCATTTTCTTGCGGACGGCTGCGGGCCTCGGAGTAGAATCCAGGGTACGGTCATCGAAGCGTAACGACCGGCGGTGAGGTCTGTGTGCGGCGAAACCGGTGTGAGCCGGAAGTTGCACCGAAGACCGGCCTTGCACGTCTAATCCCTAAGGGAAACGCATCGGGTTGCTTCGCGGGCGGAAAAGTCCGACGATCCGCGCATCCTTCAGGGGGTGCGGCTTCCGTGACGTGAGAGAAACGAGGGTTTTTTCGTGAATTCGACGGTCAAATCGATCCTCTTCTGGGTATTCATTCTGGCCTGCCTGGTATTGCTTTGGCAGATTGTCCAGAAGAGCACGAACAATGGCAAGGACCAGGAGATCTCCTTCTCCACGTTCATGGACGATGCACGCCAGGGCCAGGTGCAGGACGTAACCATCAACCAGGATACGGTGACGGGGCACTTCCGCAACAGCAAGGACAACGGCTTCCACACCACCGTGCCCGCCAACTATCCGGACATGTACAAGACCCTGCAGGACAACAAGGTTTCCATCACCATGAAGCCCACACAGGGCAATGCCTGGTGGCCGATCCTGCTGCAGCTCTCGCCCATCCTGATCATCGGCGCGGTCTGGTACTTCATGATCCGCCAGATGCAGAGCGGCGGTAACAAAGCCCTGTCATTTGGGAAGAGTCGTGCGCGGCTGCTCTCCATGCAGCAGAAGAAAGTCACGTTCAAGGACGTGGCGGGCGTGGATGAGGCCAAGGAAGAGCTGAAGGAGATCATCGAATTTCTGCGCGAGGCGCAGAAATTCCAGAAGCTGGGTGGCCGCATACCCAAAGGCGTGCTGCTGGTCGGGCCTCCGGGAACCGGCAAGACACTGCTGGCGCGCGCCGTCGCCGGCGAAGCTAACGTTCCGTTCTTCTCCATCTCCGGTTCGGATTTTGTGGAGATGTTCGTCGGCGTAGGCGCGAGCCGCGTGCGCGACCTCTTCGAGCAGGGGAAGAAGAATGCTCCATGCATCATCTTCATTGACGAGATTGACGCAGTCGGTCGCCATCGCGGAGCCGGTCTGGGCGGCGGTCACGATGAACGCGAGCAGACGCTTAATCAGTTGCTGGTGGAGATGGACGGCTTCGAATCCAATGACGGCGTGATCCTCGTCGCAGCGACCAACCGGCCCGACGTTCTGGATCCTGCGCTGCTGCGCCCGGGCCGCTTCGATCGCCGCGTGGTGGTCGGACGTCCGGATGTGCGCGGCCGCGAAGAGGTGCTTCGCGTGCATTCGAAGAAGGTACCGATTGCCGATGACGTGGATCTTCGCGTCTTGGCTCGCGGGACACCGGGCTTCTCCGGAGCTGATCTGGCCAACATGGTGAACGAGGCTGCGCTGACCGCTGCGCGCTCCAATCGCAAGGCCGTGCACATGTACGACTTTGAGCTGGCCAAAGACAAGGTGCTGATGGGCGCCGAGCGGAAGTCCATGCTGCTCTCCGATGAGGAGAAGCGTGTGACTGCGTATCACGAGGCCGGCCACGCGCTGGTCGCCGCCTTGCGTGACCATGCAGATCCGCTCCACAAGGTCACGATCATCCCGCGCGGCATGGCGCTGGGCGTGACGATGCAGTTGCCGGAGGACGACAAGCACACCGTCACCAAGGATTATCTGGAGACGCAGCTTGCCATCCTGATGGGCGGACGCTGCGCCGAGGAGATTTACCTCAAGCAGATGACGACCGGCGCCGGCAATGACATCGAGCGTGCCTCGGAACTGGCGCGCAAGATGGTCTGCGAGTTCGGCATGAGCCGGTTGGGTCCGCTGACTTTCGGCAAGAAGGAAGAGCAGATCTTCCTGGGCCGCGAGATCGCGCAGCACCGCGACTTCTCGGAAGAAACGGCGCGGCAGATCGACAGCGAGGTACGCAGCCTGGTGGACAGTGGCTACCAGTCGGCATACAGCATCCTCGAACAGAATCAGCCCATCATGCATCGGCTGGCGACAGCACTGCTCGAACGCGAGACCATCGATGCTAACGAGATCAAGATGCTGATCGAAGGACGCGAGCTGCCACCGCTTAATCCGCCGTCGAATGGTTCCGCCAGCGGCGATCCGGAGGTCAAGGTGCTCAAACCGGAGCCAGGGCGTTCGTCAGGTTTTCCGGAGGGAAGTCCTTCACCTGCGTAATCCTTCTTCAGCAAAGCAACCGGACGGCCGCTCTTTCAGAGTGGCCGTCTTCTTTTGCACGCCGATGCTTCTGCGAGAATAAGCGCAGTATGCATCTGGCTCTCCGGTCGATAGCCGCGTCACCGCTCTTGTTGCTTGCGACGGGATGTGGCTATCACACCATGGGTTCCGCAGCGCATATTCCTGCGGACGTGCACTCGATCGCGGTGCCGTTTTTCGAAAATCGAACGCAGTTTTCGCATACAGAGGTCGCGTTGACCGAAGCGACGGTGCATGAGCTGAACACGCGCACCAAATTCCATGTGCTGCCAAGTGAGGACGCCGACGATGCGGACGCGGTGCTGAAGGGTACAGTCCTCAGTGAGTCGATTGTGCCTTACACATACAACGTCACCACGGGGCAATCCTCGAGCTACATGATCACTCTGACTGCGAGCGTCTCGCTGACAGATCGGGATGGCCGCGTGGTCTATCGTCACGACGGATACACCTTCCATCAGCAGTACGAAGCGACTTCGGACCTGGGCACGTTTGTGCAGGAAGATTCCCCGGCGATGGCGCGCCTCTCCAGAGACTTTGCCCAGTCGCTGGTGAGCGATATGCTGGAGTCCTTCTGAGACCCATGGGACATCTCCGGGACCGGGAGGCCGCGCATGGCTAGCGGTCTGCGCAGCTTCGCCTCCTCGGATCGCTTCATCGCGGAGATTGAGGCCTCGCGGACAGGCGGTACGCTGCGCCCCGCCTATGTGCTGCTCGGGGATGAAGCCTATCTCTACGAGCGCTGCCGCCGCGCCATCCTCGATACGCTCATCGACGCAGGATCTGGGCCCGCCATGCGCGATTTCGCGCTGGGAGAGATCGATCTCGCCGAGACGAGCATCTTCGAGGCGCTCGACCGCGCTCAGACGCCGTCGCTGATGGCGCCCTTTCAGGTGCTTTTTCTGCGCAATATGAAAACGCTCTACACGCGCGGCGCGAAGAAAGATGAATTTGCTGCGCTCGATGCATACGGCCGGTCGCCGAATCCGCAAGCATTGTTGATCTTTATCGCCGATCATCTGCATCTGCCCTCCGATCTGCGCCGCATGGAGATGCAGGATAGGGATCGCTATGAGCGTATTCGCGAGACGCTGGGCGACTGGTGCGGGATGGTGGAACTGGTGCGCGTGGAAGAGAGTGACGCGATGCGCTGGGTGGTCATCGAGGCAGAGAAGCGTGGGAGCACGCTCGAAGCCGATGCCGCCCGCGAGCTGGCCGACGCGCTCGGCTCGGACCTCATGCTCATGGCGAGCGAACTGGAGAAGCTGCTGCTATATACAGGGGAACGGCGGCGCATCACGCTGGGCGATGTGGAGACCATGGTGCTCGGAGCGAAGCAGCGCTCGCTCTATGAGCTCACCGATGCGATCTCAGCCAAGGACCGTCCACGTGCGCTCGCCTTGTTGCAAGGATTGCTCAATGCCTCTGATGGCGGCGAGGAGTCGGCCATCGGCCATCTCTACATGCTGGCCCGCACCTTCCGGCAGATGCTGGTGATCCTGGAGAAGAACGTGCGCGATTCGCGCGCCATCTGGCAGGCGCTGTGGCAGGGCTTCCGTATGCCGCCGTTCGCCGCAGACGATCTGATCCGGCAGGCGCGCCGTTACAAAAGCCGCCGCGAGCTGACGCGCGCACTGCGGCTCATCTCTCGCGCGGATCTGGAGCTGCGGTCGTCGCCGCCGGACAAACGGCTGGTGCTGGAACGGCTGGTGCTGTCCCTGGCCAGCGAAGAGCTGGTTCAGCCTTCGCTCGCGCTGCTGAGCGCGCAGTACGCGATGGAGCTGTAGTCGGTTTCCCGGCCACTACGGATTGGCTGCGCTCGGACAGGCAACATACGCGTCAAGCCGAACATCTCCGCGTTGAACGATTGATTGTCTGATCGGTTGAACGACGGAGATGCGCCTATGCCATTCACCCTCAGTTGGAGCGACATCGCAGTACGCTTGGCCCTCACGTTAATTGCGGGCGTTCTTGTTGGCGTTGACCGCGACGAACGAGGAAAGGCCGCGGGAATACGGACGAACGTGCTGGTTTGCCTGGCCGCTTCGCTCTCCATGATTCTCGCCAACGGGTTGCTGGGAACGTCGGGAAAGAACAGCAGCTCCTTTGTGCAGCTTGACATGATGCGCCTACCGCTCGGCATTCTCTCCGGCATGGGATTCATCGGCGCGGGAGCCATTCTGCGCAAAGGCGAGATGGTGATTGGCCTCACTACGGCGGCGACGCTATGGGTGGTCACGATGCTGGGCATTTGCTTTGGCGCCGGAAAGATCCTGCTGGGAAGCGCTGGACTGGTGCTAACTCTGTTCACGCTCTGGGGACTCAAGATCGTGGAGCAGCACTTGTCGCAGGAGCATCGGGGATCGCTGTGCATCGTCACCGCTGGTGAAGAGCTGTCGCGGGAACTCCAGGGCATCGTGAAACAGAGCGGGATGAGCGTCCACGCGTGGTCGGTGGATGTTTCGCGCCAGCGGGCCCGTGTTGTCGTCCAGTGCGAGCTGCGCTGGCAAGCGCAGCAGCGGGAGCAGGAAGAGCCTGCTCTGATCGAGTCGTTGCGACAGCGTCCGGATGTCGAGCGTTTGCGCTGGCAGACATAATGCTGCAGTTGCAAATCCGAGGCTGCGAGTGAAAAATATGCCCGGCTCCGGGTGCCTGGAATTCACACCGAAGCCGAGCCACGAAGCGGGGGAACTGAGCCTCCGTTTACCACCCAGAGTGGCCAGCAGAGTTGGCGCGCATTCGATGTGCTTTATGGTTCCGGCGGCCCGAGTCATGGTTATCGCCAGTTGAGGAGTCCTCGAACCGTTCAGGATCCGGCAGGTGCATGTCGGGCAGCTTCGGAACACGGCGCACGGCATTCCGGGGGGTTTCCGGGAGATCAGGATGGTTACGAATCAGCCGCACGAGCTCGCGGATTCTGTGGAAGGCGGGGGAGTGGGAGAAGACCATGGGGCACCTCTTATTTCGCCGTTTGTTCGCCTAGAATACCAAGCTGATTCCCGTTTCGGTAGTAACCTGAGCCTGTGGATTTCGGCTTTGTTCGAAGTGCCCTAAGTAGCAGAAACTAAGATGGATGCGGCGATCTGTTCCATTCGTCCGAAGAGTTCGTTTCGTGTGGTCGCGTGGTGAGCGTGATGGCTGCAGCAAGGATCAGGACACCGCCGATCCACGCCAGCGGACCGAGACGATCGCCCAGCAGTTCGACGCCAAGGAATGAGCCGAGCATCGGCTCGATATTGAGAAAGACGGCCGCGCGTGAGGCTGGGACGTGATGGATGCCCCAGTTCCACAGCAGGGTAGAGCCGGCAGTGCAGAAGAGGCCGCTGGCGGCTGAAGCCAGCCACGCTGCGAGTGGCACGTCGTGAATCGGGGGCGGCCCGTCCTGCAGCACAACCCAGACGGCAATCATGATAGCGCCGGAGTAGATGCCGTACACCGTGATCACGGCCGGCGGATGGCGCTCCATAAGCCGCTTGTTCATCAGGATCCAGAACAGCGAGACCAGCAGCGCGGCCAGCACGAGCAGATCGCCGGCCAGTGATGGACCCTTGTTTCCCGACGAGTGGCGGCCGCCCAGGACAATCAGCGCGACGCCGATCGTCGAGCTCACTAGCGCCGCCCAGCCGATGCGGTCCAGCCGCTCGCCTGCGAAGAGCGTGGCGGCGGCGCCCAGCAGCACCGGCATGCTGCCGACCATCAGGGATGCATGGGAAACCGTGGTGAGCGAGAGGCCATAGAACTGCACAAGGTATTGCACGGGTATGCCGAGAAATGATGCGATGAGCAAGAGCCGCCACTCGCGCGCGTTGAGTTGGGGACGATGGCGAAGCGCGAACGGCAATAGCCCGATGCACGCAAAGAAAAATCGGTAGAGCACCATGTGTCCCACACCCATGTGGGTCAGTACGATTTTGCCGAAGTAAAATCCCGTTCCCCAGAAGCATCCTGCCAATGCACACGCGCCATAGCCGAGCCAGTAGGTGGCGGTGTGCGGGCGCTCAACAGTGGTGGGCATAGCACTAATCTATAGGCCAATGCTGGAGGGCCATGCTGGAGGGGGTCACCGCTGGCCGCAGAGCTTGCAGGGCACGGCCGGGCGGGAGGTCGCGGCCAGGTGTCAGATGCCGATGAGTCCGGAGCGAATGGCCCAGAGGGAGAGCGTGGCGACGATGATCCAGAGGGCGACGCCCTGCAGCATCGGCCGCACTCCCACTTTGCGCAGCGTGGCTTTGGAGATGCCGCTGCCAATGAGAAAGAGCGTGACGGTGAGGCCGCTCCGTCCGAGCTTCGCGAACGCGGCGAATACCGGGGCGAGTTCGTGCATGTACGTATTGGCGACGGCTGCAAGGCAGAAGTACAGGATGAACCACGGCCACTGGATACGCGTGCTGCTCTTGGAGATTGCAGCGGTGGCGAGCGCAAGCGGCACGATCCATAAGGCCCGGGCCAGCTTGACCGTGGTGCCAATGGTGAGCGCCTGCGGGCCGTAGTGCGCGGCAGCTCCGACCACGGAGCTGGTGTCGTGAATCGCAAGTGCTGCCCAGAGGCCGAACTGCGACTGCGAAAGGTGTAGTGCGAGTCCGATCAGCGGAAAAGCGAACAGCGCGACGGCATTGAGCGTGAAAACGGTGCCGAGGGACACCGCCATGTCTTCATCGCCGGCGTTGGTAATGGGTGCGATGGCCGCGATTGCGCTGCCGCCGCAGATGGCGGTGCCGCAGGTGATGAGGAACGCGGCCTTGGGATGGACGCTGAGCAGGCGGGCCAGCAGAGTGCCCAGCAGTATGGCGGAGACGATGCTTACGGCGGTGTATACAAAGCCGGAAGCGCCGGCGTGCACCACCTGGTGCAGATTCATGCCGAAGCCGAGCGCCACGACGGAGGCCTGCAGGAGCAGCCGTGAAAGATCGCGGCTCTCTGGCGCGAACGGATGCGGCAACAGCAGGCCGAAGGCAATTCCGGCGGCGAGCGCCACGGCGGGAGAGATAAGGCCGCTGGCGGAAATGATGATGCAGAGCAGGAAGATGCGCTTGGCGCCGATGGCAGTCACGTTCTCGTAGTGTCCAGTGAAAACGTAAACGGAGTCCAAGCAGAAATTGTGATGCCCGATAGGCAGGGCTTATCGGCGTGATGGGGCTCGGCGCAATTGCGTGCGATGCTGCCGGAGCAACTCCAGCATCGCAGCCGCGGCGCCCGTAGGCTCCGGACCTGCGGGTGTCAGCAGTAGAAGATCACGCGGGATGGTGAGGCCTGCCACGGGAACGATGACGAGCGTGTTCATCGCGAGCTGGCGATGGATGGCAGTGCGCGAGACGAAACCAAGCCCGACCCCGGACTCAATGCAGCCCAGGATTGCTTCCGTGGAGTTGAGTTCGACTGCAATGCGCAGATCGCGCGCAGGCAGGCCGGAGGCTTCGAGCGTGGTCTCGATCACCTCCCGCGTGCCGGAGCCGCGTTCGCGCATCAGCAAAGGCGCTGCGGCAATTTGCTGCAATGTGATGGAGCGCTGTCCGGCCCACTCGTGGCTGGGAGGCACCAGCAGGACAAGCTCATCTTCCAGCCAGATTTCCGAGCGTACCTGGCTTGTGTGCGGCGGCCCTTCGACCAACCCCAGACCGGCGCGACCTGCTGCGATTGCCTCTGCCACCGACTCGGTGTTGCTGCTGTCGAGATCTACATGAACGGCTGGATGCAGGCGCAGGAATGCGCCCAGAAGCGGCGGCAGGATGTATTGCGCGATGGTCGTCGACGCCGCGATGCGCAGCGTGCCGGAGACCTGGCCTTTGAGCGATGCCAGTGCGACGGCAGCTTCTTCCAGCAACTCGCCGGATCGCTCGGCATATTGCAGCAGCACCGTTCCGGCCGCGGTGAGCGTGACCTCCCGGCCGCTGCGGTCGAACAGCGGCAGCCCTGCTAGTTCTTCCAGCGCTTTGATCTGCTGCGTCACCGCAGGCTGCGTGAGGTAGAGCTGCTCCGCTGCGCGGCGAAAGCTGCGCTGCGCGGCGACGGCGCGAAAGACGGTCAGCCGGTAATTTTCAAGCATGGTGTTCTGGCCGCCGCAGAGGATCGAGCCGCAGGACTCCGGCGATCATCCGAACCTCACCAGACGCGGCACATCTTCTCCGGCGCCATGGGCTGCCCCGCCTTGCAGTTGAAGGACTGGCGGAACTCCGGCATGTTCACCACAACACCGTTGGCGCGAATGCGGTCGGGCGAGTGCGGATCGACGCGGACTGCCATGCGCAGCAGCTCCGGCCGCTCGGTAGAACACCAGTTCTGCGCCCAGCCAAGCAAGAGTTCCTGCTTCGGCGTATAGCCGGTTGCGGTTTTCTGGTCGAGCGGTGTGTGGTTGTCTGCCGCATCGGCTAGCAGGGCCATCCAGGCAAGCCGCAGGCCGCCGTTATCCGCGGTGTTTTCGCCCAGCGTGAGCTTGCCGTTCACGTGCAGGTCATCCACGGCTACAAATCCGTTGTACTCGTTCACGATGCAATCGGTCCGCTGCTCGAATTGCTTAGCATCCTCGGTGGTCCACCAGTCCTTGAGGTTCCCCTGCGCGTCGAACTTGCGGCCCTCATCGTCGAAGCCATGGGTCAACTCGTGCCCCACGATGGCGCCGATGTGGCCGTAGTTTGTCCCATTGGAGGCAGTCCGGTCATAGAAGGCGGGCTGCAGAATCCCGGCGGGAAAGTTGATAGTGTTCATCGTTGACAGATAGTAGGCATTCACAGTGGAGGGCGTCATGCCCCATTCGCCCTTGTCCACCGGACGGCCGATCTTGTGGAGCTGGTAGTCGCTTTCGAATTCGCGCGCGCGTATGGAGTTTTCCAGACTGTCGCCGGGTGTGATGGTGAGCGCGGAGTAATCGCGCCATTTATTGGGATAGCCAATCTTGTCGACGACGGCGGCCAGCTTCTCATGTGCTTTCGCCTTCGTGGCCGAGCTCATCCAGTCCAGTTGATCGAGGTCGCGGTCCATTGCCGCTTCAATTTGCTTCACTTCCTGCAGCGTTCTTGCCTTGCTGTCTCCTCCGAAATACTGTGCAACGTATACCTTGCCCAGGACTTCGCCCAGACCAGAATCGGTCGCATCCACGCAGCGCTTCCATCGCGCCTGCTGTTCCGGAATGCCTTCGAGCTTGCGTCCAAAGAAATCGAAATGTTCGTCATCGAAGGGCTTGGGCAGACGGCTGGAGAAGCTATCTACCAGGAACACGCGCATGTAGTCCTTGAGCGTGTCCAGACTCGTAGAGGCCATGAGCTGATTGAGCCCGGCGAAGAAGTCCGGCGTGGCGACGTTGAGCTCGGTGACAGGCGGCGTGCCGGCTTCCTTCAGAAACTCGGCCACATGCAGGTTGGGCGCATCCGTGGCAAACTTCGCGATTGGCTGCATGTGGTAGATATTGGTCGGTTCGCGGCGCTCGACGTTCCCAAGGGAGACCTTGGCCAGCGCGGTTTCAAAGGCCATGATTGCGGCGGCACCATTGCCGGCCGCGTCCGGCGATTCGCCGAGCAGCTTCAGCATATTTGCGATGTGCTGCACATACTGGCTGCGCAACTCCTCATCCTTAGCGCCGGTGCGTAGGTAGTAGTCCTTCTCCGGCAGCCCGAGGCCGCCCTGGTCCATGACAGCGATCTCACGGCTCGCATTTTTGTAGTCCTGGTCGGCGCCCAGCCCGAAGAATGCTTCCACGCTGATGCGCTGCAGGTGCGCGATCTCCGGTATCAGCTCGTCGCGCGATTTGATTCGAGCGATGCGATCCAATTCAGGCTGAATGGGCGCCAGTCCAGCTTTGTCGATCGCCGCGGTATCCATGCAGCTTGCGTAGTAGTCCCCGATCTTCTGCTCGTCGCTTCCGGCGGCGGCGTGTGCTGTGGAGGCCTTCTCCAGAATTCCGTGCAGCGCCTGCAGGTTGAACTCGTACAGGTTGCTGAATTGATCGAACGACGGCAGGTCAGCGGGTATCGGATGCAGCTTGCTGTAATTGCCACAGGCGTACTGATAAAAGTCCGCGCACGGATCGGCAGTAGTGTCCATGGCGCTCTTATCGAAGCCCGGGATAGTTTGCACAGGGGCGGGCGCCTGCGCAATTGCCACGTGAGGCAGGAGAAGCGCGCCGGCCAGCGAGCTGAGAAGCGTGCGTGAAATCAACGATGACATCAGAGTGGCTCTCCAAACGAAATGATTACCAGATACTGCAGCGGTTCGCGCTGACCATGGGCTGACCGGCCTTGCACCCGAAGGCCTTTTGGAACTCGGGCATGTTTTCTACGACGCCGTTGACGCGGTACTCCTCGGGTGAATGCGGGTCGGTTTCGACCCGGAGACGCAGCGTCTCTGGCCGCGTGCTCGAACACCAGCTCTGCGCGTAGGCAGTGAAGAACTGCTGCGCCGGGGTCATCCCCTCGAGATCAGTTTCAGGCGTCGTGCCCGGCTGCTGGAGCCGATGCTGCCATGCTAAATAGCCGATGCGCACGCCCCCGATATCGGCGATATTTTCGCCCAGAGTGAGTTTGCCGTTTACGTGCAGATCGTCAACGGCGACGAAACCGTCATACTGTTTCACCACACAGTCGGCGCGATCTTTGAATTGCTTTTCATCCGTGGGTGTCCACCACTCGCTGAAGTTTCCATCTCCGTCGAACTGGCGTCCTTCGTCATCGAAGCCGTGCGTGAGCTCGTGGCCTTCCAGGCCGCCGGCCTGCCCGTAATTGACAGCATCGCCCATCTGCGGATCGTAGTACGGCGGCTGCAGGATACCGGCTGGAAAGTTCACGCTGTTGGTCTGTGGATCGTAGTAGGCGTTGACCGTGGGCGGGCTCATATCCCACTCCTGCTTGTCCGTGGGACGGCCAATCCTGGCCAGCACGCGATGGTGCTCGAATGCTGCGGCTCGTCGCGCATTGCCGACGCCGTCACCCCGAGTGATGGTCAGGGTGGAGTAATCGCGCCAACGGTCCGGATACCCGATTTTGTTGGTGACAGCCTTCAGCTTGTCTTCGGCTTTCGCTTTGGTGGGAGCGCTCATCCAGTCAAGCTGCTGAATATCGCGGCCCATCGCTGCTTCGATGTCACTCATGATCGCGGTGGTGCGGGTCTTATCCTGTGGGGTGAACTGGCGGGCCACAAAGACGCGGCCCAGAGCTTCTCCGAGCTCGCCGTCGACGGCTTCGACGCAGCGCTTCCAGCGCACCTGCTGCTCCGGCTGTCCCTGCAGCGTCTTTCCGTAGAAAGCAAACTGTTCGTTGTCGAGCGTGGCGGGCAATGCGGTGCCGGGCGTGCTGTGTAGCAGATTCCAGCGCAGCAGAGCTTTGAGCGATGCGAGATCCGTCTGCGGAAGAATTTTGTTCAACGATTCGAAGTAGCCGGGCGTCGCTACGTTGAGCGAAGTGAAAGCCGGCGTGCCGAGAGTGTGAAGGTAGGAATCGACGTCGAAGGCGCCAAGCTGCGTGCGGAAGCTGACGAGCTCGGTCGGGTGGTAGAGTTTCGCTGGATCGCGCATCTCTTCGCGGCTCAGGGATGCAGTGGCCAGCTTCGTCTCCAGCGCCAGAACACGCTTCGCATCGGCCGCGGCCTGATCTGGGGGCTCTCCGGCAAGCGTCAGCATGTGCGTGATGTGATCCAAGTATTGCTTACGCAGGGCAACTGACTTGGCATCCGTTCGCAGATAGTAACCCTTCTCCGGAAGCCCGAGGCGAGGCTGGCCGGCGGTGGCGATCATATGGCGCGCGTCTTTGTAATCCTCTTCGCTGCCAAGACGAAAGAGCGTCTGGACGCCATTCCGTTGCAGCTCGGCGATCAAAGGGGCGAGGTCTTTCGTGCTGGAGAGAGCGTCGATGCGCTTCAGCGTCGGTTGGAGTTCGCTGAGTCCCGTCCTATCGATCAGCTGCGTGTTCATGCAAGTGGCGTAATAGTCGCCGATCTTCTGCGTATCGGCATCGCGCCGCGCAGCAGGATCGCTCGCCTGCTCGAGGATCGACTTCAGGAGAAGGTTGTTGTTGTCATGGAGTTGGACATCGATGCCGTAGGAGGAACGATCCGGCGGGATGGGATAGCGCTTCAGCCAGGTCCCGCATGCGTACTGAAAGAAATTGACACAGGGATCGACGGAGGTGTCACGCAGCGAGGGGTCGAGCCCGTGTAACTGAGTGCGGGTCTGCTCGCTCACCGCGGTTTGGGCATGCGATGAAGCGGAAACGGTCAGGCATACGGCTACTGCGAGCATGACAAGGAAAGGGCGCATGGGCGAAGAGGTGCTCCTGCCGTTTCAGAAGAGTTGGTGACCGAACGCTATCAGACGAGTTCCCAAAGGGTAAAGTCCTCCAAATCAGACCTGCGCGAGGCACCCCGATTGTAGGAAAATAGTGGCGTGCAGTGCAGTACGCAGTTCGCGGACCGCTGGTGGCAAGCGTGCCTTGTCGTGCTGGGTCTTTGCCTGGTAACCGGCACAGCGGGGGCTGCTGACCACGAAAGCGGTCCTCAGCAGGCATTGCGCATTCCGGTGGAGCCTTTGGGTTATCGGCCGCCGGGCAGGCTGTACCTGCTGGCACGCTACAGCTCCAGTTCCCTGGAGTTTCTCGATGCGACACACCTTCTGCTCACCTTTCGTGAGCCGCGCCTGCTTTTGCGCCAGCAGGGTTCCGACGGGTTGGACCAGGTGATCCAGGCAGATGTACTGGAACTGCCGGGCGGCAACGTCGTGGCCGAGGACCATTGGTTGTTGCACGACCGCGGGCGTTATCTGTGGCGGCTGGCGAACGACAAGGTTATGCTGCGCATTGGCTCCAGCCTGTATCAGGTAGACAGCAAATTGCATTTGAAGGAACTGTTTACGTCGCCCACGGAACTGGAGGAGGTCGAGACCTCGCCCGATGGAAACCTGTTGGTGGTGGAGAGCGAGCATGAGAAACACACGCCGGAGGAGCACGCCCGGTTGATGCAGAAGGCTGCTCTTTCCGGCTCCGGCCGGCCGCGTGAGGATGTGCAGATACGAATGATGCGGCTGGACCAGCCGAAGCTCGTGATGAGTGCCCATGCGGAAGTAGCCGGCGACCTGCCCGCCACGACCGATGGTTTCTTCACCCAGCAGCGCTTGAAAGAGAACGTCTGGAAAGTCGTCTTTCATCCTTACGAAAAGCCGGAGCCAAGCAGTGGCGACACCATCGCGCAGATTGACTCGGCCTGCGAGCCTTCGGAGAAGGTGCTGAATGAGCAGAGCCTTCTCGTTCTGAGCTGTCGGCCCGGTCGCGATGAGCGGTTTGTCGCAGCGTATTCGCTGAACAGCAAGAAGCTATGGGATGGTCGTTGGCAATCCAATTTCACCTGGCCGGCATTCCGGGTGGCACAGGATGGCACATCCGTGGCCATTTCCTGGCTGGCGGTCAACCATCCGGTCTCCGATCGCGAGCCGATCAATGACGAGGACGTACAGAATCAGGTAGTGAGCGTTCTGGACAGTCGCACAGGCAGCCTGCGAGCCGCTCTACAGCTAAAACCGATTGTCAGTGCGGGTGGGAACTTTGCTCTGTCGGCGGATGGAAACCGGCTGGCAGTGCTGAATCGTGGCGCGATCGAGGTATACGATCTTCCGGCGCCAGTGCCGCCGACAGAACGGGCCGCAAAATGAAAACAGGCCGGAGCGGCTGCTCCGGCCTGCTGAATTTCCTTGCGGGGCTACTTACGCATTCTTGGTGGAAACCGCCTTGACACGCGCGCTCAGCCGGCTCTTGTAGCGGGAGGCGGTGTTCTTGTGCAGGGTGCCCTTCTGCACGCTCTTGTCCAGCGCGGAGACGGTGGCCCGATACTGCTCAGTCGCCAACTTGGCATCGCCCTTCTGCAGGGCCTCACGCAGCGCGCGCAGGCTACCGCGGACACGGCTCTTGTTGGCGCGGTTAACGTCAGTTTTGCGCTCTGTCTGACGGGCGCGCTTCAGGGATGAAACATGGTTTGCCATGAGCTTCCTTACAAAGATCTGAATGTGATTTGTGGAGCGATGCAGACGGTGGCACTCACGCCGCATCCTCTGCAAAATACAAGTCTACCGTGCGGCTGGCGGGGGGTCAATGGCAGGCCATGCCCGAGACACAGCCCCGGCCCAAGCCCGCCATTCCCAAGGGCGCCATATTGATCCGATACAGACGTTGCCTGCGTCCCCGGTCGCGGTTCAAGCATCGTAAATGGCAGGTGGAGAGAGCGTAACGGATATTCATCAAATCACCGTTGACGCACTGGCAGGGAGAGGCTAGTCTGTGCGCATCCGAGGGACGGTCCAACGCGGCAGGCACGCAGCGGGCAGCAAGCTGCCTGTGCCGGGTGCCCAGACGCGAACGCCGGCCGCCACCATCTCCAACTCAATCATGCAGCCGCCGCTCCAGGAGGCGAATCTTCCCGGAGCCGCAGGAGGTTCTCTGTCCGCTTGATCAATAAAGCGCTGGAAATCACGCCCAATATTGAGCCCCTGTTTGGGACCCGCGACGAAAATCTGAGATTGCTCGAAGACAAGCTGCACACGCGTATCGATCTCCGTTCCGATGCCGTCCATGTCTCCGGATCGGAAGAGAACGTGACGCGCGTGGAGCGGATCTTCAACGATTACGAACAATTGCGACGCGCGGGCGTCACGCTCCAGAACGGCGAGCTGAACGCGATGCTGAAGCTGGTAGCGGCGGATCCCAGCGTGACGCTCAAGGGGCTGGTGGACAGCGGCAGGCAGCGGGCAAGCGGCGGCATCAAGCGCATTGTGCAACCGCGCTCGGTTAACCAGAAGCGGTACGTCGAAGCAATCGAGCAGGCGGACATGGTCTTCGGCATCGGACCCGCGGGCACCGGCAAAACCTACCTTGCCGTAGCGATGGCCGCGTCGGCGTTGATGGCCAAACGCGTGAGCCGCATCATTCTGGTGCGCCCGGCGGTCGAAGCGGGCGAGCGCCTGGGCTTCCTTCCGGGAACCTTGCAGGAGAAGATCGATCCCTACCTGCGACCGCTGTACGACGCGCTGTACGATCTGCTGGATCAGGAGCGCGTGGACAAGATGATCGAGCGCAACGTGATCGAGGTGGCGCCGCTTGCCTTTATGCGCGGCCGCACACTCAACGACGCGTTCATCATCATGGATGAGGCGCAGAACACGACCAGCGAGCAGATGAAGATGTTCCTGACCCGGCTGGGCAACAACGCCAAAGCCATCATCACGGGCGACGTGACCCAGATCGATTTGCCGAACCCCCGGCGATCCGGCCTGCTCGAAGCCATGGAGATACTGAAGGGCGTGGATGGCATCCGTTTCATCCATTTCGAAGACGGAGACGTCGTACGCCATCACCTGGTGCAGCGGATCATCCGCGCTTATGACAGCTTTGGACGCCAGCAGGCGGAGCTGCCGCTCGGTATGGCGGAGGGCGAACGGGAAAAGCCGGCGCAGAAGCCTCAGTAATCAAGCAAAAGGGGCGGCCCGGTACAATCGATGCATGGGACGAGGAGGGCCGCGGCCCTCCTCTTTCATTTTCGCATGGTGACATTTTCGGTTATTGCTGGTGTGAGCTGGACAGAAACGTGATCGTGATCGAACAATGATCGTGTACGAAGCTGCTGTGGAGCTGAAACTGCCCCGTGCTGCGCGTCCGCGTCGGCGCGAGCTTGCACGCTTCCTGCGGCAGGCCGCTGCTGCGGCCAGGCTAGATGGCGAGGTGAGCGTGCTGCTCACCGGTGACCAGGCCATCCGCGCGCTCAATCGCAAGTACCGCCGCCAGGACAAAGCTACCGATGTACTATCCTTTCCCGCGGCAGAGATGGCAGAGGGCCTCGCCGGCGATCTGGCGATATCGGTGGAAACAGCTCTCCGGCAGGCGAACGAGCGCGGTCACACACTCGAAATGGAGATCCGAGTGCTGCTTCTCCATGGCCTGCTCCACCTGGCTGGTTACGACCACGAGACCGACGATGGGGCTATGCAGCGTAAAGAAAGGCAGCTGCGGCGGGAACTCGGCCTTACAGCAGGATTGATCGAGCGAGCGCATCCGAAGGGGAATCCAAGCCGGCCGGCACGGCACCAATCACGATCGCAGGCGGTGCGCGCATGATCTGGCTCTGCATCGCGCTCGTCATCTTCCTGCTGGTGATCCATACACTGGCCTCCTACGTCGATCGCATCTACTCCGAGCTGGGAAAGTTCCTCTCCCGCGAATTTCAGGACAACATGGAGGTGTGGGAGCAGCAGATCGAACCGACGCTCGGCTTCTCCCGCGACCGGCTCGCCCTGTGTGCAGCTGTGCTTGCGCAGCTTTCCCTGGCGGCTATCGTTCTGACGATTGGCGCGATCCTCTTTGGCCGCCGAGGCGAGGTTGGGCCGCCGACAGTGCTGGGCGTGCTCCAAGCTGCCCTGGGCATCGTTCTCGTTGTTCTCATCTTCAGCCGGCTGCTGCCCTATGCGTTCTTTACGCGGACTCGCGGCGTATGGGTGCTGAAGTGGCGCTGGCTGCTGCGGCTCTGCTTCTATTTGGTGTTGCCGGCGGAGCTGGCCCTGGAATTTCTGCTCTCGATCGTCTCGCTGACCGAGCCGCCGCAAGGTGAAACAAAGGAAGATGACGGTGACGCAGTGGATGCGTTGATCGAAGCGGGTGAAGAGGAAGGTATCCTGGAGGAAAGTGATCGCGACCTGATACGGTCCGCGGTCGAGTTCGGCGACAAGATTGTGCGCGAGGTGATGACGCCGCGGCCATCGGTCTTTGCAGTCGCCGCAGAAACAACTCTCGCCGAGTTCCTGGACATGCTGGAATCGCGGCCATTCTCACGCGTGCCGGTCTTCGAGGCCACGCTCGACACCGTGACCGGCATTGTCTTCTCGCACGATCTGCTGCAGATTCCGGACGACGAGGCGCCGAGGAGAACCGTGGCCAGCCTGCAGCGGCCGGCGGCCTTCGTGCCGGAGACCAAGCGCGTGAACGAGCTGCTGCGCGAGATGCAGCGGGAGAAGCAGCACATGCGTATCGTGATTGATGAATACGGTGGCGTCGCCGGATTGGTCACGATCGAAGACCTGCTCGAAGAGATCGTCGGCGCGATCAGCGATGAGCATGAAGAGGACAGCGAGGCGAACGCGCCCAAGCAGGAGAGCGAGGGTGTGTGGATCGTTCCTGGAACGCTGGAAGTGGATGCGCTCGAAGCTCTCGTCGGCGATGAAGATCTGCGGGACGGCCACTACGCGGCGACAACCGTGGCCGGGCTGGTGAGCGAAGTGGCGGGCCGCATCCCCATGCCGGGCGAGGTGGTGTTGGCCGGCAAGACACGGCTGGAAGTGTTGGCATCGACGGATCGGCGGGTGGAACGCCTGCGTGTCTCTGCTTCCGAAATACCGGCGGCTTGAGGAATCGAGAGTAATTCAGTTCAGGTTGAAGCGAGAGGATGTGGCAGTGCGATCGGGATTTGTCTCTATTATCGGGCGGCCAAATGCGGGCAAGAGCACGCTGCTGAATGCGCTCACTGGCGAGAAGGTTGCTATCGTGACCGCGAAGCCGCAGACCACGCGAACCCGCATTCAGGGTATCGTGGAGGTCCCCGCGAAAAAGGGAAAGCATCCCGCGGCGCAGATCGTGTTCGTCGATACGCCCGGCGTGCACAAGCCGAGCACCCAGCTGGACCGGCGCATGATGCAGGAGGTGCACGACGCGCTGGAACAGCGGGACATTGTCCTGCTGATGCTGGATGCCACGCGCGAGCTGCGGCTGCCGGAGGATTCTGCCGGCGTCAAAAGCAAACGCGATCGCTCGTCCAGCGAGGATGTGTTCGCGCTGCAACTCATTAGCAAACTCGACTGCCCGGTCTTCCTTGTGATCAACAAGATCGATCTCGTGGAACGGGAGAAGCTCCTTCCGCTGATTACCAGGCTGAGCGGGCTGCACAACTTCGCCGCGGTTGTCCCGATCTCGGCGCGCAAACAGGACGGACTCGACCGCCTGATCACCGACTTGGTCAAACACCTACCCCAGGGGCAGCGCTACTATCCATCGGAGCAGTACACCGATCAGCCGGAGCGCTTTCTAGTAGCGGAACTGATCCGCGAACGCATCCTGATGGAGACCGGCGAAGAGGTTCCGTATGCGTCCGCCGTGGTGATTGAGCGCTATGAAGAGCCACCGGCCGATGCAAAACCGCGCAAGGACGGCAAGCTGCCAGTGACCAGCATCGCAGCGGCGATCTACTGCGAGCGCGTCGGGCAGAAAGCAATTCTGATCGGCAAGGGCGGCACCAAGCTGAAGGCGATTGGCGCTTCCGCGCGCAAGGAGATGGAATCGCTTCTGGGTACGCGCGTTTTTCTGGAACTGCACGTCATCGTCGAGGAGAACTGGCGTGAGTCGCGGGGCTTCGTAGAGTCGCTGGACTGGCGCCGGCAGCTTACGGATCTGGGCAAGAAGCAGAACGAATAGCGACTATCGGGCGACAGCAATCGATATTCCGTGTGCGCTGGGCCGTGCAATGCGCACATCGTTTCCGCAGGCTGGACAATCGATGTGAAGCTGGGTGTTGCCGGACCAGATAATCTGCACGGGATGCATGTGGCGGACCAGCACAACGATTTCGCCAAGCTTTGCGTGGCTGTCCGCGCGTTGGAGATAGATGTTTACAGTCGGGGTCGCCAGATTGCCGCAGTTCCGCACAGTAGTGCGGGTCGTCCATGCATGATCCGGTGACGTTGTTTCATCGACGATTTGCTCGGTGCAAACCGTGCAGGCAGTCAGCAACACGAGGAGCGCTATGCAGAGCGCAGCTACAAACGGGCGGGGATGGAAGGCCATCTACTCGCGTGCGCTGATGCCCAGCGCTTTCATTTTGCGATAGAGATGGGTGCGGTCAAGGCCGAGCGCCTCTGCGGCGCGGCTCATGTTGCCGTGGCACTCGTCCACTTTCTTCAGGATGAAGTCGCGCTCGTAGGCATTGCGCGCCTCTTGGAGTGAATTGAAGTCTGCGGCAAGCCTGCCTGGATCGCGGTGCACCAGCATGGGCAGATGTTTGCGCTCAATTCGCGTGACCTGCGGATTCAAAATCACCAGGCGCTCGACCAGGTTGCGAAGCTCACGCACGTTGCCCGGCCAGTGGTACTGCTTTAGCAATCCCAGAGCTTCCTCACTGATATCAATGCGCGGACGTCCATATTCGCGGCCGAACTCACCCAGGAATTCGCGCACCAGGATGGGTATGTCCTCGCGGCGATCGCGCAACGGCGGCACGTAGAAGGGAATGACGTTGAGCCGGTAAAAGAGATCTTCGCGAAAGTTGCCGCGCGCGATCTCGTCCTCCAGGTTCTTGTTGGTTGCAGCGATGATGCGTACATCGACGCTCACCGGCTGCGACGTGCCCACCGGCGTAAAGCGTTGTTCATCCATCGCCCGCAGCACTTTCGCCTGCGTCTTCAGGCTCATATCGCCGATTTCGTCGAGGAAGAGTGTGCCGTTGTTTGCGCGCTCAAGTGTGCCGCGCTTCTCCTGCGGGCCGCCCGGCACCGCGCCGTGGCGATAGCCGAAGAGTTGTATCTCAATCGAGTCCTCGGGAATCGCTGCGCAGTTCAGCTCGATGAAGACACCTTCACGGCGCAGGCTCTCTGCATAGATTTCGCGCGCGATGATCTCCTTGCCCGAACCGGACTCGCCGAAGATCAGGACGCGGCCATTCGTCGGGGCCATCAGCTTGATCTGTTGCCGCAGCGCCTTGATGGGAACGCTCTCTCCGGAGATATGCGCGCGCGGCGAAAGCTGACGCTTCCACTCCTCATTCTCCGCCCGCAGGCGGCGTGCTTCGACGGCGTTCTTCAGCAGGATGAGCGTGCGCTCAAGCGAAAGCGGCTTCTCAAGAAAATCGAAGGCACCAAGCTTGGTGGCACGCACCGCGCTTTCGATGGTTCCGTGGCCGGAGATGATGATGACCTCCGGCCGGATCTCACTTTCGAGCTGGCGGATATCCTGCAGCACATCCATGCCATCGCGATCGGGAAGCCAGATGTCCAACAGCACAGCATCGTAGGTGGCGTCGCGCAGCAGCACCATGGCTTCGACGCCGGTTGCTGTGGTGGTCACGGTGTAGCCGTCTTCGGCGAGGATTTCGCCGAGCGAGTCACGTATGTCGGCTTCGTCATCGACGATCAGGACGTGACTCACGAACGCTGCTCCGTAGATACCGGAGTTGCGTTCTCAGGCGCGGTCATATCAGCAAAAGGCAGCTCGATGATGAACCGTGCCCCGGCCGGCTTGTTCTCCTCCACGCGAATGGTCCCCTGGTGCTCCTGCACGATTTTCGCGGCGATCGCCAGACCGAGCCCGGTGCCGCGCTGCTTGGTGGAGAAGTATGGCAGAAACAGACGCTCGCGCATCTCGCTGGTCACGCCGGGACCGGTATCGGCCACGATGATCTCAGCCATGGTGCGGCCGGCGTTCTCGCCCGTGATCATGGTGAGCTGCCGATGCAACGTACCCTGCATCGCCTCTGCCGCGTTGTCGATGAGGTTGGCAAGCGCGCGGCGCAATGCATCCTTGTCTGCCATCACGAGCGGCAGATCCGATGCATAGCGGCGCTCGACGCGGATGTCATCCATGCGCCCGGCAAAGATGAGCAGAGCCGCATCAGCCACGGAGTTCAGGTCGATGGGGCGCGGGGCTGACACCGGAAACTGCGCCAGCGCACCGAACTGATCGACCAGCGCGCGCACTGTTTCGACGGAGCTGAGGACAACATCGCTGCAGTGACGGATAACAGTCGGGCTCTCCGGCGTCGGCCTGTCAACGTGGCGGCGGATACGCTCCGCCGAGAGCGAGATCGGTGTCAGCGGGTTCTTGATTTCATGCGCCACACGCTGTGCCACCTCTTTCCATGCGGCCTGCCGCTGTGCGCGCAGCACCTCTGTCACGTCTTCCAGTACCAGAACGTAGCCACGTTGCTGGGGTTGGTCGAGGATCGCGAGGGTGACGGAGAGCCTCCGCGAGCCGCTCGATGTCGCAAAGTCGATCTCTGAACCGGCGATGCGCATGCGCTGACTGCGCCGCAGCAAACGGCGAACTTCATCGCTGATCGCGGGAGGAAAGGCCACATCCAACGGTAGATCGGCCAACGCATGCTCGATGTCGGTAACACCGGTCTCAAGATCCAGCAGGTCGAGCATGGCACGATTCGAGAGGACTACGGACAATCGGCCATCCAGTGTGGCCACACCGCTGGGGATGGTATCGAGGATGAGCTCGAGTTCGCGGCGGCGGTCAGCCAGCGTGCGGTTCACGTCGGACAGTTGAGCTGTGGAGCTCTCCGCGAGCGCCCGGCTCTGTTCCAGGTCCGACGCCATCGCGTTGAACGAGTGAATGACTTCGCCGAGCTCTTCGGTCGCACCCACTGTGACCCGGTGGCTGTAATGACCGGCGCTGATCTGCTCCATGGCGTCCGCCAGCGTTTCCGCGGGACGCGTCACCTGTTTCGCAAGGTACAGGGCCAGCCAGCTGCTGGCGAACAGGGTGAGCACGGTGAGCAGCAGCATCAGTAAAAAGTACGTGCCGCGGATACGATTGCGCCCGCGGAAGAGCTGCCAGTAGCTCTCTGCTCCAGACCGGATGGTGCCGACGGTGCGCGAGAGCCCGGCCGGCATGGGAAGCGCCACGACGACCAGGCTGGACGAAGGGGTGGCCGAGGTGCCCAGGACGTAATCGATTCCACCGAGCGTCAGGAGCGGCTGGTCCGCACGATGTGCGGCGGCCAGCACAAAGGCGGGGAGCGATTCACCGGCAGCCGGCGTGGTGGCGTCGGCATCGTCCATCCAGGGCCGGACTTCAGGATTCGCGGCAGCCCCGCCGCGCGGTACGGCATATTCCACGGCAGGCTCTTCGTCGTTGTAGATGATGACGAAGCCGCCGGCGAGCGTGATGCGATGGCTTCGTACCACGCCTAGCGCGGAGAGAATGTCTTTCTGCTGTAGGCTTCGTTCTAGCGTAACCGAGCTGGCGAGGGATTCTGCTTCCGCGCGAGCATTCTCGGCTGCATATTGCGAGAGCTCCAGCGCGACACGGGTCGAGTCCTCGCGCAGTTGCGCTACAGGCTGCGAGAACCACCGGTCAATGGAGCGGTTCATCAGCAGGTAACTGAAAAGAAACATGAACAGCGTAGGTGCAAAGCTCAGGATGAGCGCGCCGGAGAGCAGGCGTGTCCGAATGCGCGAGCCGAGCAGCCGGTTCTTGCCGTCGGCGTACAGCTTCAGCACATTGCGGCAAAGCAGAACCAGCAGCACCACCAACAACAGAAAAACCAGAATGGAAAGCGCAGTGAACAGGAAGATGCCGTTGCTGTCGCGCGGATTCAGGAAGTGCAGATTGAACGCGTTGAGTGCGACCAGCAGAATCGCGGCCAGTCCAAGGCATCCGGCTAACAGCGCGACGGTTACGCGGCGGCTGCGAAACACAACGCTCCTCCCCAAAGGCGCCCGATCTCTGCGGGAACCCTGCGATTATAGGCGCTTCCGCGCGCATACCGAGGTCAAAGCAAATTGGCAGTACCACGAGATTCATCGAGATAGGCTGCAATTCGCCGTCAGGTGTGGCATCCTAGTGGACGCTATGATCCATGCCAAGCTGACACAACTCGCGATTCCGTTTTCACTGGCAGGCCTGCTCCTGGTTGCCGGTTGCAACAAAAACCAGCCACCACAGAATGCCCAGCAGCCCGCGGCGAGCCAGCCAGCACCGGCTCCCACCGCACCTGCACCGGGCACAGCACCATCCGCACCCGGCACACCGAATGCAACACCCGCCGCGCCGGCAAATCCACCAGCAGAGCCAGCAGCTCCGCCTCAGCCAGTCACGTACACGATTCCCGCCGGAACGCGCGTGACCGTGCGGCTGGCTCAGACGATCGCTTCCAACACCGCGCACGAGGGAGATTCCTTCGATGCTACTGTGACCTCGCCGATCGTCGTCAAAGGAAGGACGATGGTACCGACCGGCTCTACCGCCAGCGGGACGGTGACCGCAGCCAACTCCCGGGGCAAGTTCAAAGGCGCGGCTATTCTGTCGCTGCGGCTGACCAGTCTCCGCGTCAACGGAGCGCGCACCCAGGTTGATTCCAGCACCTGGAGCCGCACGATCAGCGGCAAGGGCAAACGCACAGCCGGATTTATCGGCGGCGGTGGCGGTGCAGGCGCGCTCATCGGCGGCTTGGCAGGCGGCGGGAAAGGCGCGCTTATTGGCGGCTTGGCGGGAGCTGGTGCAGGCACCGCCGCGGGAGCCTACACCGGCAACAAGCAGATCATCGTTAATGCCGAGTCGCCGCTCACCTTCAGCCTTACAAACAGCGTGAGCACAACCGTAAATCCGTAATCGATTACAGACAAGAAGGGGCGCGGCTTCGGCTGCGCCCCTTCGTCTTGCTAACGAGTCACGATCAGGCAAGCACGTCGCGGATAGGCCGGTATGGCTTGTTTTGCGATTGGGCTACTGCCTGGTAGGTCAGTGTGCCGGCGTAGGTATTCACGCCCTCGGCCGTGCCATTGTCCGACAGAATCGCCTGTTTCGCTCCGAGCTGCGCAATCTTCATCACATACGGGAAGGTTGCGTTCGTGAGCGCGAGTGTCGACGTATTCGGCACTGCCGCCGGCATATTCGTCACACAGTAGTGCACCACGCCATTGACTTCATACGAAGGGTTGCTGTGGGTCGTTGGTTTTGCGGTCTCAATGCAGCCGCCCTGATCGATAGCGACATCGACAATGACCGCCCCCTTCTTCATCTTGGAAACCATCGCTGCGGTGACGATTTTGGGAGCGGCTGCACCGGGGATCAGCACGCCGCCAATCACCAGATCGGCTTCGCGCGTGGTGAGCGCGAGATTGTAGGAATTTGAAGCAAGCGTGAAGACACGGCCGCTGAATATGTCGTCCAGCTCGCGCAGCCGGTTCAGGTTCAAATCAATCAGTGTGACCTTCGCGCCCATGCCGAGCGCGATCTTTGCTGCGTTTGTACCTACGATGCCACCACCGATGATGCAGACACTGGCCGGCGTGACGCCGGGAACGCCGCCCAGCAGCAGGCCGCGTCCGCCTTTGTCTTTTTCCAGATACGTAGCACCGACCTGCACCGACATGCGGCCCGCCACCTCGGACATCGGTGTTAGCAGCGGGAGCGCATTGTTGCGGTCACGGATGGTCTCATATGCAATGCCGGTGACTTTCTTCTGCAGCAACTGATCCGTCAGCACCGGCAATGGTGCCAGATGGAGATACGTGAACAGCGTGAGGTCTGGGCGAAAAAAGCCATACTCCTTCTCGACTGGCTCCTTTACCTTCACAACCATGTCGGCGTTGCCCCAGACATTATGGGCAGAGCCGACGATCTCCGCACCTGCGGCCTGGTAGTCGTCATCGGTAAAGGCGGAGAGCTCGCCCGCGTGGGTTTCCACCAATACTTTGTGACCGGCCTCGGTCAGCGCCTTCACGCCCGCAGGCGTCACGCCAACGCGGGTCTCATGGTCCTTAATTTCTTTTGGCACTCCGATGATCATGCGTTCTCCTGGATTTGCTGAAAAATGTGAAGCTGCAGCTGTGCGGTCATAATGCCGCCGCTACTCCGCGTTGTCGATTTGTGCGCGCTGCAGCTTGTCCGAGTAGTCGATGTACACCGACTTCCACGTCGTATAGAAATCCAGCGCACCGGTGCCGCCCTCGCGATGACCGTTGCCCGTCTGCTTCACGCCCCCGAAGGGCAGGTGCACCTCTGCGCCGATAGTAGGCGCGTTCACGTACGTGATGCCTGCCTCCAGGTCACGGATGGCGCGGAAGGCCTTGTTCACATCGCGCGAGTAGAGCGCTGTCGAAAGCCCGTACTCAATGCCGTTCGCGATGCGGATCGCATCTTCCACGCCATCGCACTCGATCACGCTCAGCACCGGCCCAAAGACCTCTTCCTGCGCAATGCGCATCTTCGCCTGCACCTTGCCAAAGATTGTCGGCGCAAAGAAATGTCCCTTGCTATGCGCACCTTCTGCGAGCGCGGTGCCGCCCTGCAGCAGAGCCGCGCCTTCGTCCTGCGCGATTTTTGTGTAGCGCGTCGAGGTTTCGATCTGCTGCTTGTTGATCTGCGGACCCATCTCGATGCTCTCCTCGAGACCGTTGCCGACGCGCAGCTTCTTGGCGCGGTCGACGATTCGCTCCGTGAACTCGCCCGCAACGCGCTTGTCCACGATCACGCGGCTGGTCGCCGTGCAGCGCTGGCCGGATGTTCCAAAAGCTCCCCAGACCGCGCCGTCAAGCGCCAGATCGAGATTCGCGTCATCAAGAATGATCATCGCGTTCTTGCCGCCCATCTCAAGCGAGCAGGGCTTGAATCGTGCGGCTGCGTTCTGGCCTACGATGCGGCCGACCTCGCTTGAACCGGTAAAGGAGATCGCGCGGACTTTGGGATGCTCGACCAGTGGCGCGCCCGCCTCCGGTCCGAAGCCGGTGACGATGTTGACGACGCCATCGGGCAGGCCCGCTTCCATCAGCATTTCGACCAGGTGGAAGGTGGAGAGTGGCGTGTCTTCCGC
This sequence comes from Acidobacteriaceae bacterium, assembly GCA_036378335.1. GTDB lineage: Bacteria > Acidobacteriota > Terriglobia > Terriglobales > Acidobacteriaceae > KBS-83. The sequence goes on along the minus strand of DASUWP010000120.1, from coordinate 7,223 downwards.
CGGCTTAATCACGCAGGTGTTGCCGCAGACCAGCGCAGGGAAGATCTTCCATGATGGGATGGCCATGGGGAAATTCCACGGCGCGATCATCCCGCATACGCCCACCGGCATACGTACCGACATAGCGAACTTGTTCTGCAACTCGGAGGGCGTGGTCTGCCCGAAAAGACGGCGTCCCTCCCCGGCCATGTAGTAGGCGGTGTCAATGGCTTCCTGCACATCGCCGCGGGTCTCGCTCAGCACCTTGCCCATCTCGCGGGTCATGTCGCGAGCGAACTCTTCCTTGCGCTTCAGCAGCAGCTCGCCGGTGCGATAGAGAATCTCCGCACGTTTCGGCGCAGGCACCAGTCGCCATGTCTCGTAAGCCTTCGCGGCGGCCTGCACGGCGGCGTCGACGTCGGCGGCCTCCGAGGAGGCAAACACACCGACCACGTCGCTGGTGTCAGCCGGACTAAGATTTTCAAAGGTTTTGCCGCTCTTCGCGGGCACGAACTTGCCGCCGATCAAATTACCGTAAGTATTTGCGGATGCCATCGACTGTCCTTGCAGAAGGGAAATTGCCAAACAGAAGAGCATAGCTGAGTGAGCCGCTGGAGAGCGAATTGGCAGACGGGAACCCCGGTGGCCGATTATGCGTATTCTGAAATGAGGGAGGGAAGCGCCGTGATCCTCAAATTTCTTCTCTGGTGTGTGTTGCTGATCCTCTGCTGGCCGCTGGCGCTCTTAGCGCTGGTGCTCTATCCGATTGTGTGGCTGCTGCTGTTGCCGTTCCGCCTCTTGGGAATCGCAGTGCATGGTGCGCTGGATCTTGTGGTCGCGCTCATCTTCTTGCCGGCTCGTCTGTTGCGCGCCGCGTAGCGGTTAGTTCGAGGTGGCGTTTCCGAAGGTATTGCAGTCGCGCATGTCGCCGCTGTCCAGCCCGCGCTGAAACCAGCCCATCCGCTGCTCGGATGTGCCATGCGTGAAGCTGTCCGGCGCAACGTAACCCTGTGTCATCTTCTGCAGGTGATCGTCGCCCACGGCTGCTGCTGCCTGCAGGCCCTGCTGGATATCTTCTGGATGGATGATGTTTCTCTGTTCGCCGCTATGCGCCCATACGCCGGCGTAGCAATCCGCCTGCAGTTCTAAAGCAACGGAGAGCTTGTTGCCGGCGGATGGATTGTAAGCACGCATTTGCTCAACCTTCTGCTCGGTGCCTACCAGCTTCTGTACGTGGTGGCCGATCTCGTGCGCGATCACGTAGGCCTGCGCAAATTCGCCTCCGGCCCCGAAGCGCTTCAGGTCATTCCAGAATCCCAAGTCGATGTACACCTTCTCGTCCTGCGGGCAGTAGAACGGGCCGGTAGCCGCGCGAGCCGAGCCGCAGCCCGAGTAAGTGGCATTACGGAAGAGCACCAGCCTGGCATGGCGGTAGCCGGGCAGGATGCTGGTCCAGGTCTTCTGCGCGTCATCCAGCACGAAGGAGACAAGCTGCGCCGAGCGCTGCTCATCCGCCGAGGGCTGCGCGGCGGGCCCTTGCTGTTGTACCGCGCCGGAATTGCCCAGCAGATATGCCCCGATGAAATTGCGGCCGGTGATCAGGCTGATCACAAGCAGGATCAGTAGGCCGCCGATGCCCAGCCCACGGCCGCCGCCAAAACCGATGCCGCCGCCACCTTCGCTGCGCCGGTCCTCTACATCGCCGCTTAGCCCACCCGGTGTCCAGTCCATGGCTATCTCTCCTCCAATGTGTAGCTAGTGTGCCTTCATCATCGTTCAGATGTCACCTCAGGTTAGAAAACAGTTAGAAGAAAGCACTGAATCGATTCGTCGCGATGGGCGTGGCTCTACCGGGATAACTCGGCAAAGGTTGCACGTTAGACGATAAAGATATCGATGTTGGTCGAGAGACTCGGCTCACTTAGGCTCGAATCGTAAGTGTCACCATCACTGTCCGTACTTATTCGATCGATACACCAACCCATACCCGGGGATTCGCTTCTTATTGGAAGGCAGCGGAATTATGACGCATTCGCAGGTTGAACGCTCCTCTCCGCATTATTTCCACAACAGCTCCAATATCCAACCGCAACCATATCTATGTACGTGTGAAAGTACCGAGGTAAAAACGTGAGATCGTTTCGACGCAATATTCTTACAATTCCGCTCTCAGGATGCCTGGGGCTTGCTTGCCTGACGATGCTGCCCACGGGCGCATTCTGCCAGGACCAGAGCAGCCCACCAGCTACAACCACTCCGGATAATTCAGCAAAGAACAAAGTCCACAGCCATACCGCCGATCAGCAGTCGGAGGCCACTTCGGATCGCATGCTGACGAAGAAGATCCGGCACTCGCTGATCGCAGACAAGTCGCTGTCGACGTATGGTCACAACATCAAAATCATCGCGAAAGACGGCATGGTCACGTTGAAGGGTCCGGTGCGGTCTGAGGACGAGAAGTCCTCCATTGCTTCCAAGGCAGCAGAGGTCGCCGGTGGCCCGGACAAGGTCGCCAATCAACTCACAGTCAAACAGTAGTGCTGCGGTCTCGAAAACTATCGCAGGGAGGGAATTTCATGGCAGGTAAAAATACAGCAGCATTTGGCATTTACTCGACTACCGCGGCAGCACAGCGCGCCGTGGACGAATTGATCGCGGCGGGTTTCTCGAATCAGGACGTCTCGGTTCTAATGGCGGATCGTCAGGGTTCGAAGGAGTTCGCGGCGGAGAAGAACACCAAGGCACCTGAAGGTGCGACTACTGGCGGCGTCGTGGGCGGCGCCCTGGGTGGGACGCTCGGACTGCTGGCCGGCATCGGCGCGCTGGCGATTCCCGGCGTTGGTCCGCTCATTGCGGCCGGCCCCATCATGGGTACGTTGGCAGGCCTTGGCACCGGTGGAGTCGTCGGCGGCCTTGTTGGCGCTCTCGTCGGACTCGGCATTCCGGAGTACGAGGCAAAGCGCTATGAAGGCCGCGTGAAGGACGGTGGCGTTCTGCTATCGGTCCACTGCGATTCGTCAAATGAGGTCTCGCGCGCAAAGGAGATTTTGAAGGCGACCGGTGCTGACGACATCTCTTCTTCGGGAGAGAAGGCGGCAAGTACTCACGGAGTCGATACCGACAGAACCGATGTGGATCGTGGCCGCGTCAGAGATGTCGAAACAGAGCGCATAGGCGTCAGCAGCACGAACCCAAGCCGCAGGGTAGCCGACAGGGATCGCGAAATCGGATAAGCGCCCGACACCGTCGCGGTCTGATGCTAATTAAGCACGCATCCCTAGGGTGCGTGCTTTTTTCGTCAATCCTGTGCCGGACATTGCATGTAGAGCCGCAGCGCGGGCGTGTCGGCGCGGTGTAATGTGGCGGCGTATCGTGATCGAAGATGGCCGAACCATGCAGCGACGCCATGAATCTGCGCATCTTCACCATCGGCCACTCCACCCGCCCGATTGAAGAGTTTCTTACAATCCTGCAGACGCACGGCGTCCGCCGGCTTGTCGATGTGCGGACGGTGCCGCGCTCCCGCCATAATCCGCAGTTCAATCGCGAAGATCTCTCCCGGACCTTGCTTGCCCAGCGGCTACATTACACGCACATGCCTGGTCTAGGCGGGCTGCGGCACCCGCGGCGTGACTCGATCAATACGGCGTGGCGCAACAGCAGCTTCCGCGGGTATGCCGACTACATGCTGACGGGCGAATTTGTGGAAAATCTCGACGCCCTTATTGAGCTGGGGAGGCGGGAAGCGACGGCCGTAATGTGCGCCGAGGCCGTACCCTGGCGGTGTCACCGTTCGCTGATTGCGGACGCGCTGCTGGTACGCGGGATCTGTGTCCTCGAAATTGCCAGCGCAACCCGAACTGCACCGCTTACGCTGCATCCCTGGGCCCGGGTCGAGGGCACGGTTGTCACCTATCCCGGGGAGCAGCAGAGCCTGCAACTAGGTTGAGTTCCGGTTACCCGCGCTTCTGGCGGGGCGCTTCAGATTCCGAAATGGGAAGCCGGAATGACTATTGGGTGGGGGTAACCCGGAGGTTGACTTTCAGGGAACCACCTTTGTGTCATAGGCGTGTTCTTTTTCGGTCCCTTACAATCCTCTATAGACTTTCCCCGTAAGGAAGACCAGACAGGCCGCACTGATGGCAAGTAACGGATTTCACTCGCGTTCTTCGCGCTCGCATGGAATGCGATCGCTGTTTAGCGTCTTCTCCTCCGATCTGGCGATCGATTTGGGTACGGCGAACACTTTAGTGTATGCCCGTGGTAAGGGGGTAGTTGTCAATGAGCCCTCGATCGTGGCCATTAACAAGAACACCGGAGAGATCGAGGCAGTCGGCATCGAGGCCAAAGAGATGCTCGGTCGTACGCCCGGAAACATCGTTGCCATCAAGCCGATGAAGGACGGGGTGATCGCGGACTTCAAGGTCACCGAAAAGATGCTGAATTACTTCATCCGGAAGGCGCATAACCGCAAGATGCTGGTTCATCCGCGGATCGTGATCGGGGTGCCATCGGAGATCACGCAGGTGGAGAAGCGCGCCGTGGAAGATTCAGCGTATCGCGCAAAGGCGAGCGAAGTATTTCTGGTGGAACAGGCCATGGTGGCCGCTATCGGCGCGGGTCTCCCCATTACCGAACCCAGCGGCAATATGGTGGTCGACATCGGCGGCGGCACTACGGATATTGCGGTGATTTCGCTTTCCGGCATCGTGTATTCGCGCTCGGTGCGGATGGCCGGCAATCAGATGGATGAGGCAGTGATGAACTACCTCAAGCGCAAGTACAACCTGTTGATTGGCGAGCGCACGGCGGAGCAGATCAAGATGGAGATCGGCTCGGCATATCCGCTGGATAAGCCGTTGCAGATGGAGATCAAGGGCCGCAACCTGATCGAAGGCGTACCGAAGACGATCACAATTGACGACTCTGAAATACGCGAAGCATTGACTGAATGCATTGCCGTCATTCTGAATGCCATTCGGGTGGCTCTGGAACGGACCCCGCCGGAGCTTTCTGCGGACATCAGCGATCGCGGTATTGTGCTGACGGGCGGCGGCGCGCTGATCAAGAATTTGGACAAACGGATTCGCGAAGAAACCGGTCTGCCGGTTTCAATCGCGGATGATCCGCTAAAGTCTGTGGTCCTGGGCACGGGCAAGATGCTTTCGGACTTCCGGCTGCTGCGCAAGATCAAGATCGAGTAAGGCCCTGGAGAACAGGCCGTCATGGCCACGGAGTCAACACCGCACTACTGGAAGTAACGGACCATGGAAACCTTCCTCGAGCGTTACAAGAACATCATGGTCCTCTCTGCCGTGCTCCTGGCGCAATTCCTGGGGCTGGCGGTTCAGGTGCGGACGCCTGCCGCGCGCGGCAGCGACGGCAAGGGCGTGCGGCTGCTGCGCTACTGGGTCGTCGCTATGATGTCCCCGCCAGAGAAGGTGATGTCGCATACCGGACATGGCGCGCGCGGATTCTGGGGCAACTACATCGATCTGCGACACACGCGCGAAGAGAACCAGGCATTGCGCGCGCAAGTCGAACAGCTGCGCCTGGAGCAGGCAGCCTTGCTTGAGGATGCCAAGCAGGGCCATCGCCTGCAGGAGCTGCTCGATTTCCGCCAGAAGTACATTTATGCGACCGTACCCGCACAGGTGGTTGGCACCAGCGGCAGCGACCAGTCGCGCATTCTCACTATCGATAAGGGATCGAAAGAGGGCCTGAAGCGCGACCAGCCCGTGATCACTCCCGATGGCATCGTGGGCAAACTGGTGGAGGTGTTCCCGCACACCTCGCAAGTATTGGAAATCAATGATCAGACCAGCGGCGCCGGAGTGCTGCTGGAAAAGACGCGGATGCGCGGTGTCCTGCGCGGCAACGCGTATGGTCAGCCGCAGATCATCAATGTGCTGCCGGATGATCGCGTCCAGCCTGGCGAAAAAGTGGTGACCAGCGGCGGCGATCAGATCTTCCCGCGTGGTCTCTCGGTAGGCACAGTGCTCAAGGTCGTCAGCGATCCGGATCGCGAGCCCTATGTGGACATCGTCTTGAAACCGGCTGCGAACCTGCAGCACCTGGACGAGGTGCTGGTCGTCACCGAAACGAGCGACCAGCTGCCGTCGGCGACACAGCGCGATCTGGCGAAGAGCGAAGCAGCCGGCGCTGAAGAAGCAGAGATGCAGCGCGCTTCGGATGTTCTAGCCCAGAAACTTCCGGGCCTCGAAGATCCGAATGCGCCCAAGATAGACGACGCCTCGAAAGATTCCGCATTGGATCTTCGGCCGCTCAAACCGCTGACGGCAGCGCATCCGGACCGCTTCTCACCCATCGAGGTGCGCCCGGCAGCACAGATGACCCCGGGAAAAGCACCGGCGATCACCTCATCGGCGCGCACGAGTGAGCTCTTGAATGAGGGCGCGCCTGTAAGGCACGCGAAAAAGCCGGCGAATCCGAACTCCAATCCGGATGGCGCGACGCCCACCAATGGAACGGCCACGCCCGTCCCACACGTGAATCAGGAGAGCTTCATCATCCCGGGGACGGCGACCGGGCCGGACCGGCCGCTGGTGAATCCGGAGAAGACGGCCGCGGCGCGGGCCATCCCGGAGAAGAACAGCACGACCATCACGGGTCCGGTGAGCACGGCAGGCATGGGAACTCCGGTTCGGGAGCAGCAAAAGTAATGGCCGTTTTGATGGCAAATTCGCGCCGGGAACTGGATTCCCAGCAATTTCCCTGGCCTATCATGCTGGCGGCTCCGCTGCTGGCGGTATTTCTGCAAGCGTATTTGCCTCTGCGGTTTCCGCGGCTGGATGTCTTCGATCTGCCGTTGTTGGTGGTGATCTACTTCTCCGTTTCGCGGCGCAGTCCCATTGCCGGCACCCTCATCGGCGCGGTTGTCGGGCTGCTGCAGGACGGCGTGACGCATCAGCCGATCGGAATTCACGGCATCGCGAACACGATCATCGGATTTTTAGCCGCGTCCATTGGATTGAGGATCGATGTCGACAACCCGATCACGCGCATGCTGATGATCTTTGCTTTCACGCTGGTGGACAGCTTCCTTTACCTGGTCATCGTGCGTCATTTGATTGCCGAGCCGCTGGCGTGGAGCTGGCTGCACCAGATTGTGCGTGCCGCGGTAAATGTCGCGCTGGGCCTGGTGCTGTTCGCTGCGCTCGATCGCACGCGGTTGCGGGACTGATGAGGCGAGTATGAGCAGCATGCGGGAAGAGAAGATTCCG
>DASUWP010000119.1:0-4890 GCA_036378335.1 Acidobacteriaceae bacterium | reverse complement strand
ATGGTCGCTTTGCGTTACGAATAAGCAACAGGGTGTGCTACGTTATAGCGACAAAAGAGCCTTCGCCTTGCAGCGTATAAGTCGGACTCTTCGCGTTCTCAATCTTGCAGTTTACTCGGCCGGCGTCAGTCCGCCCTGCTGAAGCTGCTGAGCTACCGCTGGCGAATGCAGATACTTCAGGAATGTAACTGCGCCTTTTGCGTTTGCGCCACTCTTCAGCGCGACGGCGCCTTGCAGGATGGGCCGGTATGCATTTGCCGGAACTGCTATGTAATGCCCCCGCGCTGTGAGGGTGAGCGCCGAGGTCAGCGAGATCAGCCCCACATCCGCGTTGCCCGTGCTGGCGAACTGCGCTGCCTGCGCGATGTTCTCTGCGGTACGCAGCTTTGACTCGACTGCGGGGACGAGCGCTAGGCTGGTGAGCGCCTGCATGGCGGCGCGGCCGTACGGCGCATGCTGCGGGTTCGCGATGGCGATGCTGTGTATCGCAGGCGATGCGAGCAACTGCATGGTGAGCGGAGCCACGCTGCTCTGGTTGCCCGTCCAGAGCACCAGTGTCCCGCGGGCATACGGTTGCGCGGTGCTCCCGGCCGCGGCGAAACCATCGCCGACGATCTTTTCCGGAAGCGCCATGTCCGCAGAGAGGAAGACATCGAAGGGTGCTCCGTTCTCGATCTGCGTCGCAAGTGTGGCCGAGGAGGCGAAGGATGCTTCCGCACGTTGGCCGGTCTGCCTTTCGTAATTCCTGAGCAGACCGGGGAGCAGCGGTTCAAGATCCGCTGCTGCCGCAATACGCAGAGGCCCTTGCGGTTGCCCAAACAAAGTTGTGTGACTTTGCAGGAAGAACAGAGCGAGCACACTTGCCGCGAACCAGGATGCGCCCCATCGCCCGAGGCGTATCTGAGGCTTGCTGACCCTAAACACGGAGCAGCATCACCTCGGTTGACTTGATCAGAGCGGCGGCCGTCTCGCCCACTTCCAATTGAAGCTCGCGCGCAGCGTCTGCCGTAATCAAGGATGTGATGATCTGGCCCCCGATCGAAAGCTTGATCTGCGCCAGTAGTCCCTCGACCTTGATCTCTACGATCCGGCCGACCAGTTGATTGCGGCCGCTGACCGTACGCAGCATCTGCCTCTTCGGCGTTTCCGGCCGTCGCGCCTTGTGCAGCAGGCTATCGAGCTCTGCCTCCGGAATGCGATAGTGCCCGCCGGGCGTCTTGATCGCCTTCAATTTGCCCCGGTAGAGCCACTGCTTCATGGTGGGATAAGAGATGCCGAGGCGCAGAGCCGCCTCTCGCGGAGAAAGTAAACCGGCCATTTGTACCGAAGTATATGATTTTTTCCAGTTTGCCGCCGATTTCATGAACGCGCAGGGTCACCTGAAAACACATGCGCCCAGTAATAGCTGAGCCGATGACCACAAAAGTACCTAAGTTTTATTTACTTTTTTGCTTCGTACCGCCTACCTTGTCACCCGTGGGCAGTTCTGGGGGAGGGCTGCTCTAGCGCCTGTGGCTTCTTTGAAGCCACGGGCGCTTTTGCTTTCCACAGCCGATTCCCGCCTTCTTCCCCATTTCCCACATATGATGGAAACAGCGGTCCGGGTGCTGCGACTTTTTGCGGCCTTTTGCATCTCTCTAGGAGCAGATTTCGGCACGCAATTCGTGCCCAAATGCGCTCGCAAAGGGCAGTTTCGGACACAAACTCGAGCTCATTTTACTGTGTCCAGATGGAGGAAGAATGGCAGGTCATGGGATCACTGAGGTGAACGACGCGACGTTTGAGCAGGAGGTTCTGAAGTCCAACGAACCGGTCCTGGTGGACTTCTGGGCGGCTTGGTGCGGCCCATGTCGCGCGCTGGCCCCAATCGTGGACGAGGTGGCCGCGGCCTATTCCGGCAAGCTCAAGGTCATGAAGATGGATGTGGATCGCAATGCGTCCACGCCAGCCCGTTATGGCATCCGTGGCATTCCCGCGCTGCTGCTCTTCAAAGGCGGCAAAGTAGCGGAGCAGATCGTCGGCTATGTGCCGAAGGAAACGATCGACAAGAGCGTCGCGAAGGTGCTGGCTGCTACCGTGGCGTGAGCACTCGATTCACCTGAGTCAAAGACAGCGGCCCCGGCAGGATTTGCCGGGCCGCTTTTCGTTTTTCAGCAGGATTTGTTGCTGCTTCAGGCGTATTTCCGCAGGATTCCCAAGACACGTCCCTGGATCGCCAGCTGTTCGGCTGGAACGTAGATGGGCGCCATCTCGACATTGGAAGGCTGGAGCCGCACGCGGTCGCCTTCCATGTAGTAACGCTTGAGCGTGGTCTCGCTTCCGCGTACCAACGCGACGATGATCTCCCCGGGCCGCGCGATTTTCACGCGCTCGACCAGCACATAGTCGCCGTCCACGATGTGCTCGTCGCGCATCGAGTCGCCCCGTACTTCCAATGCGTAAACGTCTTTGTTACCAATAATATCGCCGAGCGAAATGGATTCTGAAGCCTCCGCCGCGTCAACCGGAAGGCCGGCAGCAATCCGGCCCACCAGCGGCAGTCGCTCCGGCTGGCGGGTCTTGCTCTTGGGCGGCAGAATATCGATAGAACGGCTGCGATTATGCGCCCGCTCGAGCAGCCCCTTCTTCTGCAGGTTGGTGATGTGCTTGTGCACAGTAGCCAGGGATTTGAGGTTCAGCCCCCGTGCGATCTCATCGAAGGATGGCGAATATCCATTCTCTTCCACGAAGCCGCTGATAAAGTCGACCACTTCTTTTTGCCGGCGTGTGACGGACATGCCGCAATTGTAGCGAAGAAATAGCGAAATGTGGCGAAGAAATCTTCGCCAGGGCATTCCGGCGTTCCCAATTTGAAACAAGGCGCGCGAGGCGTACCAAAAGCGAAATATAGGCGAAGAAAAATCAAAGCAATATCTTGCCAAGAACCCCCATTTGACGAGATGGTGTCCTTGCAAGCCGGGAATCAACCCGGCGCTGAGAAGAGGACGGCCCTTGAGAATCCTGATTGCTGAACACGAAGCTGCCCTGGGAATGTTTATCGGACGGTCACTCGAAAAGGAAGATCACACCATCAAGCTGGTATGCGATGGAGCGGAAGCCGCCAGCGCGATTGCCAGCGGAGATTATGACTTGTTTATGCTCGATCTGGACCTCCCTGGAGAGGTCGGCATGCGGGTCCTGGAAGTGGCGCGGACGCTGGGCAACGGCATGCGAGTCCTGGTTCTGACGGCGCAGGCCGGAGAGCTTGAGACGCGTATTGCCTGCCTGGAAGGCGGCGCCGACGACTGCCTGATGAAGCCGTTCGCGATGCGGGAACTGAAGGCGCGCTGCCGGGCCCTGGTCCGCCGCCAGGACGGTGATGCGGTGCTTCGCTGTGGCGGTCTGGAACTGAACCGGATACAGCAGTCGCTCGAATGCGGTGAGGAGTCGATCGCGCTGAGCCGCCGCGAGTTTGGCCTGTTGGAATACCTGATGCTCCATCGCGGCAGCTGCGTCTCGCGCACGACCTTGCTGGAGCGGGTGTGGAGTGCGAGCGATGCCGGGAATACGAATGTTGTGGATGTCTACATCAACTATCTGCGCCGGAAACTGGGCCCGAGCGGCTCGTTGATCGAAACCGTTCGTGGCCAGGGCTATCGCATCGCGGGATTCGATACCGGCAAGGCAGCACAAGCGGTGCCCCTGCCCACATTGTCCCCGGTGTACCCGCAAGCAGCGATGCAGTAGTGCAGCCATTGTTCCATACCGTTAAAAGTGAAAAGAGAGGCCTACGATGGCAACAGCTTCCGTCATGACAAAAAATGCAGCATCTGTGCTGGTACTGAGCACGGATGCAGGGGTTCGCGCGCGCTTGCGCAAAGCGCTCACCGCCCAGCGCTGGGAAGTTCACGAAGCAGATGGAGGCGCGGCTGCGCTATTGCTGATGGAGCAGACGCATCCGCAGGCGACGCTGCTGGATGGGCCGCTGCCCGATCTGCATCTGGAGGACTTTGCAGACGAAGTCCGTTCCAGCCATCCCACCATGGACCTGATCGCTCTTGACGGAACGCTTGCAGGATTGCCGGAAGCGATGCGCAGCCCACGGCGCGGGGAATTGCTGCAGGTGCTGCGTGCGGTATGCGAGGAGGCATCCTCATCCGTCGTTCCCGATATGGACCCGCAGGCGCGGTTGGCTCTGGTGACGATGGCTCCGCGCGCGAGCGCCAAGCCTGCGGCGCGCCCTGACCATGCGGCATCAGGAGCCGCAACAGCAATTGATTCGATATCGGGGCGACTGCCGGAGCTGATTGGCGACTCGGAGCGGATGCTCGAAGTTAGCCGACGCATCCGCCTGGTCGCAAAACGCAAAACCACGGTCCTCATTCAGGGACCTACGGGCACCGGCAAAGAGGTGGTAGCGCACGCTCTTCATCGCTTGAGTACCCGCGCGGAGCGGCCTTTTGTGGCGCTGAACTGCGCCGCCATTCCTGAGGCACTCCTGGAGGCCGAGCTGTTCGGCCACGCCCGCGGCGCATTTACCGGCGCCGTGCAGCGCCGGACGGGGCGGATTGAGGCGGCGAACGGGGGCACTCTGTTTTTGGACGAGATCGGCGAAATGCCGCTGGCGCTTCAGTCGAAGCTACTGCGCTTCCTGGAAAGCGGCGAGTTGCAGCGCGTCGGCGAGAATGAGGCGGTTCGGGTCGATGTGAGAATCGTTGCGGCGACGCATCAGCCGCTGGCCCGTCGCGCACAGGAAGGCAGCTTCCGCGCGGACCTCTTTTATCGTCTGGCCGTCTTTCGCATCCACACCCCGGCCCTTGCCGAGCACCCCGAGGATATGGCCGCGTTGGTGGAGCATTTCCTCGAACGGTCCGCCGGGCAAGAGACTCCGAAGCGGCTTAATGACGAGGC
>DASUWP010000118.1:0-17442 GCA_036378335.1 Acidobacteriaceae bacterium | reverse complement strand
GGATACTTCTTTTGATCGTCTATGAAAAAAGTGTTGACCTCGGCTGGAGTTAACGATAATGTCGAACCTGCCAGGGGTGATACTGCTCTTCTGTTGCCCCCAAGACAAAGGTTTCTTGCGTCCCTGAATCGGTGAACGAGGGCGTTTCGGTGGCCCAAAGTTCGTATTTTCCGGTTCGTTCAGGTGTGCGGCTCTGGGCGTCGAGTTTCCAAGTTCCGACTTGGCAAATCAAAGGAAAGCAAACGCAATTATGTGTGGCGCACTTCTGCATCTTTTTGGAAGGTTGTGCGTCTTAAGTGGTTAAGAGAAACAACTAAAGACTGAGGTGTCGGCATCCAATGGGAAATTGCCCATGGGGGACCGTGCCAAGACCGTCGAATGAGAGGAAAATCTTCATGCGTTCCGATCTGATCTATGGGGCACTTACCCACATTTCGAATCGTTACCAGCTCTGTCAGTTGGCCTCTAAGGCCACCCGGAAGCTCCATAAGCCGAACACCCGCCTGCAGGACACCACGAACGAAGTGCTTGTCCGGTTTCATCAGGCGAGCCCCATGGGTGTGAATGGCGATGTTAAAGTGGCTTCTGAGCCGGTTTCGCAGCAGCGCCGCGCAGCTTAAGCGCGGCCGCTCGCTGCGGCGAGTTGTCTAACCGTAACCGCATAATCCTTCCTGAACTACTCCCTTCCTTCCAATTATCGATCTCCCTCCCAACCTCCTACCGTAGGTGAATTGTGACTATCGCAGAACTGAAAGAAAAAAATATTACTGAGCTGAGCCGCATTGCGCGCAGCCTCGAAATTCCCGGAGCCAGCGGGCTTCGTAAACAGGACCTGATCTTCAAGATCCTTCAGGCGCAGAGCGAAAAAGAAGGCCACATCTTTGCCGAGGGAGTGCTTGAAATCCTGCCTGACGGCTATGGCTTTCTCCGCTCTCCCGATTACAACTATCTGCCTGGCCCCGACGATATTTATGTCTCGCCCTCCCAGATCCGCAAGTTCGATCTGAAGACAGGCGACACGATCAGCGGCAACGTGCGCCCTCCGCACGAAGGCGAAAAGTATTTCGCGCTGGTGAAGATCGAAGCCATCAACTTCGAGTCGCCGGAAGAGACCCGCAACAAGATACTGTTTGATAACCTGACGCCTCTTTATCCGGAAGAGCGCATCCGCATGGAGACGGTGCACGAGAACACCAGCGGCCGTGTGATGGATCTGCTGACTCCGATAGGCAAGGGGCAGCGTGGACTCATCGTCGCTCCGCCGCGCACCGGCAAGACCATGCTGCTGCAGTCCATCGCGAATTCGATCACGACCAACCATCCTGAGGTCGCGCTGATCGTGCTGTTGATTGACGAGCGTCCAGAAGAAGTCACGGACATGCAGCGCTCGGTCAAGGGCGAGGTAATCAGCTCGACCTTCGATGAGCCAGCCGCGCGACACGTGCAGGTGGCAGAGATGGTGATCGAAAAGGCGAAGCGCTTGGTCGAGCACAAGCGTGATGTGGTAATCCTGCTCGATTCGATCACGCGTCTGGCGCGTGCGTACAACACCATTGTGCCGCCATCGGGCAAGGTGCTGTCAGGCGGCGTGGATTCAAACGCGTTGCAGCGGCCGAAGCGCTTCTTCGGTGCAGCCCGCAACATTGAAGAAGGCGGATCGCTGACCATCATTGCCACGGCACTGGTCGATACCGGCTCACGCATGGATGAAGTGATCTTCGAAGAGTTCAAGGGCACCGGCAATATGGAAGTGATTCTGGATCGCAAGCTGGTGGACAAGCGTGTCTTCCCGGCGATTGATATCCAGCGCTCCGGCACGCGCAAGGAAGAGCTGCTCATTGCCAAAGAAGATTTGCAACGCATCTGGATTTTGCGCAAAGTGCTCAATCCGCTATCGCCCGTAGAGGCGATGGAACTGCTGGTAGACCGTCAGTTCAAAACGCGGAACAATGCCGAGTTCCTGCAGAAGATGAATCAACTGTAAGCATGATTAAGACATGGATGCCTCGTCCGCACATGGACGGGGCATCGTCGTCTGTGGACACAGCGCATGGATAGTGGCATCGTGATCCGCAATGCAACGCGGCGTGATGATGAGGCAATCTGGCAGATTCTGGAGCCGGTGCTGCGCGCAGGAGCGACGTACACTTTGCCGCGGGAGATAAGCCGCGAGGATGCGCTGGCCTACTGGTTCTCGCCGGCACACGAGACGTTCGTGGCCGAGGGCGACGGCCGATCGATCGTAGGATCGATTCTGGGCACGTACTATCTCCGGGCCAATCAGCGTGGCGGCGGAGCACATGTCGCCAACTGCGGCTACGTCACCTCGCAGCAGGCGACGGGGCGTGGGATAGCTCGCGCGATGTGTCTGCACTCTCTGGATGTGGCGCGCCAGCGTGGATTTCGCGCGATGCAGTTCAATTTCGTGGTGAGCACGAATGAGCGCGCGGTCCGGCTATGGACGGCGCTCGGCTTTGCGACCGTCGGGCGGCTGCCGGCCGCGTTTCTGCACCCACTGTTCGGATATGTGGATGCGCTGGTGATGTATCGTTCGCTGTAGAAGCCGATAGGAGCGGTACGCGCACGATGACCGAGCTCTGGAGCATCCTGATGGGCATGTTTTTAGGCTTCGTCTTCGGGGTGGGCTGTGCGCTGGCCGTGATGTACACGATCTGGACCGGCGGTTACAAACGTGCGGTGGAGCATTCGCTGATGCCCGAGCCGCCCGCGCGATTTCGAGCCGTGCGCGAGGCTATGCTGCGGAAACAAGGTCACGTTTCATGACGCTAGAACGGTGCCTCCAATCAATCGCCCGAATCACTCTTCGACAGTTTGCCCGTATTCGAGGAGCGTGACCAGGCCAACGCCACCGACGATATTGCCCAGCACCGCCGGCCACAGCCAGCGGAAATAACTGCTCGCGGGTAACTGGCGATGAAGAACTGTGCAGAGCACCTCACCGCTGCTGGCGATGGAGTGCGCGAAGTGGCCGACGCCGACGATGAAGGCGAGAAGCCAGATGAGCATCATGGAACCGCTGATGGAGTGACTGCCGCTGACCAGCCATGCGACCAGCGCGATGATCCAACCGCCGATGATGGCGCTCCAGAAAATGCTGGAGATGGAATGATTCGCGATATCCATGCCGAGAGCGGCAAGGCTCTCGACGTATTTTGGCTGCAGCGCATTCGTGCGGACGGCGAGCGTGGCAAACGCGAGCGTCCCCAGGCAATTGAATACGAGCACGATAGCCCAAAGCCGCAGGGTTGCCAGGTAGTGGCGGCGTTCACTCAACACCAGTGCTACCGGGTAGAGCGTATTTTCCGTGAAGAGCTGCGCGCGGCCAAGAATGACGGCGATGAATCCCACCGGATAGAGCAGGTTGCTGATGAATTGGGCGACTCCGCTGGTGCCGAGCTGGGCGCGTGCGATTGCTGTCGCGAGACCCGTGAGCCCCATGGTGATGCCGCCAGTGAAGCCGGAGATCGCCAGACTGCGCGCCGGCCTGTGCAGCTCCTGCCGCGCATTCTTCGCGACTTGAGCAAAGATCTGGATTGCGGTGGGGCGCTCCAGGTCCTGTTGTACCTGGGCGGCGGTCGCGTCCTCTTGACGGGAAAGATTTTTTCCAGTGAGGCGGATCGGCATGATGCTCCTTACTTGGATCGGGTCATGGAGGCTCGCGCTGAGAGATGCGGCACATGCTCCTGGCCGATTCTTAGGATGCGTCTTCTTTGTCGTACGCCAACCTCAAGTTCGAGCGGGCACTCCACCTAAAGATGGAGAAACGAGCGATGCAGCGAATCGCCAGTGTTTACAGGGCTTGCAGCGGCATTTCTCTCTTGTCCGGGGATACGCGTGCCCGCTATAGTTCGAGGCGGTGCCCCTCGCAGTACCGGCCCGTGATGTGTCCATGACGCCCCTGAAGAGTCGCAATTCCCTGATCAAAATCTCGCGTTGGCTGCTTTGTGGCGCCGGGCTTGCGGCGTTGTGCGTCGGCGGGCTGAAGTCATTGCATGCTGGTGAGCGGGTGGACGCCGACCGGCAGAAGTACGCCGATCAAGTAGCGCAGACATACAGCTATCGATTCGGCAAAGGGGAGCCCTTCCTGCCCAGCAACGCCAAGATCGAAGGGGACACATTCATCGAAGCAGGCGCATTTCCCACGGCGCAGTACTGTCAGCATTGCCATGAGGCGACGTATCACCAGTGGCGGCAGTCAGTGCATGCCAACTCGTTCAGGACGCCGTTCTATACAAAAAACGTGGCGCTGTTGCAGAACACAAAAGGAATTGAGCTCGCGCGGCACTGCGAGGGCTGCCACAATCCCATCGAGCTGTTCTCCGGAGCGGTAACGCCGCGCCCCGCTTCGAAAGACCGGGAGTTCGATCAGGATGGCGTGACCTGCTCGGTATGCCACTCTATCCAGAAGCTGCAACCGACCTACGGGCTGGGCTCCTACGTGATGGGTGTGCCCGCCGTGATGGTGGATGAGCAAGGCAAGCCGATTCCGGGCGAAGTGAGTTTTGCCGAGATCAACGCGCACGTGGATCGGCACAAAGCCGCAGTGATGAAGGATTTCTATCGCACGCCCGAATACTGCGCTGCATGCCACAAGGCGAACATTCCGGAGCAGCTGAACGATTACAAGTGGCTGCGCGCGATCGGTCTCTACGATGAGTGGCAACGGTCCTCGTATGCCAAACAATCGCCCTTGCCGTTCTACAAAAAGGACTACCAGACCTGCCAGAGCTGCCATATGCCGCGCGAGACGGCGGTGCAGGCGGATGTCGCGGCGAAGAACGGCACGATCGTGTCGCATCGCTGGATTGGCGGCAATACCGCCGTGCCGTTCCTGTATGGCTACGATGAGCAGCTTAAGAAGACGCTGGAATATTTGAAGACGGACAAGCTGAACGTTGATCTGTTCGCGCTGGCGCGGCCGGAGGGCTCCGGGCTGGTAGCGCCGCTGGGCACGAGTGGATTCCAGATCAAGCCCGGCGACGAGTTGCAGGCGCTGGTGGTGATTCAGAACAAGGGCGTTGGTCACACGTTGATCCCCGAGCAGCGCGATATGTATCAGGCGTGGGCGGAATTTGAGCTCACCGATGCTACGGGTAAGGTGCTGCACGCAAGCGGCAGGTTGAATCCGGAAGGCTATCTCGATCCCGACGCGCACAGCTTTGTAACGCGCCTGCTGGACGCCAAAGGGAAGCTCCTGGTGAAGCACGAGATATGGGACCGCCATACGACCGCGACCGATGCGACCATTCAGCCGGGCCGGTCAACACTGGTGCGGTACGGGTTCCGTATCCCGAAGGATGGAACCGGGCCGTATACGATCACGGCCAAGGTGAATTACCGGCACTTCGATGAGCCGTTCACCAATTTTGCATTGGGCGACAAGCATCCGCCCTATCCGGTCGCGCAGATGTCTGTGCGTTCTCGTGTATTGAAGATCGGAGACAATCCTCCGGCAGCAGCGGACCCCAAAGACAATCCGGACTGGATGCGGTGGAACAACTTCGGCATCGCGTTGCTGGACCAGGCACAGTATGCGCAGGCGAAGGATGCGTTCAGTGAAGTGCTGAAGCTGCGGCCGGATTATGCTGATGCCTACACGAACTTGGGCATCGTTTACCTGCAGTGGGAGCGGTATGCCGATGCCGCTACGAGTCTGAAGCAAGCGCTCACGATGATGCCGGGAGATGCGCGTACGCTCTACTATCAGGCGCTGGTGGAACGCAATCAGGGCAACCTGGATTCGGCGGTCGTTCACCTGCAGAAGGTGATCGCGTTGTTCCCACGATCGATCGATGCGCATCGCGAACTCGGCTTCAGCTATTACCAGCAGCACAAATACGATCTGGCGCGGACTGAGTATGAGACTGTGCAGGCCATTGAGCCGGATGATCTTTCGGCGCACTACAATCTTGCGATCATCTATCGCCGGGAAGGTGATAAGCAGAAGGCGGCGGCCCAGGCAGCGCTGTTTGCCGACGAGAAGGATGACCCAATGGCCAGCACTGCGACACTCGGCTTCCTGCGCAGCCATCCGGAGCTTTCCGGCGAGAGCGTGCCCTGGCATCTGCACTCCGCCGATGAAACAGCGGCTGCTGCTGTGAACAAGTAGGTAAGAGGATTAAGCTAGCGCCATGACGAAGTTGGCAGCCACGCGGCGCATCGCGCTTGCGGGCATACTGGGAATGGGTGCGTGGCTATCGGCGCCGTTGCTCGGGGCACAGCAGGGAAGCGCAGCAACGGCACCAGCACCCGGCGTTCTGAAGGCGCAGCAGATGAGCGATCTGATGCCGGCGCAGGTCTTCTTTCGCGGACAGAGTGCGACGGTGCAGATGCGAAACAGCGGCGGCATCCGCTATGCGGATGGCATGTTCACGCTGATGGCTCTGGTGGACACGTCAGGCTATTCCAGTGGGATCCAGCAGCGTTATCAGGCCTACCTGATCAGCGAAGTACCGCTGCAACTGGGCGATGGCGCTGACGCGCATACGCTGGCGCCTGGAGCGTATGGTGTTGGCTTTATTCAGAACGATCGCTTCGTTGTCATGGACCTCGGCGCGCATGAGCTGCTGAATGTGAGCAGCCATCATGATGCTGAGCTGCATCGCCCGATGCCGCTGCAGGTGCTCGATACGCCGGCCGCGGGAGCGTACCGCTTCTATGAAGGGCGTTCGTTCGTCACGTTGAGGCGCGCGCAATAGAAAGCGCGGGTAAAGGGAAAGGCCACACTCGGTGAGTGTGGCCTTTTCTTTCGGTGCGTTGGGCTAGTTGCTTGCGCCTACCAATACCTGAACCGGCAGGGTGTGGGTGAGAGTGCTGTTGGCCACAGTCGTGGTCGCGGTAACGAGCACGGTGTAAGTGCCCGCGGGAACGGGTGTCGTAGTGCCTGCCGGAGTGCCGGACGAGCCGCCCGTGAGACCCTTGTAGTCCTGCGCGTACGGACCGGGCCCAAGGCTCACTCCGCAGCCGCTCATCCCGAAGGTGGCGATGACCATCACGCAGGCTCCGAGCAGCGTCTGCCATTTGCGGCGACGTGCCGGGAGTCCGAGCAGGAAGATGCAGGCCAGGGTGGCGCCGCCGCCTGCCATCCACCAACGCGTGGCGGGCTGGACAGGCTCAGTGTTGCTGGCGATGGTATAGCCGCTCCCCGCTCCCACGACGAGCGTCTGGCTAGCATAACCAGAGCTGCCTAACGTGACGTTTACGCTGCTGGTTGACACTGAGCCGAAGCCGCAGTTCAGTGGGGGAATGTTGGGAACTGTTCCGCGAACACCGCCCACGCTATAGCCTACGACCGCGCAGGTCAGGTGGATGGATGGTGTTGGACTGATGTTCTGTATGTTATAGAGCGAGGTGAGGCGCAGATTGTAGGAAGCTGTCTTTGTGTTGGTGGAATTCAACAACGGACTGCCCTGGTTGACTGTGGTGTCGGACTGCAGGGAGAAGTCGCCATTGGTGCGGTCGTCGCTGATGGTGATGGTTTTGGTATCACTGGATGCACCGTACGAAACCCAATTGACGGGGATTCCAAAAAAGCTTCCTGTCACGGTGTAGCCGCTGTAATCGACGCTCAGCTGCACCTGCCCGGTGGGCAGCGTGAGGTAGCCATTCTGCTGCGGCAGAGTGAAGGTCGCGTTGCCATTTGCGTCGAGTGCGATGCCGGTGGCGATAGGGATGCCATTCGCAAGCACGGAGACCGTCCCGTTGTCCGAGGGGAGGTTTACCGGAAAGCAGACTATGAGAATACAAAACTGAGCAGTCCCATTCGGCACGCTGATATGCAGCGTCAGCGAGTCCTGCGCGGGATAGATACTGTTCGCAGCGTTGTCTGTGTCTGTGATGAAGTAACTGGTGGTGCTTGTGCCATTGATGTCAATCGTCGAGGAAGATGAAGTCAACGTCGTGCTTGCCGCTGAAGTGGTGTAACGTGTGTCGCCATTGTAAGTAGCAGTGATAGTGCCGCTTCCAACGCTGCTGATGGTGAAACTGGCGGCGCTTATGGCATTGCCATTGGCATCAAAGCTGGGGGTGAGGGTTGGCGAGCCCAGAACAGTTGCCCCGTTCTTGAACGTGACAGTGCCGCTTGGTGGCGTACCGTTTGACGGATAAGTTGTGCCATTGATTGTGACGGGGTTGGCCTTGACCTCAGCTGTCAGCGTGATGCTGCCGGAGTTCAGATTTGGATTCTGGGGATTCAGAACAGTCGTCGTGCCTGACTGTACGATGTTGGCCAAGAACGCACCGGTAGAGCAGCTATTGAAGCTGGCGTTTCCGGGATAGGTGAGAACGATGGAATGCGAACCGGTTGCCAGCAGATTCGATGTGAAGGTTGCTGCACCTTCGGAATCGACCGGCAGTGTGGTGATCTGGCTGCTATTGTCCACGACGTTGATGGATCCGGACGGGATAGCGACGTTGGTTGTGGTGCTGGCTGAGTATGGCTCAACCGTGATGCTGACTGGAGTTCCATAAGGAATATTGGAGCTGCTGCCGACGTTGATGTTGTGTCCGTACACCACCATCTGGCAGTTTTCCGGCGCGACGGTGATGTTGTAGGGGGTGCCCGTCAGACTGGGTGCGAACGTCGTGTCTCCTGCATAGCGGGCATAGATGTTGTAAGTGCCGCCGGGCAGCAGGTTCCAGGTATCGCTTGCGGTACCGCTGCTGAGCGTCAGGGTCTCTACGGCCGATTCAGACTGCAACGGGCTGGAGGTGAAGATGGCGACATCACCCGTCGGTGTGCCACCGCTGCCGGATGCATTGACCACAAATTTGAGCCATTGGCTGTGTTTGGCGCAGTGTGGCTCAGTCACGCCGTTGACGACGCATGAGGAAAGCGCGTTGCCGAGGGAATCCGTCACGGCGAGAGTAACCGTGCTCGATGTGGTATTGGAGGGCTTGTAGTTAGTGACGAAGCTCGTGATGTTGAAGCTGCCAAGGCCGGTAGCTGCGTCGTAACCGGTTTGGGCGGCATATCCGGTCATGTGGCCGCCAAGGCAGTTGGTCCCGCTGCTGCACGTCAGTTCATTGGTGCCTAGTTTGATGTCATGCGCGGTGATCGTCGGCGTCGTGCCCGCCAGTTGCGAATACAAAGCGGGATTGACATTGCCGAGTCCGAAGCGAGAGCCCGCGTTATATTGCTCGACCGCAAGTGCGACTGCGCCGGCAAAGACCGCGCTCGCCGCCTCAGTTCCGCCGGAATAGGTGAACTGCACCGTTCCGGTTGAGAGACAATCCGAAGCCTGCATGCAGAATATGTAGGCGGTATTGTTGTAGCCTTCGGTGTTGTAGGCGCCGCTACCGGCGAAGAACGAAACATCAGGTATGACGCGCGCCACTCCACTGCCAATCGAATTGGCATTTGCGTTGCTCAGCTGATAGGGAGGCATCGGCTGGGGGATGGCTTTCGTCGAGCCATCCTTCTGTATGACAAAGGTCCCCTCGGAACTGACGCCACCACCCCCGGCCAACTGTACCGAAGGGCTGGTCACGGCGTTGGAATTTCCATTGCCAGAGTAGCTATCGTTCCAGGCCTGCTCCTGGTACTGGCCTGTCGCAAAATAGCCGATCGCCTTATGGCTATTTGTCGTATTCGTATTCACCGATAGATACGGCGTGCTCGTGCTGGTGCTATTGGTGGTACTCCAGTAATTGTCTATGGAGCCAAGGCCGTAATAGAAGTCCGTGCCGCCGACCGCAGTGAGATAGGGCGAGGTGGCGAACCCGTTCACAGCGTTTGCGGCGTTGGCGGCGGCTCCCGAAGTGCCCGGCACGGCGCATCCCGCAGCACCGGAGTTGCCGGCTGCGGCGACGAAGGTGATGCCCTGCGCCGCGGCCTCCTCGGCAACGGAGTTAACAAGCTGCATCGCGTCAGTGCCGATGGCGTGTTCGCATTCCTGGAAGCCATTCAACAGGACCTGCACCTGGTTGTCTTCCACCGCGCGCAGAAGGGCGAAGTAGATACCGGAGTCGTAATCTGTTGTGGCTGAGGTGTAGTAGTAAATGTTCGCGTTAGGAGCGACCGCGCTCACCAATTCAATCTGCTTGTAGGCGATGTATGCATCGCTATTGACCCCGGGGTCGTTGCCATCCACAACGACGATGGGAGTTTTCGTGGTGCCTAGGCCAAAGATGGTGCGGTAGTTCATGACGTAGTTGACGTTGATGTCTGAATCGCCAACGATCCCGACATTGACGTTCGTGCCGCCGAGGCCTTGAGCCGTCGGACCGGGAATTCCGTAGATCACCGAGAGGTCAGCCGGCGAGACGCCATACACGCTCTTGCCACCAGTTGTAACGGTGTAGAGCGGCTTGAGGGTGTGGGTTGCCGGGTCAAACGTGGCCTGCGTGCCCGTTCCCGAGCCGCCTTCCACGCGGAAGTTGTTCAGTGCGGAGAAGCCGGAGACAACAGTGCGCAGCGCCGAAGGAATCTTCGGAGCGGAGTTGTTCGCGTAGAAGGTCTTACCTCCGACAGAGTAGGCGTGAATCTCTGTCTGGAAGCTGGAGCGAATCTGCCCGGCGGTGGCGCCCACTTCGATGGCCATACGGCCGCTAAAGACGCGGCCCACGCTCATCCCTTGCGAGGACAGATAGCTGGTCACGGTCTGCACGTCGGAATCGGCAACGCCGAAGCGCTTGCCGAATTCTTGCGGCGTGAGCCATTTGTGATAATTCGAAGATTTCGGATCTTGCTGCGACGCGATCAGCGCCTGGAGTGCGGATTCCTGCTCCGGCGAGCGCTTGAGGACGAGCAGCATGTGACCGCTCAGATTCGCCGGCGCGCGGCCGCGGTCGAACTCCGGCCGCGCCCACGGGTGCACTGAACCGGGCAGCGAAACGAGCGCCGAACTGTCTACCTCAGCGGTGATGCGCGGAGTCGCCTGGCCGTGCGCGATAGCTGTGCTGCCTAGACTGAGAAGTGCTGCGCCGATCGTGGGAAGCGCAGCAAGCACCTGGGCAAAGAAAGAAGATTTCCGAAA
This sequence comes from Acidobacteriaceae bacterium, assembly GCA_036378335.1. GTDB lineage: Bacteria > Acidobacteriota > Terriglobia > Terriglobales > Acidobacteriaceae > KBS-83. The sequence continues at coordinate 6,445 of DASUWP010000118.1, read as the reverse complement.
CATAGCCATCCTGCCATCCATCGCCACCGCATTGCCTTTTGAGCGCCGCTTGTGGTCGGAGAGAGAGAAGTTTGAGGCACGCACGCCAGCATTTTTTGGCTGTGTGTGAGCCCGGTTGCGAGTCAGAAAGTATGTAGGAATGCAGCTCGCAGTGGGGACATTATGGCGTGCTGAGCGAGAGGTTCATGTGCCACGAAAGTGCAAGGATCGGCGCAGAAAGAGGGAGCATGAGGCAAAACCAGTGACGAAAGTTTGGGGATTGGCGCTCTGCCTTCCAAAAAGGAACAGAAAAGAAAAAGGCCGCCCGAAAGCGGCCTTTTCATCAGGTAACTCGAAGTGCTGTGGAAGTTGCTACTGCTGCCAACCACCGCCGAGTGCGTTGTAGAGCTGCACCAGTGAGAGCATTTCCTCCTCGCGCGCCGAAGCAAGAGTGAGCTCCCCGGAGAAAAGGGTCGTCTGATTTGTCAGCACATCAAGGTAGCTGGAATAGCCACCCTTGTAACGCATGTTGGAGAGGCTCACCGCATCGCGCGACGCAGTGACCAGACGCTCCTGTTGTTCCCGGAACTCACGATATTTCTGATAGGCAATCAGCGCGTTTGAGACATCCTGGAAGGACTGGGCAATGGTCTTCTGATAGGTGAGGACCGCTTCCCGCTTCTGTGCCTCGGTGAGACGGACATTGTTACGAATACGGCCCGCGTCGAACAGCGGCTCCGTTGCCGATGCGCCGTACGCATAAGCGAATGTCGAGTCGTGGAAGAGTGTGTTGAGCGCATTGCTCGCAGTGCCCACCTGGCCGGTGAGAGAGATAGCGGGGAAGTACTGGGCCTTCGCTACACCCACCTGAGCATTCGCGGCGATGAGCTGCTGCTCGGCCTGACGAATGTCCGGGCGGCGCTCGATCAGTGACGAAGGCAATCCCGCGGGAACCACGGGCATGCGCGGCTGTTGGTCGATAGGCAATCCGCGAGCGATAGGACCGGGATTCTGGCCGAGCAGCGTCTGCAGTGCATTCTCCTCCTGCTCGATTTGCCGCTCGATGTCAGGGATGGCGGCAGCGGCCGTGCTGACCAGTTCTTCCGCCTGCCGCACGTCCAGTAAGCTGGTGCTTCCGCCGGACTCCAGCGTCTCGGTCAGCTTCAGCGACTCTTGACGAGAGGCGAGAGTGCGCTTCGAGATTTCCAGCTCCAGGTCCAGCGTGCGCAACTGAAAGTAGCCGGTGGCGACGTTGAGGACCAGGGTATCCATTACCTCGCGCTGCGACCACTGGCTGGCTAGTAACTGCGCGCGCGCGGCTTTGGTGGCATTGCGATACTGCCCCCAGAAGTCAATGTTCCAGGAAGACGAGAGGCCAAGCTGGCCCAGATGGGTGACGAACGAGCCCAACCCACCGAACTGCGCAGAAGGATACCGCTGGACGTTGTATCCACCAGTGCCGTTGATCTGCGGAAATTGCTGCGAGCGGGTGACGCCGAGCTGTGCCTGCGACTGCAGAACGCGCTCCGCGGCAATACGGACATCGTAGTTTTGTTTGAGCGCCGTGCGGATCAGCTCTTGAAGTTGCGGGTCGCCAAAGACTTCCCACCACTTCTCATCGCCGAGCGAGAGCGCCGCGGAAGTGAGGCTGTTCGCCTGACCAGGGAGTGCCGTGCCATTCAGGTCGTGCGGTGTCTCGCTGGTCTGGGTGTTGCCATTTGCCTCCGCGCCACGATAGACCGCAGGCGTGTCGATGGTGGGCCGCTTGTATTTTGGCCCGACGGTGCAGCCCGTCAACAGGACGGCTGTCACCCCGAGCGCAGCGGCGATGCTCTGCTTTGTCATAAACCGTCTCCCGAAATTACCGTCTCCCGCGTCTCCCTGCGCAGGCCGCGAGTACTGACGCGGTGCGTCAGACGCTCGACGACAGCGAACGTGACTGGAACGATGAAGATGGCAATGAGGGTTGAAGCCAGCATGCCACCGATCACGACCGTTCCAAGCACCTGACGGGAGATGCCGCCGGCGCCGGTCGCCATCCACAGCGGAATGCAACCAAGGATGAAGGCGAAGGCGGTCATCAAAATGGGACGCAGACGGAGCTGAGCGCCGGCCAGCGCCGCATCGTAGATGGTCTTGCCGCTCTGGTATTCGCTGCGCGCAAATTCGACGATCAGGATGGCGTTCTTCGCAGCCAGTCCGATGAGCATGACCAGCCCGATCTGCGCGTAGACGTTATTCTCCAGGCTGCGCAGAGACAGCGCGAGGAAGCCCCCGAAGACAGCGATCGGCGTGCTCAGCAGAACGCTGAAGGGTAGCGACCAGCTCTCGTACTGTGCGGCCAGGATGAGGAACACGAAGAGCAGGGAGACGCCGAAGATGGTCGTGGATGAGACGCCCTGCGCGGCCTTCTGCTCCTGGAAGGTCATGCCCTGGTAGTCAAGTGCCATTTCTCGCGGCATGGTCTCGCGGAAGGTCTGCTCAAATGCTGCGGTGGCCTGAGCCGAGCTGTATCCGGGATTGGCCGTCGCGATCAACTGCGCCGCTTCATACTCGTTGTAGCGCATGGTAAATTCAGGCCCGGTAATGCGCTTCACCGTAGTCAGAGCAGACAGCGGTATGGAATTGCCGGAGGCATTCTGCACGTAGAACTGACCGATGTTGTCGATGTTCGTACGCGAGGATCCTTCCGCTTCGACATAGGTCTGCCACTGCCGTCCGAAACGGTTGAAGTAGTTCACCAAGTTGCCGCCCATGAAGGTCTGCAGAGTCTCGTAGACGTCACTGAGACTGACGCCTTCCTGGATGGCTTTCGCGCGATCGACGTCCACATAGACCTGGGGAACATCCGGCAGATAGGTCGTGATGACATTGGCGATCTCCGGCCGTTTGTGCAGCGCTGCAATGAACTTGTTGACGTTATCGGTCAGGTTCTGCTGTGCGCCGCCGGAGCGGTCTTCAAGCACCGCGGACACACCACCCGAGGTACCGACGCCGGGGATAGCAGGTGGCGGGAAGGAGAACGCAATGCCTTGCTTAATGCCGCCAAGTCCCTGGGCAATGTGCTGCTGGATGGCCTTGTACTGCTGGTCCTTGCTCTTACGTTGATCCCAGGGTTTTAGGGTGACGAAATAGAAGGCGTTATAAGTGCTCTGGGTAAAGCTGAGCAGGCTGAAGCCGTTGACACTGACAATGCTCTCGACTCCAGGCGTCTTCAGAATGACATCCTCGACACTCTTGGAGGCTTCAATGGTGCGCTGCAACGATGCCGCATTGGGCAATACCATCCCGACATAGAGATAGCCCTGATCCTCGTCTGGCAGGAAGGAGTTGGGAATGCCGCGAGCGATCCACACGGCTGCCACGGAGACAAGCACCAGGAACACGAGCGCGAAACCGGACTTGCGGATAAGGAAGCCGGAGGTGCGGACATACGTATCTCGCGTGTGGCCAAATGAGCGGTTGAACCACCGAAAGAAGGCGCCCAGGGGGCCCCGGCTGGGCTTCTTCGGCTTGAGCAGCAGTGCGCACAGTGCAGGGCTGAGCGTCAGCGCGTTGAAGGCGGAGAAGAGTACCGAGATGGCGATGGTGATGGCGAACTGCTGATACAAGCGCCCGGTGATGCCGGGTACCGCGGCCGTGGGGATGAAGACGGCAGCCAGGATCAGCGCGATGGCGACGACCGGGCTGGAGACCTGCTCCATCGCCGCGATCGAGGCCTCCTTGGGTGACATGCCCTCCTCGATATGGTGCTCGACCGCCTCGACCACGACGATGGCGTCGTCGACGACGAGGCCGATGGCCAACACCAAGCCGAGTAGTGAGAGGGTGTTGATGGAGAAGCCGAGAGCGGGGAAGATCACGAACGTGCCGATGAGCGAGACAGGCACGGCAAGCAGCGGAATCAGGGTGGCACGCCAGCCCTGCAGGAAGATATAGACGACCAGGATCACCAGACCGAGAGCGATGCCCAGCGTAATGACGATCTCATGCAGTCCCTGGGTGACAGCCTTGGTGGTGTCCAGGGGGACAGCCGACTCCATATCCGTCGGATATCGTTGTTGTAACTCAGCCAGTTTCTTGTAAACGGCATCGGCTGCAGCGACTGCGTTCGATCCCGGCAGCTGATAGATCGCCATGCCCGCTGAGACCTGATCGTTGCGGCCTGGGACGCCGTAGCGTGTAGCGAGATTGTAAGTCTGCGCTCCCATCTCGATGCGCGCGACGTCCTTCAGGCGCAGCACAGAGCCGTCCGGATTGGCGCGGATAACGATCTGGCCGAACTCCTCTGGGGTCACGAGGCGTCCCTGCGAGCGCACTGTATAGGTGAACTCCTGGCCACCTGGAACCGGTTCGCCTCCAATCTGTCCGGCGGGGTTCACATTGTTCTGCACCTGCATGGCGCTAACGATCTGCGGCACAGTGACGCTGAGCTTGGCCAACTGATTCGGATCGACCCAGACACGCATGGAATACTGCCCGCCAAACACCTGCACGCGCGCAACGCCGGGGACGCGCGTCAACTCGTCGGCCATATTGATGTACGCGTAGTTGGTGAGGAAGTTGAAGTCGTGAGTGCCCTTGGGCGAGTAGAGCATGACGAACATCAGCGGCGATGCCAGCGACTTGATCACGGTGACGCCGGCGGTGTTCACCTGCGCGGGAAGTTGCGGTGTCGCCTGATTGACGCGAAGCTGCGTAAGGACCTGGTCGATGTCCGGGTTCGTCGCGATATCAAAATCGACAGTAAGCGACATGGCACCGTTGTTCGCGTTCGTGGAGTACATGTAGTTCATGTGGTCCACGCCGGTCACTTGCTGTTCGATAGGCGTTGCAACGGATTGTTCGAGCGTCTTGGCGTCGGCACCGGGATAGGTGGCCTGCACCAGTACCTCGGGCGGAACGATGTTGGGGAATTGCGAGGTCGGCAGGCTGAGCATCGCCACCACGCCGATGATGACCATGATGATCGATATCACCATGGCCACGATGGGCCGGTTGATAAAGAACTTAGACATGGTCTATTTGCCCTCGCTGCTGGCGCTCGGCTTGGCGGTCTTGCCACGGCTGGCCTGGTCGGCTTTCGACGGCGCAGCGTTCGACTGGTCAGCACCGGCTTGCTCTGTGCTGGCTTGCTCAGGAGCGGCGGGATGCGGATGAACGGGGATACCGTCCACCAGCTTGCCATTTCCTTCAATGACAACCTGCTCGCCGGGCTTGAGGCCGCTGGTGATGACCCAGTCACTCCCGATCTGTGGTCCGATCTCTACCGCCTGAATATGCACCTTGTTGTCGGGATTCACGATTGCCACCTGGTAGGAGCCCTGCAACTGGGTGACTGCGCGTTGGGGCACCAGAAGGGCTCCGCGCTGCAGTTCTGTCTGTGCGCGCACTCTGCCATACTGGCCCGGACGCAGCAGGCTTTGCGGGTTGGCGAAGGCAGCCGCCACACGGATGGTGCCGGTATTTGCGCTGATCCCGCGATCGACAAAAATGATGCGGCCCTTGGCGGGATAGACGTTCCCGTTGGAGAGGGTCAATTCAATCGGCACGCGGTCAGCACTGTGCAGCAGATCCGAGCCGCCTGCCGAGCGCACCTTGTTTGAGAGCGCGAGATACTCCTGCTCGCTGATCGCGAAGTAGACCTTGATGGGCTGCACCTGCGACACAGTCGTCAGCACGGTAGACTGCGTGACCAGGCTGCCGACCTGCGTGGTCGCGATGCCGGCGATGCCATCCAGCAGCGAGCGAACCTTGGTGAAGCCGAGGTTGAGCTGCGCGGTTTCGACTGCGGCCTCCTGCGCCGTCACGCTGGCCTCATCGGCCGCCTGCGTCTGCAGATCGTTATCGAGCTGCGAGCGCGCAATGGCGCGCGCCTCGGCGAGCGGGGTATCGCGCTTCGTATTGATCTGGGCCAACTGCAGCTGGGCCTTGGCCTGTGCTAATTGCCCCTTGGCCTGATCGAGCGCCGCCTGGAAGGGCCGGGGATCGATCTCGTACAAGACCTCTCCCTTGCGCACCTGGGAGCCTTCTTTGTAGTCCTGACGGATCAGATAGCCGGTGACCTGGGGCTGAATCTGCGCGTTGGTATAGCCATCGAGGTTCGCCACCCATTCGCCGTAGACCGGCACATCCTTTTGTTCCACGGTGGTCGTGGTCACCTCCGGAGGCGGATACTGGGGCGGCCCTCCGCCCTTGGCGGGGCTGCTGCAGCCCGCAACCAGGGCGAGCCCGGCGAGCAGGAGCAGGACCGTCGCAGAGGCGCAGCCGGCATGGAGGGTGTGATGGTTATCGTCGTGCCGGAAAAGAGTAGTCCGGGGCGAGGTTTCTGCTGGAGGAATCATGGTGCCTTCCCAGAAAAAAGCGTCTTCAGACGCGCAGTTAATTCGTGACGCCCGGAGTGCACACAGACACTGGGCAGGTGGAGAAGGTGCTAGGGCAGTAGATGAGGCCGCCAGGGGCGGGG